>JAAYZC010000030.1 GCA_012515075.1 Thermoplasmatales archaeon
AACTGGTGGCCAGGATACTGAATCCAGACATATTCGGAGACATAACCATGAGCAAATTCATAGGCAGCGACTACAGGGACTACCTCACGTACACCAAGGAACTGGGATTCCAATGAGGCAGGCGGGTTCAAGGGCCGCGGTCCTGCTGGTGCTGTCTGTTCTGGTGTTCTCATCCGCGGGTGCCGCCGGGGTCGGATCGTCCGGGGACCCCGGGGACTCGGACATGGTCCTCTTCGACTACGGTGACGGAAGTACGGTGTGGACGGAGGCGCAGATCCGCGCCGGCGACACAGTGGACACCATGCTGCGCCGAACCGCCGCATCCTCCGGGGTGGGTTACGCCAGCTCGGAGGGCACGATAACCGTAGACGGCATCACCTCCTCGACCATCGGAGGGTCATCGGAGGGAGGCTCGTTCGTGGATTCCGGGACGACGGGCGTGACCGTTTCCTGCGGGTGGAGGGTATACCTCTGGTCGGAGGCGTCCGGATCGTGGTCGGAGGCGGGGTCGATATACGGGGAATGCACACCCGGTTCCTATGCGCTAGGGTTCTACCCCGAAGGGATAACGCCGGTGGAGACTCCGGACTGCCAGGACTCCTGGGTCATGGTCAGGGGTGACTCCGCGCAGTCGGGGGCTCAGACCGTCGGCGAGCGCTCCGAGGAGGAGGCCGCCGTCAAATGGACCGACACCAGAGGCGGTGTGAGCGGGGTGTGCTCGGCCGTGCTCAGCGCCCAGGACAGGGTCTTCGTCAAGTTCGGCACCAGCTCCGGCATGAGCTCCCAGAGCACGGTCGCCGCGCTCAGGTGCTACACGATGGACGGGGAGCTGCAGTGGTCCTTCGAATTCCCGGGCATACTGTACTTCGAGACATCGACCCCTCTAATCGTCGGGGACAGCATATACGTCCCTTCCGGGTGCGGATACGTGTTCAAGATCCCCTGGAAGGTCGGACCCGGGGAGGACAACGAGAACGTCACCACTTTCGGGGGGGCCCCCTACAACTCCCTGGACATAGAGTCCGGGGAGGGTTCCATACCTTTGGACACCGGTGCAGAGCTGACAGGCACGACGTACAGCACCGGCCCCGCCAGTCCGGTCTACAGCTCCGGAGGGGTGTACCTCATGTCCTCCAACGGGATGGTGTACTGCTTCGACACCGACCTCAACCTCGTATGGTCCTACCAGCTGGGCGGGCACACATACTATCTGTCCCCGACCGTGACCGACGGCTATGTGTTCTGCGGGGCTCTGGACGGGTGCCTGTACGTGCTCGACGGGTCCTCTGGGGACCTGGTGGATATGGATAAGGTCTACACGAGGACGATAAGGGACAAGGAGTACGGCCTGGTGTCCGCCCCCTCGGTGATAAGCAACGGGTCCGGTCTCATCCTGATGTTCTCGGTCAGCGACGGAAGGGGCATGAACTCTCTGGTGGGCGGCGTCTCAATCTACACCTTCGAGGGCGGGTCTCTGGAGCGCAGGTACCTGAACACGGAGGACTTCGGTATCGTCTCCAACTACATGGTGGCCGTCTCCAACGAAGGGTTCGAGGGAGCTTATTTCGCCGCTTCCGGCGGCCTATACAGGATAAGCTCAGCCGGCAGCGCCTCCCTGATGAACGGTTCTATCGAGGAGGTGCATGCAGCCCCCGTCCTGGTCGACGGGGAGCGCATATACCTGGCGGCCTACGGTTCCCGGTCCGAGAACTACGTGTCGGACCTGGAAGGCAACATATTGTCGGTGTTCGAGCGCCCCTCGAATGTAGACAACTACAACATGAGCCCGGTGACGGTGATCGGTAGCTGGACGTTCGTGGGCAACGACTCGGGAATGTACGCCATATACGGCTCCTTCCCGGAATCCGTGCCCGGCGGCGGATTCCCCCTGTGGATCCTGGCAGCCGCCGTAGCGCTGATCGTAGCCGGGTTGTATCTGGCGATGAAATACGTCCTCCGCATAGAGTGCCCCCTGGGATTCATAAGGCAGAATCTCAGGGCTTACACGCATCCGGGTGAAGGCTCCCACAACGCGAAGAGCAAGCGCCGCCTGGTGCTGGTGCTGGCGGCAGGGTCGGCGATAGCGTTCGGGATATTCACGGCCAGCCTTTCGGTGGGGTCCACCGCGGTGTTCTCCTTCACTGACACCTATTCGATACTGTTCTCCGCGATCTCGAAGGGAGGCCAGGATCTTACGGAGCCGGAGATACTGGTGTATTATTCCAGGCTTCCGCGCACCATGGCGGCGTTCGCGGTGGGCATCGGGCTCTCCGTGGCCGGCGCCGTCTACCAGGCCATAATAAGGAACCCTCTGGTCGACCCCTACATTATGGGAGTGTCCTCCGGGGCGGGCACTGCGGCTATAGCCGTGATAGCCTTCGATTTCACCTTCTTCGGCATCTTCGCTCCCAACGACATGTACCTGACGGCGTTCGCGGCCATCGCAGGGGGCCTGATAGCGTTCTTCGCCACGATGTTCATAGCCGAGAGGGCGGGCGGGTCTTCGGTGAACTACGTCCTGGCAGGAGTGGTGGTGGGCCTGGCGTTCTCGGCCGTCCAGACGCTGATGCTGTCCATGGCGGGCCACCAGGTCACCGGCGCGCTGTCCTGGCTGTTCGGATCGTTCTCCAACATATCCTGGAGCCAGGTCTGGGTCGTGCTGGTCCCGGCCCTTTTCCTGTCCCTGGTGCCTCTGGTATGGGCCAAGGAGCTGAACCTGGTCCTGCTGGGGGAGGACCAGGCCATGCAGATGGGGCTCAACGTGAGGAGGTTCAACAGATTCATGCTGATCCTCGCGTCGGTGCTAACCGCGATATGCGTGGCGTTCGTCGGCATAATCGGTTTCGTGGGGCTGGTCATACCCCACCTCTGCCGTATGATCCTGGGAGGGGACCATAGGCTGGTGCTGCCCGCATCCATAGTCCTGGGCAGCGCGCTGATGATGCTGGCGGACTTCGCATCCAGGACGATGATGACTGGCATAGAGCTTCCGGTAGGTGCGATCACCACTGTGATAGGCGTGCCCGTATTCGCATACCTGCTGGTCAGGAGGGGGAAGATGTATGACGGATGAAACGCCGCTTCTGGAGCTAAGGAATGTGAACAAGTACTACGAGGACGGATACCATGCCGTCCGGAACGTGTCCTACAGCGTCGGCGCCGGGCTGCTGGTCGGCCTCATAGGGCCCAACGGCTGCGGGAAGAGCACCATGATGAAGTGCATAAACAGGATGCACGGGACCTCCTCCGGCGACATACTCATCGACGGGGAGACCGTCCTAGACAAGAAGGCGTCTCAGGTCGCCAGGATGGTCTCCAACGTGCCCGCGGAGCTGCGGGTGAGCTTCGGTCTGACGGTTTACGAGACCGTGATGCTGGGCAGATACCCCTTCCTGCAGAACATATGGTGGGAGTCCGAGCGGGACGAGACCGAGGTGGTGGACGCTCTCAGGAAGTTCGGGGTCCTGCATCTGCAGGACCGCCCTCTGAATCTGCTGTCCTCGGGTGAGCGCCAGCGCGTGCTCATCGCCAAGGCCTATGTCCAGGACCCGCGGCTCATGCTCGTGGACGAGCCCACCTCCCACCTGGATATGAAGTACAAGCTGGACGTCATGGAGTACCTCAGCGCCATGGTCAAGAAGGACATGACCGTCCTTGTGGCCGAGCACGACATATCCCTCATGGCCAGATACTGCGACCTCTGCATAATCATGAAGAAGGGGGGGATCGTCGGGATCGGAAAGCCCAAGGAGGTTATAACCCCGGAGCTGATCGAGGACGTGTACGGGGTCAGCGCCTCGGTGGGTTTCGACAGCGAGGGGGAGCTGTTCGTCCTGCCCAAGAGATACCGCACCGGGAGCAAGCTCTGAGCGAGGGGCATGTATGGATGGATAATCCATCATTATTTAATCATCTTCATCCATCACCCGGCAGTATGAAGGTCGAAGAACTGACGAGAGATGCGCTGAAGGACCTTCCCAAGACCGTCCACGGCGGACAGGCTTGGAGACTGGGCGAGGCAGAGGATTACAGCCATAATCTGAACCCCTTCGGCCCTCCCGATTTCCTCAGGGAGGCGGTCCTTTCGGCGGTCGGAGAGGTCGGTCACTATCCGGACGACTCCTGTGAACTCCCCAGAAGGACGGTGGCGGAGCATTTCGGAGTGGGTCCCGAGAATGTCATCATAGGCTCGGGCTCCTCGGACATAATACGCTGTTTCCCCAACACCTTCCTGGGTCCCGGGGACCGTGCGATAATATCCCGTCCGTCCTTCGCGGAGTACTCACAACAGTGCAGGATCGCAGGGGCAGAGATACTCTGGAACGACATATCCGAGGAGGACGGTCTCCGCATAAACCGCCGCAGGCTCACCTCCCTCATGGAGATGGGGGCCAAGGCTCTGTACATATGCAACCCCAACAACCCCACCGGACGCATCGAGCCCAGGGAGAAGATACTGGACATAGCCCGGGAATGCGAGGACCGCGGAATGCTCCTTTTCCTGGACGAGACGCTGCTGGAGCTGGTGCACGGATACGAGGACATAACCTGCGCCGGTCTGGTTGAGGAGCAGGGAAACATACTGGTTGCAGGTTCCCTCACCAAATCCTTCGCCATACCCGGGATAAGGATAGGGTTCGGGATAGCCTCGGAGGCCATGATCCGCGAGATGGAGAAGGTCAGGATGACCTGGAACGTGGGTCAGGTCGAGCAGGACGTCCTGGTGTCTCTTGTGGGGCAGCACATGGACTATGTGCGCAGGGCCGCGGAGATGATGCATTCGGAGTCCCGCAGGATGCACGACGAGCTCACCGCCCTCGGGTTCCCCCTGGACGGCGTGGCGGACGGTTTCTTCTATTTCACCTCCCTGAGGTCTCTGGGCGTCAAGTGCGCCGAGTTCCAGAGGAGGATGCTCGAACACGGCATAATGGTCAGGGACTGCGCCTCCTTCGGAACACCCTTCGAGTGGTACGTACGCTTCAGTGTCAAGGACCGGGAGCGCAACGACGCCTTCATAAGGGCGGTGGGAGAGGTAATGAAGGGCCTGAAGTGATCCCATGGAGCTATGGATCGATGCGGCACTGATAGTACTGGGGGCTCTGCTCATAGACGCCATCATAGGGGACCTGCCGAACGCAGTGCACCCTCTGAGATGGATGGGGAACATCCTCGGCTGGCTGGACAGGCGCATCAGGCGCGGGGGCAGGACGGCGACCCGTCTGAAAGGGTTCCTCTCCTTCCTGCTGGTGGTGTTCCTATTCGGATCCGCGGCCTTCCTCGTGCTATCGGGGGTGCGCATCTACCTCGGTGAGATCGCATGGATCATCGTCTCCGCGTTCCTCCTCAAGATAACGTTCGCGGTCTTCTCGTTCAGGCGCCACTGCAGGCCGATCAAGAGGGATCTCGAGAACGGCGACACCGCCGCCGCGGCGGCGAAGGTGCAGATGATAGTGAGCCGCAGGACGGAGGGGATGGACTCCGAGCATATAGCCTCATCCTGCTGCGAGACCATATCCGAGAACTTCGCCGACAGCGTGGTTTCACCGATGTTCTTCAACGGCATACTGGGCCTTCCGGGGGCGATAGTGTTCAGGTGCTCCAATCTGATGGATGCCATGTGGGGGTATCTGAACGACAAGTACGGAGACCTCGGGTTCTTCCCAGCCCGTTTCGACGACGTCCTGGGGTACCTCACCTCTCGCATATCCCCCGCCTTCCTGGCCCTGGCGGCCGTGCTCATGCGCATGGACTGGAGGGCGGCCATACCGGCGGCCAGGGCCGATCACGGCAAGACGCCCAGCCCCAACAGCGGCTGGCCGATGACCGCCGCCGCCGCGGTCCTGGGTATAAGCATGGAGAAGAAGGACGTTTACGTCATGGGCACGGGCCCGCTGCCGACCCCGGAGGACATATCAAGATGCTACCGCCTGGTCGAGCTGTCCTCCGTGCTGTTCATAATAATGGCGGGGCTGCCGCTGTTCTGCCTGCTGGGGGTACATGTTCAACTGTACGTCGAGGGCGCTTACGCCCTGGTATGGGGGCTGCTGCCATGATGACGGAGATACTGGAACACAGTGGGCTTCCTGTCGCAGTCATCAGGCTGGAGGAGATGATGGAGGTTCTGAGCTCAGCCGTTCTCGGCGGAGGCCACGGGATAACCGACACCCTGTTCATAATGGAGGTGGAGAAGGACTACATGCACGAGGACCCCATGGGGCACATACGCTCCGTCAGGGACGACCTGGGACTCCCCCCGTACTCCGTGGGTTTCATGACCGCCGCCGAGGTGAGGCACGTGTTCTCGGTGGCGGAGACCGTCTTTGAAGGTGTGAGGACGGAGGCCGCCGCGACCGCCGGTCTAAGCAACCAGGTGGTCGCCGGAGAGGTGCTGGATAACTGGGAGGAGAGGCACAGGCTGTCGCTCGAGAGATCCGCCAGGCTCCTCGCGGGAACCATCAACATAATCGGGGTGTCCCCGTCCGCGCTGACCGATGCGGCCAAGATGAACATATTCATAGCCATGACGGAGGCCAAGACGGCGGCGCTGAACTCCCTCGGGTACAGCGAGACCGGCACCACCTCGGACTCCATGGCGATAGTGTCCCCGCCAGGCTCCGACCGCGTGTCCTACTCCGGTACGGGAACACCGCTGGGGATATCCATGGCCCGCTCGGTAAGGGACGCCGTGCGCTCCTCTCTGGTCAGACGCGGAGACTTCCCCGTGCCCGGGACCTTCATGGACGGCCTGAGGTCCCACGGGGTGACGGAGTATGATATCCTCTCCATCGTCAGAGAGGGCGATCCGCGCGTCACAAGGAAAGAGTTCGACGCCGTGTTGGACGGGATGATCCGCGACCGTGACGTGTCGGCCCTGACGCAGGCCCTGCTCGAGATGCACAGGCTCGACCTGCTGGGGTGCACCTACGGCTCGGGGGACTACCCAACCCATTTAACCTCGCATATCATACTCGGTTCGCAGCTGGCCCGTGCGATCGCAGGAGAGGGGGCGGAGGAGCGCTTCCTCCGCCTGGCCGAAGGGCCCCGCAGAATCCGGAGCCAAGATGGATACCTGGGGGCCGCAGTCTGCGGACTGGCCGCCGGAATGATGACCAAGATGTCCGAGGGGACAATACACGAAAGGTGAGCAAATGGCAGATGAGAACAGCGAGAAGAAGCACGATTGGAAGGCACCGGGTGAGCCTGAGCAGTCCGAAGACACGAATGCCGAGGAGAACCGTCAGGAGCCGAAGCCCAGATCGGCGTTCTGGGACAAGGTCCCCATGAAGCCCGCTGGCGAAGGGGTTGCCACCTCCGCACCGGAGACGGACAGGTCTGCCCAGTCCGACTGGAAGGAGCCCCCCAAGACGGAGGCGAGGCCGATCCCCGCCTTCAGGGAGGTGCACCCCGCCCCCGAGCCTCAGCCCGCGATTCAGAGCGTGCCAGAGGCTCCGATGGAGGAGACGGAACCCTCACCGCAGCCCGCGATCCAGGAGGTGCCCGCTCCTTCTCCCGAGCCCGTAATCCCCGCGTATCCCGAACCCGCTCCGATGCCCGGACCGGAAGCGGCTTATACCGAAGGGCAGGAGCACCGTGCCGGGGAGGGCAAGACCGGACCCGCTTCCATCACCGAGGGGATCACATCCAAGAGCATGATGGCGGCAATCAAGGGAATGGTGTCCTTCTTCACCATAATACCTCTGGATGTGAACGAAGACGAGATGGATGCCATGGACAGGAACATGCACTTCGCGCCGGTTATAGGATTCCTCGTGGGTCTGGTCGTCATGGCCGCGGCGGGAATACTGGTGCTCGCGGGATTCGGGACCATAACCGCCGTGGCGGTCTCGCTGGCACTCCTGCTGATGCTCACCAAGTTCCTTCACTTCGACGGCCTGGTGGATTTCGGGGACGGCATGATAGCCTCCGGCAGCACGGAGAAGCGCGTGCATGCCATGAAGGACAGCTCCATGGGCGCGGGCGGATTCGGAGTGGCACTCACGATCACCCTGATATCTTTCGCGGCATTCGTCGACATGGGGCTGTTCTTCCTGGCCCTGGTCTGGCCGGTCGAGGTTCTCACCCGGAACGCCATGGTGGCCGCGGCGGCCTTCGGTGAGCCGGGTAGCGGCATGGCGGGCAGGCAGGTGAGCTTCACCAGCACGAAGTCGATGATGATATCCACGATCGTGGCCGTGATACTTGCCGTCGTGGCCGTGGTAGTGTCCGTGATCATGATGGCGGCCGTAGGCGGATTCGTCGCGAACCCCCTGCTGGTCAGATACATCGCGGTCGTCATAGTGATGGCCGTGATATCCGTGGCGGTCGGCTGGGGAATGGCTAAGATCGCCAACAAGGGTTTCGGCATGGTCAACGGCGATGTGCTGGGGGCCACCAACGAGATCTCCCGTGCCGCGATGCTACTGGTTTCCATGCTGATGCTGGCGCTTATGTTCTGAGGGCGATGCGTTGGATGCGCTGATAAACGCCGGCGGAAAAGGCACCCGGATGGGGAAATGCGGGGTGGAGAAACCCATGCTGACGGTGGGCGGCAAGCCCACCATACAGCGGGTGCTGGAGGCAGTATCGGCCTCCTCCCACGTGGACCGGGTGCTGGTGTCCGTCAGCGACAACACCCCGGGCACGGAGAGGTTCCTTCACAGGATGGGGGTCGAGACCCTGCTCACCACCGGGGAGGGTTTCATGGAGGACATCCACATGTCCTTCGAGAGGCTGACCTCGGAGTTCGTCCTGGTCTCCCCCTCCGACCTTCCGCTATTAAACACCTCCGCGGTCGATGCCCTGATCGAGTTCTTCAACCCCGAGATGATGGAATCGGCCATGGCGGTCATAGACAAGGAGACGGTCTGCCGTGCGGGGGTGGTTCCTTCATACACCATGGAGGACGGGGGCAAGGAATGGGTCCTCTCCGGCATCTCCATAATGGACAGGGAGCGGACGCTCAGGGGGGAGTATCTGAAGGAGTACTGCTTCCAGACGGACTGGTTCGAGCTCGCGGTAAACGTGAACACACAGCACGAGCTGGAGCTGGCCAGGAGCTATTTCCGCGGTTAAATGTTCATTATTCCCCTGTAGAACTCATGCACCTTGTCCAGGATGTCGTCGCAGGTTATCCTTCCGGCACTCTCTATCACGGCTGCCACGGAGGCCCCGCCGCATCCGACCCCTTCCTTTATGAAGCCCCACTCGTAGGCCTGCAGACCCTCGTAAGGGCTCTTGGAGTAATCCATGTTGACGTAGACTATGGGTACGTTCCTGTCTATCGCATCCATCATCCTGCTCATGCTGGAGTTGGGGTCCTCCATCAGCCATCTGGTGGTACCCTGGAATATGTTGCCGACCACGGAGGGGTCGAGCCTGACCGCCGCGGCTATCACCGCGGCCATCTGGGTGCCTCCGCCTATGATGACGGGGACGTTCTTGGCGGCTCCGATGATCATCCCCACGTTCGCAGGCATCATCGGGTCGCCCACAGCCTCTATGGCTCCCAGTGGGTCATCGGCCATGTCGCCCACGCCGACGCCCGCCGCCTCCAGCGCCTCCATGACGATCCGGGTCTTGAGCTCCTTTGGGTTCTTCGGCGAGCTGCTGCTCACCAGGTTCTCCTTCACAACCCCCATGGCCATCATAACGGCCAATGCCGTCGTGGTCCCCCCGGCGCAGCTCTCGCTTATCACCAGGAAGTCGTATCCGCGCGACAGAGACTCGCCGAGCATCACGCCCTTCTCGTAGCATTCCCTGACGTTCTTGACGGATCTTCCGGTCGTTATCTTCTCGCCGCACTCCCCTCCGACGTCGAAGCACGGGACGTAGGGTTTGACCCTCGTGCCCCCGTTGACTATGTGGTACGGCATGCCGGAGAGCTCCAGGGCGGCCTTTGTAAGGGTGGCGGGGGTAGGTATGCCTCCGGGGTTTATCGGTATCCCCTTCATGCACACGGTCCTGCCCATCATCAGGAGCTCGGCGTCGGCCGCGGGAGTGAACATGGTGAGTTCCGGTGTGTCGCCGGCATCGGATATGCCGGGTATGGTGGAGGTGAGGGTGTTCGCCACGGTGCAGGTGAAGACGCCTTTCTTCCCCCATATGCGGGACAGGATGTCGTACGCGATCTCCTCGTTGCCGTATATGCTGAGCGAGGGCGGGAGCCTGAAGTCTGATGCCATTGCTCCCGGATGCACAGCGACATAATTATAACCTGCCCCCGATGGAAACACAGGGGGCTTCAGGGCAGCAGTCCGGGCACTATGTCCTTCAGGGGCACAGTCTCCCCGTCCCGGAACCCTGAGTCTATGGAGGTCCAAAAGGGCACGGTCATCAGTATGTGCTCACCCGTGACGCAGGAGGTCCCGTGGTCCACGAAATAGACTATGTCCTCGACGTCCGAGAAGTGCTCGCACATCAGGCGATCGATGAGCTCCAGCACCCGGACCTTCTTCCCCGGGTCCTTCTGATGGCTGTACTCGTCGACCTCGTCGAGGTGAAGGAACACGTTTCCAGTCTCCAGGGCATCCCTGGCGGCGGGGAAACGGGCCTCTATGTCGTCCACGAGCATTATATCATGTCCCAGGGAGGCGGCTATCCCCAGGGCCACGGGGCCGTTGGATATCGCCGTCATCCTTCCCAGACAAGGGAAGGACCTCCCTCCCCTGCCCGGACTTCCCCCGCCCCAGGGGTAATCCGTCACGCCCCCCATCTCGCGGGCGACCTTATCCACCAGCTCTCCCAGCTCCCCCGGAAACCTCCTGTAGGGTCCGTCCTTCGGGGGCACCGGGAACCCGTCGGGCTCCGGGCAATCGCCTTTGAACGTGAGTACGGCCTTCCCTCCCATGTAGAATCTCACGTCCGGATCTTCGAGCATGTGGAGGTTTTCCCTGACGCGGGACTCGAGCTCGTCGGCGAATCCTTCGGAGTCGTAGGCCCATCTCAGGTCCACGCCGGCGATCCTGGCCGGGGTCAGGCGGTAAGCCACCCTCCCGGGCCCCATCCTGAGGCCGAAGCCGTAGGCCTCCAGGGCTCCGCGGGACATCTCCGGGGGCCTTCCCGAGAAGAACTCGTTGAGGAAAAGATGGGTGTAACCGCGACCGGTGGTGTACATCTTGTGCCTGGCTTTCGAGTGCAGGAAAGGCATCCTGGCGACATCGAGCGGCTTCTTCCCGTCGAATTCAGGTATGGGGTCGTCCTCGGCCCCGTCAAGCAGTACGAACAGTGTGTTGCTCATCCGATCATCTTCAGTGCGACGGCGGCCTGTCCGACCGATATTCCCCCGTCTCCGTTGGGTATGCTCTTATGGAATATCAATTCAAGGCCCGTTCTCTTCGCCGATTCGGAGAACATCCTGCATATGGGTCTGTTGTACGAGACCCCTCCGGTGATGCCCAGACGGCGTATTCCCTCGGATTCGGCCGCCACCCTGGCCGATTCCACCATCTCGTCGATGACCGCGCGTACGACGGAATAGGCCGCGTCCTCCCTGCGGCACCCTCCGTCTATCCTCTCGAAGAGGTGGGCCGTCATGATCTGTCCTCTTTCGGTGTATGTCCCGAAGCCGTCCACGTTCTCCCCCCTGGCGAGCAGGGGTTCCATCTTCATGGCCGGCTCCCCGTCGTACGTCCTGCGGTCGCACACTCCCAGAGCATAGGCCAGGGTGTCCAGGAGCCTGCCCATGGACGACGTCATCACGCTCTTCCCCATCAGCTTCCTGAGCACTGCGGCGGAAGAGTCATCGAAGTCCCGGTTCTCGGTGCCGTTCATGCAGTCGACTGCGAACTTCAGGCGTCTTATGTCGTGCAGGGCCCTGTCGGACCCCAGCAGGGGGATGTACTGGAGATGCGCCACGCGGTCGTATGAGGCCAGGTCGGATCTGAGGACCTCTCCGCCCCATGCGTTGCCGTCGGGCCCGTACCCGGTGCCGTCCAGCGAGAGGACCACAGCCTCCTCTGCGGAGTTCTCCAGCAGCAGGGAGGCCGCATGAGCCCAATGGTGCTGCACCTCCACCAGATCGCAGCCCCACTCCTCGGACAGGGCCCTGCCGAAGCCCCTGTTGATGTATCCCGGATGGAGGTCCATGGCGACCGCGGAGGGTTGGCATCCCGTCATCGCCATGAGCGACCGCGTGGCCTCCTCCAGGTACTCGGCAACTCCCGGGGACTCTCCGTTGCCTATGTGCTGCGTGCTGTACATCCTGCCGCCGGCGGCCACAGAGGCGGTAAGGTTCTCCTGCGCCCCTATGCCCACGGCGGATCCTGCGAAGGGGACCTCCAGGTAGGACGGTATGTGTCCGCGGGACTTCCTTATGAACGAGGTTCTGCCGTCGATGACCCTGAGGACGCTGTCGTCGGCCCTGTTGATTATCCTCTGGTCGTGCAGGAGGTAGCAGTCCGCACCGAGTTCCAGGACATCCCTGTCGTCGGTGATCATCGGCTCCCCCGGCACGTTGGCGGACGTCATCACCAGAGCATCGAACCTCCCGCTGCGGAAAAGAAGATGCTGCATCCCTGTGTACGGGAGGAACACGCCTATGTTGTCCAGCCCCGGTGACAGGGCCTCCGTGACCTCGCCCGGGACCTTGTCCACCAGCACTATGGGGCGATGTCCGGACTCCAGCTGCTCCCTTTCCTCCTCCGTGGGCCGGCCGTACGTTTGAACGGCGGTAATGTCCCTGACCATGAGCGCGAACGGCTTCTGCTCCCTGCGGTACCATCTCCTCATGCGGCGGGTGCTCTCGGGGGCGCAGCATATGTGCATTCCCCCCCAGCTCTTGGCAACCCCGATGCATCCGGATGCGATCATACCGGCGAAGACGTCGACGGGTTCCCCGGGGACCGCCCCGCCGTCGCCGTCCAGAAGGCGATAGGAGGGCCCGCAGGCTGGACAGCACACGGTCTGATGGTGAAATCTCCTGTCGGAGGGATCCGAATACTCCTTGGCGCAGTCGGGGCACATGGGGAAATCCGCCATGGCTGTGGATGGCCTGTCGTAAGGCAGACCGGAGAGCAGCGTGAAGCGCGGTCCGCAGTCCGTGCAGCTCGTGAAGGCGTATCCCCGGCGCCTTCCGGAGAGCATGTCCTCCAGGCACCTGGGGCAGATCGCGGTGTCGGTGGGTATCCCGACCCCCTTCCTGCCGGCCTCCGATCCCGCTATCCTGAAATCATCGTAGTCCGCCAGGGAGGGCTCCTTCTCAACGGAGGCTATCCTGGCAAGAGGGGGTAGGTTCTCCATCAGGTCGCGGAGGAGGGCTTCCCCGCCGTCCGCGTCGATCACCACGTCGGGGCCGTCGTTCCAGACCCTTCCGTGTATGCCCAGGGATGTTGCCGATCGATATACGGCGGGACGGAATCCCACTCCTTGGACGGTACCGCGGATGGTTATCCTCATCGGCTGGGGAATGCGTTGCGCCCTTTAAGGTTCTTCCCGAACCCCTCGGAGGCTCCCCTGTAAGGACAGGCTTATCAACGGCACACCCGATACGGACGCGGTGAGCACACGGATGAGGTCAGAGAAGGTCTCCTTTACACGGAGTCCCATGAATGGGTGAGAAGGGACGGCACAAGGGCCGTCATGGGAATGACCGACCATGCCCAGCACGAGCTGGGCAATGTGGTGTACGTAGAACTGCCCGAGCCCGGTTCCTCTTTCGGCATAGGGGACGAGGTGGGAGCCATGGAGAGCGTGAAGACGGTGGAGCCCCTTTACGCCCCGCTATCGGGCAGGGTCCTCTCCGTCAACCCGAAGCTGGAGAATGATCCGGAGACGATAAACACGTCCCCCTACGACGAGGGATGGATGGTGGAGTTCGAGATTCTGGAGCCTTCTCAGGAGGAGGGCCTCATGGACGCCGCCGCATACACCGCGTTCCTCGCAAGGTGAGCGGGCCTCACTTCCCTCTGCGCTCAGCGCACCTGCGCAGGAACCTGTAGGGGACCTCGGGGTTGGAATAGTAGTAGAGATGCGGGAATCCGGCCAGCAGGGTGTCCGTCCCATGGACGCACGCGTATCTCGTCCCCCGTGTCTTGGTGGCTGTGAGGTCTCCGCCGCAGTTCGTGCTGTCCCAGTAATGGAACTCGTGGCCTCTGGCAACATCCCCCTCCCCGAACCCCAGCATGTCGTGCCCTGCTTCAAGGCTCACGTATCCGAAGCGGGAGAGGCGGCCTTTGTTGAAGGTCCTGCCCTTCACGGCTCCGACCATCGGATGTGACACGCCCTCAGCATCCTCGAGCTCCTCGTGCAGATACATGAAACCTCCGCACTCGGCCATGCATGGCATACCGGCCTCGATTTTCTCGCGGATTTCCTTCAGCATCGACACGTTCGCGCTGAGGGCGCCGGCGTACAGCTCGGGATACCCTCCGTACAGTATCATGCCGTCCGCCTCTGGAACGTGTTCGTCATGCAGCGGGGAGAACCTCACGATCTCTGCGCCCATCTCCTCGAGTATGGCAAGATTGTCCTCGTAGATGAAGCAGAACGCCTCGTCGCAGGCCACAGCTATCCTCGCTTCTCCGGCATGCTTCTCCCTGCGCCTGGTAAAATCCAATCCCGGTGCCGATTTCGAGATCTCCAGCAGGGAGTCCAGGTCCAGGGTCTCCTCCAGGACCCTGCCGAGGGATCTGAGCTTCTCCCTCAGGCCCTCCACCTCAGAGGGGAGGACCAGACCCAGATGCCTGCTCTCCAGGACCAGTTCCTTCACGTTCGGCACGTATCCGAGAACGTTGAGCCCGAGCTCGGACTCGATGACATCCCGGTTCTCCTTGTAGATGGAAGGGGGCATGTTGTTCAGTACAACCCCTTTTATGTTGTTCTCCCTGAACTCCTTGAAGCCCTTGATCAGAGCGGCGACGGAAAGGCCCATTCCCATGCAGTCCACCACCAGTATGACGGGCACGTCGAGCATCAGGGAAAGGTCGTGGGCGCTTCCCGCCGTGGATGTTCCGCCCAGGCCGTCGTAGAATCCCATGACCCCCTCGATGACCGAGACATCGGAGCCTTCGGCGGCCCGTCCGAAGAGGTACCCCGTGGTCCCGGCATCGGTGAAGAAGGTGTCGAGGTTACGCGATTTGGTGCCTATCACCCTGCTGTGGAACATCGGGTCGATGTAGTCGGGGCCGCATTTGAAAGACGACACCGTGAGACCGCGGTCCACCAGCGCCTGCAGTATCCCGCAGGTGACCAGCGTCTTCCCGGACCCGCTTGAGGGAGCGGCTATCATGATGCGCGGGAGTCTCATTCGTCGGACCCCCTGCAAACCGTTATCCAAACAGGGTTCTGGGCCGTCATCAGATGGTAGCTCCCGGCCCGCCTCGCCTTCGCAACGGACACGCAAACGGTCTCCTCTTCGATAAGACCCAGCTCTTCTATGCATTCCATCGTCTCCCTTATCGTCTCAAGGGTCACGGAGTTGATCACGAACCTCACGGAGGGGTTCTTCCTCATCACGGAGCCGATTATGCCTCTCATGTTGCCTGAGGAGCCCCCCACGAATACATGTGTGGGTGCCGGCAGGGCCTCCAGGGCCTCCGGAGCGGTGCCCTCCACCGTAACCACGTTGGGGGCGCAGAACCTCCTGGAGTTCCCCTTTATGAGCTCCAGGGCCTCCGGCTCCTTCTCGATCGAGTAAACGCATCCCCGGACCGCCACGCGGGCCATCTCCACGGAGACGGAACCCGTGCCCGCCCCGACATCGTAGACGACGGAATCGGGTTCCAGACGGAGCTTGGCCACGGAAAGCGTCCTGACCTCGCTCTTCGTCATGGGGGCGCCCCCCCTGGAGAACATACCGTCGGGTATGCCTGCGGGGAACGTCGTGTCGGGTTCGGGATTGGTTATCAGCGCTACGCACAGACCTTTCGGATCCATGTACACGATCTCCTCGGGCGTCCCGACGGATATCTTTTCGTCAGGGTATCCCAGATTCGTGCCGGCGGCCACCGTCACATTCCCCAAGCCGTACTCCATCAGTTCCGCGCAGACGGATGCGAGGCCACCCTCGTCGAGCAGGGTGAACGTCCTGCGGTTCCTGCGCACCTCCCCTGCCGTGTTCGCGCTGCGTCCGTGGGAGCTCATGAGGTGAACATCCTGCCAGGGTATGCGGAGCTTGGAGCAAAGGTAGGCCAAGGAGGATGTTCCGCATAAGACCTCCACATCGTACCTGTCCCCGTCCAGCTTCTCCAGCAAGGCGCGCGCGCCACTGTAGAAACCCACGTCGCCGGACATCAACACCGCCGCTTTCCCATGGCCCTCATTCGTGTCCAGGAACTCCTTTATCCTGTCCGCCCGGTATTCCGCAAGGCGTTCCTTCCCGTCGGCCAGTCCGGCCAGTCCCGGCGCGTGCACCATGCGTTCTGCTCCGATGAGGATGTCGGCTTCCCTGCAGGCTCTCATGGCAGCGAGGGTCATGCCTTCGGCATCCCCCATTCCTATGCCGACCACGGAGACCCTCCTACGGGTAGGGCGAATACTCAGGCCCAAGGATCCTTCCAGATGCTCCAGGACCTCCTCGTAGCTCATCCCCCCGTCCTCTTCCGGCCTTCCTATCACGATGACCTTGGCTCCGGCCCTCCTGGCCGCACGCAGTTTCTCCTCGAATCCCCCGGGATGCCCGGAATCCTTTGTGACCAGGTACGCGGCTCCCGTCTGTACGAGCATACCGTAGTTGAGCTCCTCGCAGAAGGGCCCCTGCATGGCGATGAGGTTCCTCCCGCTGAATCCAAGTTCGGCGCAGCGTTCCGCCACCGACGGCAGGGAAAGCACTCTGGCGTGAAGGCGCTCCCTGTAGTTCCCGACGGTCGTGAACCTATCAAGCTCCTTGCTTCCCACCGTCAGAAGGACGTTGCCCTCGGTGCTGTCCAGGTATTCGGCCGCGGCCGCGGCATCCGGAACCGTTATCACATCGGGGTCGTGGGACCCCCTGCCCTCGGACCTACTGAGCCTAACGTACTCCGCGCCAGTCCTCCTGCAGGCCTCCCTGACCTGCCGTGATATGGCCGTAGCGTATGGGTGCGTGGCATCAACGACCGTCCGGCACCCCGTCTCCTCTATCAGTCCACAGGTCCCTTCGACGCCCGGGCGTTTGGAGGAGACCCTCACGAGGCCGTTCTCGTGTATCATGCTGCCCCCGTACTCAGTGGCCACGCACACGCGGACCTCCACGCCTGTCGATCCCAGGGTCTCGGCCAGCATGCGGCCCTCGGTCGTCCCCGCGAATATCAGTACCCTCTCTGTCATATCATTCCACCGAAAGATATCCCGGTCGGCATCCTGGACACCGCCACCGTCACACCGTCAGCAGCATCCCGTCCGACTACAAGCTCCCCGAAGGAGGCGGCCGCCCTCTCGCAGACGTTGCCGACCCCTGTAATGCCATCCACGAACTCCGACTCCCGGAACTTCCCCGGCACGGACGCCAGCTCCCCTGCGGACAGGAACACCGACACTATCCCGTATGCCGAGCAGAACTCCAGGAGGCCCTCCTCGTCGGATTTGATGTCTATGCTGACCATGGCCTTCAGGCCCTTGGCCGAGAGGCCGTTGGCCTCCAGCACCTCCTCCACCCTGCGGGCTATGGTATCCTTCGGCGTCCCCCTTCTGCACCCCACACCCACCGCCAGGTTGCGCGGTATCAGGCGCAGGGTCCTTCCGAAAGGCGATCTCGAAGGTGAGGACGTTATGAGTATGCCAAGGTCTCCTGCGGGGGAGGCCTCCAGGCAACCGGGGACATCTCCGGACACAGGATAATCCGAGAGGAAGCCCACGGGGCGTCCTTCCAGCAGCGCGGCGGACACCTCCTTCGCGATGGTCATGTCGTCTATGGTCAGATCCCTCCTCGCAGCGAACTCGTCCACCGAGAACAGCCCGTTGATGTCTGTGGCGGTGGTTATCACCGGGACTGCCCCGATGGTCTCCGCCACCCTCTCCGCAAGGACGTTGCACCCTCCTATGTGGCCCGAAAGCAACGACACGGAGAAGCGGCCCAGCTCATCCACCGTCACCACCGCGGGATCCTCGGTCTTGCCCCTCAGGAACGGGGCCACCGCGCGCACGGCTATCCCCGTCGCACCCACGAACACCAAGGCGTCGGATCCAGAGAAAGCCTTCTCTGTCCATTCCCGCAGGGTCCCTGTCACGGGAATCGAACCTCCCGGATCCCCCGATGTCTTGCCGTAGGCCTCCCATCCGTCCCCCAGGGCATCCGCTATCCTCACGGCCAGGGCGCATCCGCGGGTGGTGAATCCTATGCATGCGCCCTTCATGCCGACTCACCTTTTATCTTTCTCATGAGGCCGCGGGCGCCCTCCGTCATCCCCAGCAGGCCGTACTCGGATGAGAACACGACGGCACCGACCTCTATGCTCCTGCGGCAGCGGTAATCAAGGAATTCCTGCATGCGCCCGATGATGCGATCCATTGTCGGCTCCATCATGCCGCATTCCTTCAGCACGCCCAGCGCGTCGTCGGTGGTGACGCAGGACATCATCCTCTCCGCCAGGGGCGCGTCCCCTCCGCACAGCATCGCGTTGGCCGTCAGTATCTCCATCCTGCAGTCCGCGCTCCTAGAATGGGTGTTCATTATCCCTCCCGCCACTTTGACCATCTTGCCCAGGTTGCCGACGATGAGAAGGCCGGAAGCACCGAACTCGCAAGCCCCGTCGACGGTCTCTCCTATGAAGTTGCTGCACCTCACGGCGTCATCCTCCGGGAGCCCCAGGCTGTCACAGGCGTAGTCGGCCCCGTAGTTCCCGGGCACGGCCAGTATGTACCTGTGTCCCGAGGCCGTGCGCATGCTTATCTCGGCCCTTATCGTGTCTATGAGGGCCTTCTCGCTCATGGGCTCCACGATGCCGCTTGTACCTATTATCGATATCCCTCCGCATATCCCCATGCGGGGGTTGAAGGTCCTGTCGGCGGCGGTCTCGCCCTCCGGCACGGATACGACGACAGAGAGGCCGCGTTCGCATCCGAGATCCCCGGCGATCTGCGATACGGATTCGCATATCATGCGGCGCGGGGTGCTGTTTATGGCGGCCTCCCCCGGGGGTTGGTCCAATCCTTTCCTGGTCACCCGGCCGACCCCCCTGCCGCCGTCCACGGTTATCCCGGGGGAATCCGAGAATGAGACCTCGGAGAAGATCAGGAGGCCGTCGGTGGCGTCCACGTCGTCCCCTCCGTCCTTGCGGACGGCACAGGATGCGCGGTCCGGCCGTATGGAAGGTTCCTCTACCGGGAGCTCCAGGGTCACCCCTTTGGGAGTGTCTACGCTCACCCTGTCCACGAGGGACTGCGTAAGCAGCATCAGAGCCGCGGCCTTGGATGCGGCCGCGGCGCATGTGCCGGTGGTGTATCCGCTGCGAAGCCTCCTGTTGTTCTTGTAAACAAACATCTCGTTGCCCATGGCATCACCCGCCCGTTCGGTCCAGAATAATGCGGCGAATCATGGGCCGCTCACATATCCCGACTAAAGCAGTATGTTACTATCATTAATTGGATATATATGCCAAGTTATAATACTTGGTATGCGCTACGGTCGCCACGGGCGGCGATAGCCACCGAGGACCAGGGGGCCCGGGTAGGGCCCGGCCGGAAGCGGTCCCCCCGAGAACCGGGGGCCTGGGCGAATAAAGAGGCGAGAACATGATTTCTTTCATAGGTGCCGGCCCGGGGGACCCCGAGCTGCTGACCCTTAAAGGCAAGAGACTGATAGACGGCGCGGACATCATAATCTACGCAGGATCCCTGGTGAATCCGGAGGTCCTGGCGGGAGCCAAACCGGGGGCGGTGATACTCAACAGCGCCCTGATGGACCTGGATCAGGTGATCGAGGCCATGAGGATCGGGGAGGCCGAGGGCAGGAAGGTCGTCCGCGTGCACACGGGGGACCCCTCTGTGTACGGGGCCCACCGGGAGCAGATGGACCGTCTGGAGCAGATGGGGATAGAGTACGAGGTCGTGCCGGGCGTGAGCTCTTTCCTGGCCACGGCGGCGGTCCTCAAGAAGGAGTACACCCTACCCGACGTGAGCCAGACCGTCATACTGACCAGGATGGAGGGCAGGACGCCCATGCCGCCCAAGGAGAACCTCAGGGACCTGGCGAGTCACAACTGCACGATGATAATATTCCTCAGCGTCGGCTTCATGGACGAGATGTCCGAGACCCTCATAGGAGGAGGGTACCGGCCGGACACGCCGGTCGCCGTCGTTTACAAGGCCACCTGGCCCGACCAGAGGATCATCCGGGGCACACTCTCCGACATAGCTGACAGAGTCAGGGAGGCGGGCATAAAGAAGACGGCTCTGACGGTGGTGGGTGATTTCCTGGGTTCCGAATACTCCCTTTCGAAACTCTACGACAAGACCTTCACAACGGAATTCCGTAAGGGCACGGAGGATGCCTGAATGTCCAGAGGCAAGCTCTACGTGGTGGGGTTCGGGCCCGGTAGCCCGGAGCACATGACGGCCAAGGCCGAGAGGGCCATAAAGGAGGCCGATGTGGTCACGGGGTATACAGTGTACATAGACATGATAAAGGACCACTTCCCCTCTGACAAGAGATACGTATCCACAGGCATGATGAAGGAGGTGCAGCGCTGCCGTGCGGCCGTCGAAGAGGCCTCGAAGGGGCAGACCGTGGCCATGGTCAGCAGCGGCGACCCCGGCATATACGGGATGGCAGGGATAATCTACCAGACCGCCCTGGGAATGGATGCGGACATCGACATAGAGGTGGTGCCCGGGATGACGGCGGCCTCCACGGCCGCCGCCGTCCTCGGTGCCCCGCTCATGCACGATCTCGTCATCGTGAGCCTCAGCGATCTGATGACTCCCCTGGACACCATAATGAACAGAGTGGACTGTGCCGGGAGAGGCGATTTCGTCACCTGCATATACAACCCGAAGAGCAAGAAGAGGACCCGCTATCTTGAGCAGGCCTCGGATATTCTCATGAGGTACCGGCGTCCGGACACGCCCGTGGGAATCGTCCGCAACGCGGGCAGGGAGGACGAGACCAAGTCCATAACAACCCTGGAGCATCTGGGAGAGGCAGACGTCGACATGTTCTGCGTGGTCATAGTGGGCAACTCCCAGACCTACGTTGAGGACGGAGTCATGGTCACCCCCCGGGGATACGACACGGAGGCGTTACCTTGACCTTCGAGATAGTCAGGCCCGAGGACATCGAGAGGCGGAGCATGGAGATCATAACCTCTGAGCTGGGTGACCGCACATGGCCGGAACCGGAGTTCTCCATACTCAAGAGGTGCATACACACGTCCGCGGACTTCGATTACGCCGAGAACCTCTGGTTCTCGGACGGCGCAGCGAGGACCGGGATCGATGCCATAAGGAGGGGGGCGTGCATAGTCACCGACACCAAGATGGCCGCCGCCGGGATTAACAAGACCCGTCTCAAGTCTTACGGGGGTTCCGTGCACTGCTTCATGTCCGATCCCGACGTGGCCGAGGAGGCCAAGCGGAGAGGGTGCACTCGGGCGACCATATGCATGGAAAGGGGGGCCGAGATTGGAGGTGATGTCGTATTCGCCATCGGCAACGCCCCCACGGCCATCGTCCGCCTGTGCGAGCTTATAAAGGAGGGGAAGGCCGACCCGGCCCTGGTGGTCGGAGCCCCGGTGGGATTCGTAAACGTGGTGGAGGCCAAAGAGCTGCTGGTGGGCACGGGCGCCCCCTGCATAGTCCCCCGCGGCAGGAAGGGAGGCAGCAACATAGCCGCCACTATCTGCAACGCGATGATCTATTACAGGGGCTGAGCCCCTGAACCCTTCGGACCCACGGTTCAGGAGGGCCGCGGGTCCGCTCCTTCCAGCCTGGACTTCACGGCCTCGAGCATGTCGGCGAAGGTGGTCCTGCCGGGGACCACGTCCGGCGGTCTGCCCAGGTCCTTCAGCCTCGATGCCGTGGGCCCGCCTATGGCTGCGACGCATGTCCCGCGCAGCATCTTACGGGCCGCCCCCCCTCCGTAAAGGGAATCCAGCCCCTCCGCGAAGGACGAAGCGCTCATCGGGCTGGAGAAGGCCAAGGCATCCAGTCCGCCTCCCTCCAGCGTCTCCATAATCCTGCCCAGCTCCGGTGTCATGCCCGAAGGTTCCAGACGGTAGGCCGCCAGCTCCTCGACCCGGGCGCCGTTCCTGGCCAGACCCATGTTGAGGACCTCAGACCCCCTGTCGGACCTTATCAGCAGGACCGTCTTGCCGCGTACGGACCCCGCGAGCATGTCCACCAGCCCCTGGGAGCTGTAGTCCTCCGGGACCGAATCGACCCTAACCCCCGCATCCCGCAGCGCCCTGGAGGTGCTGGGGCCTATGGAAACCACGGTCGTGCGGTTGAGTATCCAACGCATCCTGCCGCCGTATGCGCGCGCGCACTCCTCCACCCCTGTGGTCGATCCGAACACCACAATGTCTGCCCTGCCTGTGGTGAGAAGGGTCTCGGCGCGGTCGAAGTCCTCCGGATCGCCCTCCGATATCTCCAGGGACGGGGCGGCCATCACGCGGAAGCCCATCCCCTCCGCCAGGGCGACCGACTCCTCCAGACGCTTCCTCGGACGGGTGAAAGCCAACGTGATCATCTCAGGTCACCCAGCCTGTCGCGGATACGGGCCACGCTCCCGATGACGATTATACCCGGGGCGGTCAGCCCCTTCTCCCTTATGATGCCCTCAAGCCCTGACAGGGTCGTGACATCCGCCGTCTGCTCCGGCGTGGATCCTCTGGTTATGACCGCCGCGGGCGTATCCCCCGGCATGCCTCCGGCCGTAAGATCGGAGGCTATGCTCCCCGCGTTGCCCATGCCCATCAGGATCACCAGGGTGCCATGGCCCTCCGCAAGCGCCCTCCAGTCCACGCGGTCCTCCCTGCGGTCCCCCCTCTCGTGTCCGGTCAGGAAGGTGACCATGGAGGCGCAGTCCCTGTGGGTGACAGGTATCCCCGCGAGTTCCGGGACGGATATGGATGAGGATATCCCCGGGACCACGTGGACCTCGACGCCCGCGCCCCTGAGCTCGGCCGCCTCCTCCGCACCCCTGCCGAACATGAACGGATCCCCTCCCTTGAGGCGAACCACCATGCGGCCTCCGACGGCCAGCTCCACGAGGAGGCGGTTGATCTCCTCCTGCCTCATGGTGTGATCCCCTCCGCGCTTTCCGGCGTCTATCAGCTCGGCATCCTCCCTGCATTCATCCAGCAGGTCCCGGTTGGCCAGCGCGTCGTAGACAACCGTGTCGGCCATCCTCAGGAGCTCGAGCCCCCTGACGGTGATGAGCCCGGGGTCCCCCGGTCCCGCGCCCACGAGATACACCGCCCCGGCCATGGTCAGCACCTCTTCCCGGTCAGGTAGTCGGCGATGTCCAGCAGGTCGTCCACCACATGGTTGAAAGGCAGCACGGCATCGACCCTCCTGGGTCCGTCCGGGCAGGAGAACGATACGGCCCTGACCCCGAAACCGTCGCGGCGGGTGGTCGCATGCACCCCTACGGGGGAGGAGCATCCGGCGGCCATGAACCTCATTATCGCACGCTCCAGGCCGGTCTCGGTGCGGGTCCTGTAGTCGTCCGTGCAGTGAAGAAGTTCCAGGATGTCCCTGTCGTCGGATCTGCATTCCACGGCTATCGCCCCCTGTGCGGGCGCGGGCACGAAAACGGAAGGGTCCAGAACGTGCATCTGCCGGTCTATGCCCATCCTGTCCAGGCCCGCCTTGGCCAGTATGATGGCGTCATACTTCCCGGAATCGAGCTTCTCCAGCCTCGTGTGTATGTTACCGCGTATCCCGACCGTCCTGACATCCGGTCTGATCTCCCTGATCAGGGCAGCCCTCCTGACTGACCCGGTGCCGACCGACGCCCCCTCGGGGAGCTCCTCCGGCGAGCAGGGCAGCATCACATCCTCCGGGGCGTCCCTGGGGAGCACGGCCCCCACGGAGATGCCCTCGGAAGGCATGACGGGTATGTCCTTCAGTGAGTTTACCGAGAGGTCTATGTCCCCGCGCAGCAGGGCGTCGTCCAGCTCCCTCACGAAGGCCCCTGTGCCCTCCATGCCGTTCAGCGGCGACGCCAGGTCCAGGTCCCCTGCGGCCTTCATTCCGACAACCTCGTACCGGACATCGGGGCGGAACGCCTTAAGGCGCTCCGCGAAGATCTCCGTCTGGCGCATAGCCAGCCTGCTGTCCCTTGTACCTATCCTCATACTCTCACCTTGCAAAGGAACGCGTCGAATTCAGATGCGACCTTGTCGATGGAATCGCCGTCGTGAGCCGTGGACACGAACCAGGTCTCCAATGCCGACGGAGGGAGGTATACGCCCTCATCCAGCATGTGTTCGAACATCCTTCCGAACATCGTCCTGTCCGCTCCCTGGGCCTCCGAACCGTTCGTTACCGAGTCCCTGCCGAAGAAGACCGACAGCATGGAACCGGCCCGCTGAACGCACCCCCGCGCCCCGCGGTCGGCAAGGGAATCCGACATGCGGGATGCCAGCTCCTCGGCGTTCCGGTCTATCCTTCCGTAGTTGCCGTCTTCGCTCATGACCTCTATCTGCGCCAGCCCCGCGGAGGCGCTGACAGGGTTGCCCGAGAAGGTCCCGGCCGCGTAGACCGGACCAGAGGGGGCAACATGCTCCATGATGTCCCTCCTTCCGCCGAAGGCGCCGATCGGGAACCCGCCGCCGATGACCTTGGCCATGGTCGTTAGGTCCGGCGTCACCCCGAAGACCTTCTGGGCACCCCCTGCGGAGAGCCTGCATCCGGTTATGACCTCGTCGAATATCAGCAGGACCCCGTTCTCCTCGGTGATCCTGCGCACATCCTGCAGATACCCCTTCACAGGGGGGACCACCCCGACGTTGCCGAGCACCGGCTCCATTATGACGCAGGCGATATCATCCCTCGATTCCAAGAGGGACGAAAGCATCTCCGTGTCGTTGTATTCAGTAAGATGCGTGTTCCTGACGGCATCCGCTGGGACGCCCGCGGAACCGGGCACCCCCTCGGACGACCCGGATCCGGCCCTGACGAGAACGGCATCGTGGGCGCCGTGGAACCCTCCTTCGACCTTGACTACCCCGTTCTTGCCCGTGAATCCGCGGGCCAGCCGAAGGGCGTGCATGGTGGCCTCCGTGCCGGACACGGCCAGTCTTACCATGTCCATCGACGGGACGTCGCGGCACAGCCTTTTTATGAGTTTCAGCTCAGGTTCGGAGGGAGCTCCGAACACAGTGCCTTTGGAGATCCGCTCCGTCGCCGCCCTCAACACCCTGTCGCAGGCGTGGCCGGTTATCAGAGGGCCGTAGGCCATGCACATGTCCACATACGTCCTGCCTTCCGCATCGCGTATCATGCACCCCTCGCCGCTCTCCATGAAAAGGGGATGGGGTCTGAAGGCGCGTACGGGGCTGGAGACCCCGCCCGGGGTCAGTTCCAGGGACTCCCTGTACAGGTCATCCGATCTGGAAGGCATCATTCCCTCCCCCGGAGCATCCTGGCCGCTTCCTCGGCGAAATATGTTATGATTATGTCCGCCCCCGCCCTCCTGATCGAGAGCAGGGACTCCTCCATCGTCCGGCGGCCGTCTATCCATCTCTTCTCTGCGGCGGCCTTGATCATCGCGTACTCCCCGGAGACCTGGTAGGCAGCCAGGGGGAGGTCGAAGGACAGCGAGGCCTCCCGTATCACATCGAGGTAGGGCCCGGCGGGTTTCACCATTATGATGTCCGCCCCCTCGGCCACATCCATCTCGATCTCCCTCATGGCCTCCCTCCTGTTCCCGCAGGGTATCTGGTATCCGGATCTGTCGCCGCAGCCGGGGCGGGAGCAGGCCAGGTCCCTGAACGGTCCGTAATAGGAACTGTGGAACTTGGCGCTGTACGCCATTATCGGCACGTTCCTGTGCCCAGAATCGTCAAGGGCCCTCCTGATCGCCGCCACCTGCCCGTCCATCATGCCGCTGGGGGCGATGATGTCGGCACCGGCGTCCGCCTGCGAGACCGCAGTTCTTCCGTAGAGTTCCAGCGTAGGGTCGTTGTCCACGCATCCATCGGCATCGAGCACGCCGCAGTGACCATGGTCCGTGTATTCGCAGAGGCACAGGTCGGCGATCACCAGCAGGTCGGAGCACTCCTTCAGCCTGCCCACGGCCATCTGGACCACTCCGTCGGGAGCGTATGCGCCTGATCCGACGGCATCCTTGCCTTCAGGTATCCCGAAGACCATGACCGACCCGATGCCGCTGTCGGCTACGCCGCTCGCAGCCTCCTCGCATCCCGAGAGCGGAAAGGTCCTGACCCCCGGCATGGACCCGGTCAGTCTGACCCTGTCCGCGCCGGCGTCGAAGAACATCGGCTGCACCAGCATGTCCGGGTGCAGACGGGTCTCGGCCGTCAGGGCCCTAATCCTCTCATCATTCCTCAGCCTTCTCAGGCGCACTTCCGGGAACATCATCTCCTCTCATCCTCCAGACCGAAAAGGTCGGTCGCCGCGTTGCATATGTCCATGCGTCCCTGCCGGGACGCCGCCCTGAGCCTGTTGAAGGGTTCTGCGGTTATCTTGCTTACCAGGGCCCGGGAGAAGTCGTCCAGGACGCAGTTCATGTCTGGGCAGTTCTCCGCCCTCGACTTGGCCGCGCACAGCTCCTGCTCCCTTATGCGGGAGAGCTTGAGGCACATCATGCGTATCACATCGTCGGCCATCCGCTCCTTGCCCTCGCGGTCCATCCTGGTCAGTTCCTGGGTTATTATCTTCTCGGCCCGGGATATCTCGCGAGTACGGCGGGACACGTTCTCCATGGCTATGCTCTGAAGCGAGTCCATCGTGTGCACATCCACCCCTGGGACCTCGTAGCAGTCGGGGGATATGTTGCGGGGGACCGACACGTCTATCATCAGCAGGGGCCGCTGCCTTCCGGTCATGGCGGCCTCGGCATCCTCCTTCCTGACCACGTAGTGGGGGGCCGACGTAGCCACCAGCACCAGGTCGCTGCGGTGGATGGCATCCGTCATGCGGTCCATGGATATCGCGGTGCCGCCCAGCTGTCCAGCCAGCTCCTTGGCGTGCTCGAAGGTGCGGTTGGAGACGAATACGGCGTTCGGCCCCTTCCCGACCAGGCTCCTCGCTATAACGCTGGCCATGTCCCCGGCGCCCAGTATAGTTACGGTCTTGCCCTCCAGGCCCCCTATCTCGAGTTCGGCCAGCTCCACGGCCGCGGAGCCTACGGACACGGCCCCCCTGTTGAGGTCGGTCTCGGACCTCACCCTCTTGCCCACGGCCAGGGTGCGGTCGAAAAGATACGACAGGTATCCGTTGGCATGCCCCTCGGCCTTCGCCCT
Organism: Thermoplasmatales archaeon; assembly: GCA_012515075.1. Lineage (GTDB taxonomy): Archaea > Thermoplasmatota > Thermoplasmata > Methanomassiliicoccales > Methanomethylophilaceae > JAAYZC01. The sequence goes on from JAAYZC010000030.1 coordinate 27,339, forward strand.
CATGTAGGATTCCCGCACCTGGTGCTGTATTTGGTCCTCCCCGACTATAAGCGAATCCAATCCGCAGGCCACCCGGAAAAGGTGCCTTATGCTGTCCCTGTCGGTGAGTATGAATGAGAATTTCTTGTCGGGGGTGTAGGGCACGCTCTGCCTGACTATGTCCTCGAGTATCTCCGAGGTCCTGCCGTTATCCTCTGTCGCGACGTAGACCTCGTAGCGGTTGCAGGTGCTCAGCGTGACGTATTCGGTAACGGACTCCAGGGTCCCAATCCGCTCGGCGACGTTCTTCTCCACCAGGGGTATCACGTTGTCGAGTCCCTCGGTCCCGCCCGCAGAGACATGTGTGATGTGAAGGCTGACGATCATCGCAGCCCCCCCTTCCTCAGGGCCGCATCCCGGGCCGCATCGGGGTGCCCCTCGCGCAGGAGGCCCCATACCTCCGGGTCGTCCAGCACGGAGGCGAGGAACGCGGCCCGGTCGGGCTGCGAGGGTATTCCCTCCATGACGGCGGGCCTGATGTCCATAATCAGGTCCAGCATGAGGTCGTAGCCGCCGTCCAGCATGCCGTCGATGGCCCTTATGACATAAGGGGGGAACGCGGGGGCCCTGCCCTCTGTGGAGACGGCCACGGCGTACTTCCCCCTCCTGAGAACCGAGGGTATGAGGATGTCGCCTCCTCCGTGAGCCGAGTTGACCGGCACTCCTTCGGACAGGCAGAGATCCCTCACCGCGTCGTTCAGCTCCCGGCTGTCCGTGGCCGCTATGACCAGGAACGCGCCTGAGATATGCTCTCCTATGCGGGTGGTGTCCACACGTTCGCGCACGGTCTCGGATGCCAGGTCCTCGATCTCAGGGAGTATGTCCGCGGCCACGGCCTTTATGCGGAATCCTTTGAAGTGCAGGCACTTCCTGAGGGCCACCCTTCCTCCTCCGAAGACCACGATGAGCCTTTCTCCCGTGGACAGGAACACGGGTGCCATAAGGGGTTCAGTCATTTCCATCACTTTGGTGTTACTTTCGAATGCAATAATGTTATCTAAAGCTTCCTCATCCCAGGTTCTTCTTTACTATGACGGTGGTGAAGTACCCGTATTCCCTTTCGGTGTCCAGCGGACCCACGTATTCGTCCTTCATGCCCGCTCCGCTGATCACGGTTGCGCATCCGGGATCGAGCCCCCTCTCCCGGAGTATCCCGGAGAGACGGGAAACGCTGTTCCCCGCTTTCATGACAACGACGTTATCGAACACGTCCAGCGCCTTCTCCACCATGGAGGTGTCCCGCGCCGAGGGCACCACCGCCAGCCCCTCGTTGCCCAGGGCCAGGGGTATGCCAGCCAGGGCGGCCCCGCTGCAGAAAGATGTCACGCCCGGTATCACGGCGGTCTCGTATCCCATGGAGCTGACGTAGTCGTTGACGTACATGTAGGTGCTGTAGATGGACACATCACCAAGGGTTATGACCGCCACATCCCTGCCGAGATCCAGCTCCGCTGCGATGACATCTCCGGCGGCCGCCCCGCATTGACGGTACACGTCGTCGTCCTTGGCCATGCTGAATACGGCCTCCAGGATCCTCTTCCCCTCGAGTTCCACCACCGGCCTTATTATCTCGAGGGCGGTGCTCCTCTCCCCCTTGGATTTCACGGGGACGACGATGACGTCGACCTCCTCGATTATCCGTTTGGCCTTCATCGTGATGAGCTCGGGATCCCCTGGGCCCACGCCCACACCGTACAGCACTCCTCTCTTGTTCGGACGCATCACAATGGAATATACATCCAACTATTTCAAAGGGAACCATGGATGGAAGCCGGTATGCTGGCAGGGCCCGTGTGAGTGATGGAAAAACGGCCGGGGGAACGGTTTCTCCCCCGGTCTTCGGTTGTCATTCCCGGCCGAGGGCGCCTGCGGCCCGGGCGGCCTCCGAGCACCCGCAGCCGCTTGCGCGGGAGTCCATGCGTGGCAGTCCGCCCTCCAGGAGGGCGAGCACCTTGCCGAGGCATTCGGCCATGGTCCTTACGACCATGTCGATGTCCACGGTCTCGTCCTTCCACGCGTCGTAGTCGGTGACCGTGGCCAGGCTGCAGTAGCACATCCCCAGTTCCCTGGCTAGCTGGCATTCCGGCACCGCGGTCATGCCGATTATGTCCCCGCCCAGTATCCTGAACATGCGGCTCTCGGCCCTGGTGGAGAACCGGGGGCCCTCTATGCAGACGTAAGTACCGCCGTTGTGGTACCTGATCCCCATCTCCTCCGCGGTCTCCGCGAAGACGTCATTGAGGAAGGGGCAGAACGGATCGGGTATCGCTATGTGCACGGCCCGGTCGTCGAAGTAGGTGTAATCCCTCCCTTTGGTGAAGTCCATGAACTGGTCGGCTATGACCAGGTCGCCGGGTGCCATCTCCTCCCGCAGGGAGCCCACCGCGCAGGCGGATATCACGTATTCGCATCCCAGCTCCCTCAGGGCATGCATGTTCGCCATGTACGGGACTCCGGAAGGGGGGAACCGGTGGTCCCTACCGTGGCGGAAGAGGAAGGCAACCTCCACCCCGTTGATCCTGCCTATCATTATGTCGTCGGACGGTTTCCCGTAGGGGGTGTCCGGGCACACCGTGCTCTCTGTCTCGAACGTGTCCGGGTTGTATATCCCCGTGCCGCCAATGATTCCTATCTTCGGCATGGGTATGGAATCGCATGTTCGTATATTAATGAGATGCGGGGCCGCCTGGCCGGCCCCGCCGGTGCCGGTCAGAGGCCCCTTATCGCCTCGTAAGGGGTCACATGGAGGGCCGTCTCGGCCTCCTTCTCGGTGAGCCCCGCCCCGAGGGCAACGGTCCTGGCGGCCTTCTCGTCCATCAGGTTGCTCGGCGCGTGGGCGTCCGAGTTGACTACCATCTCGGCCCCGACCTTCCGGGCCATGTTGGCCACGTGGCCATTCGTTATGTTGTGCCCCATCCTGCCGCTTATCTCCAGTATCACTCCGTTGTCAGCGGCCAGCGAGGCCTCCCTCTCGGTGATCAGGCCGGGATGCCCCAGCACGTCCACCTCGGGGTTGCTGACGGAGGCCAGGTTGGTCCCGGGCATCACGGGCTCGGTGACGGTCTCCCCGTGTATCACTATCCAGAGCGCCCCGTGCTTCTTGGCCTTCTTTATTATCGAGTCTATCTTGGAAGGCGGGACATGGGTTATCTCCACTCCCGGTATGACCTTTATGTAGTCCTCGCAGAGCTCCACTGCCTTGACGAGGTTGGTGACCACGTGCTCCACGTTGGTGGTGTCCACGTGATCGGTTATGGCTATGGCGTCGTGACCGAGGTGCATGGCCCTCCTCACGAGCTCCGACGGGATCAGCTCCCCGTCGCTGAATATCGTATGCGTGTGCAGATCTACCCTCATTGTCTCCTCTCCGCCAGTTTACCGTAGACCGCATCCATGGGCAGGCCGGTCTTCTCCACCGCCACCATGGTGTGGTATATCATGTCCGCCAGTTCCCAGGCCATCTCCTCCGTGTCCCCGTCTTTGATGGCAAGGGCGAATTCGGCGGCCTCCTCCACTATCTTCTTGCACATGCGGGTCTCGTCGGACATAAGTTTGCATGTGTAGCTCTCCTCCGAGGGATCGTCCCTGCGGTCGTCTATGACCCTCTTCAGCTCCCCTATCACGGCAGAGGTCCCCTCCGTGGAGCCGTACATGATCTCGTCGAAGCAGGACGGCTTGTTCAGGTGGCAGGCTATCCCCCCGATCTGCTCCACGCGGGCCAGTATGGTGTCCCTGTCGCAGTCGGTCTGCAGGGACACTATCCTCTGGAGGTGACCTGATTCCTCCCCTTTCTTCCACAGCTTGCTGCGGCTCCTGGACCAGAAGTGGGTGTATCCCGTGCTGAACATCAGCCCCACCGCCTCCCGGTTGGCCCAGGCGACCATCAGCACCTCTCCGGTGACGTGGTCCTGCACCACCACGGGTATGAGGCCGTCCTTGTCATAGACGAGGTCGTTCATCTCACCGGCACTCCTCTGTCCCTGAGGTATTCCTTGACCTCGGAGACCGTGTGCTCGCCGTAGTGGAATATGGATGCGGCCAGGGCGGCGGAGGCGCCGGTCTGCGCGAACATGTCGTATATGTGCTCCACGCTGCCGCACCCTCCGGACGCTACTACGGGTATGTCCACCTCGTCGGTTACGGCGGACGTGAGGGGGATGTCGTATCCCTCCTCGACCCCGTCCGTGTCCATCGAGGTCAGCAGGATCTCGCCCGCCCCCAGCTCCTCCGCGCGCTTCGCCCACTCCACGGCGTCGATCCCCGCGGAACGGGTGCCGCCGTGGGTGAAGACCTCCCACCTGCCTGCAGACACCAGCTTTGCGTCGATCGCCACAACCACGCACTGGCTGCCGAAGCTCTCCGAGCATCTGGTTATGATATCGGGGTCGGCTATCGCGGCGGAGTTCATGGAGACCTTGTCGGCGCCCGCGTTCAGCGCGGCCCTCATGTCATCCACGGTCCTTATCCCGCCGCCCACCGTGAGCGGCACGAACAGGGACTTGGCGGTCTCCTCCACGATCCTCAGCATGGTCTTCCTGGCCTCCACCGAGGCGGAGATGTCCAGGAAGGTTATCTCATCAGCCCCCTGCTGCTCGTAGACGGCCGCCAGCCTGGGCGGCTCGCCCACGTCCCTCAGGTTCTGGAATTTGACACCTTTGACTACCTTCCCGTCCTTCACGTCAAGACAGGGTATTATCCTCTTGGTAAGCAAGCAAATCACTCCTGTATGCGGGCCCGGTCCTTGGTGCTGAGCTCGGCGTCCCTCGGCTGGAGAGCCTCCTTCAGGGCCAGGCCCATCGATTTGAAAGAAGCCTCTATTATGTGGTGGTCGTCGAATCCGCGCACCACGACTATATGCAGGGTTATCCCCGAGGACATCGCGAAGCTCCTCATGAAATGGTGGTACAGGGGGTCGGGGCAGTCCACGTCCGCGAACGGGCGGTCCACCACGTCCAGGGAGACGGTGACGAGGGCATCGTCCATCGGAACCGTCTTCGTGGCCATCCTCTCCAGGGGCCTTCCGTCCAATGCCTTGGCCAGGGCCTTGCCCAGCGTTATGGCGGCATCCTCCACGATATGGTGGTCGTTGTCTCCGGATATCTTCATCCGGATGTCGAAAGAGGCATACCTGGCGAGAGTCTCCAGCATGTGTCTCAGGAACTGGATGTCGCATTCGACTTCGTATCTCCCCGTCCCGTCCAGGTCCAGGTCGACGCATATGCGCGTCTCCTTGGTGCTGCGCTCCATTCTCGCTTTCCTGCCGCTCATGGTACCGGACGGCCAATCTCCGTGTCCGTATAAGTAGGTTTCACGCGCGAGGTATGGAGCGCGGGGGCACCATGTTCTTGCGGGGGCACTCCATGCATTGGGATATGGGCTTCTCGGAGCCCTTCTTGGAGTAGATCTCCTGCAGCATTCCGGACTCTTTGAAGAAGACGCAAAGGCAGCAGAGCTCCACGGTGATGTCCTCTCCAGCGGATATCCTGTCGGCGGAATCCGATATCTCCCTGTAGAACTGCTCTCTGTAGGAGCTCCCGTCTATCAGCGGATTGCCGCCCCTCAGACCGTTTATGTACTGGGACACTGCGGCGCTGGTGACGCCGAACTTCCCGGCGACCTCTATCTGGGTGTATCCGTGGACTTTCACCAGCTCCTTGGCGAGGGCGCCTCTGGCCGTCGGAAGGAGCTGTGAGACGATTATCTCGCAGGGCAGTTTCATCATGGACTCTTCGGACAGGATTGTTTCACGCCGTTATATCATTTCTGGTCCGGATGCCCGCGGCCGACGGCCGTCCAGGGCGTGTTCCAGGCCCAAGGGCGCAGAACCCCGGTGTACAGGGCCATCCCCACCACCGCTCCCACGGCGCCGGCGGTGTCGAGCTCCTCGGCGTCCTCAAGGGTGGTGACCCCGCCCGAGGCGACCACCGGATGGGGGCACCTGGAGACGAAGCGGCGCACCTGCCCGGCATCTATCCCCCCGCCCAGACCCTCCACGTCGACGTTGGTGTTGAGTATTCCCGCCAGAGGCATGTCCTCTATGATCTCGAACATCCTGTCCACGGTCACCGGGGCGGACTCCTGCCACCCCTTTATCACGATGTCATCGCCTCTGGTGTCCAATGCGAGCATGATCTTCCCGGGGAACCTCTCGGCCATCTCGCCCAGCCATCCGGGTTCCCGGACTGCCTTGGTGCCGACGATGACCCTGATGGCCCCAGCATCCACCAGCTCCCGAATCGTCTCCTCGGACCTTATGCCTCCCCCGACCTCCACGGGCACGCCGCATTCGGAGACTATCCTCTTTATGACGGGTATGTTGTCATCCTTCCCGAACGCGCCGTCCAGGTCCACCAGGTGGAGCATCCTGGCCCCCTTGGCTACCCAAGACCCGGCCACGCTGAGGGGGTCCGGCATAACGATCCTCTCGCTGCCAGGGACTCCCCCGACAAGCTGGACCACCCTGTGGTCCATGATGTCCACCGCAGGTATTATGATCAGAGGCATCCCTCCGCGAAGGATATGAAGTTCCTAAGGAAGGCCAGTCCCGATGAGCTGCTCTTCTCGGGATGGAACTGCGAACCGTAGAAGCTGGATTTTCTGAACAGCACCGGTATGCGCACCCCCTCGTACTCCGTGCTCCCGACGGCCGTCGAGGGGTCGTCGGGCGATCCGTGGTACGAATGGGCGTAGTAGAAGTGGCGGTCGCGGATGCCTTCCATGGCGGGGTCCCCGGTCTCCACCAGGTCCCATCCCATGTGGGGGATCTGTCTGGCAGCCAGCCTCACGACCCTTCCGGGCATGAATCCCATGCCCGGGCCATCTCCCTCCTCGCTGGAGTCGAACATTATCTGCGCCCCGATGCATATGCCCAGTGCGGGGGTGCCGGAATCCAGCATCCCGCGGATCTCCTCCTTCCAGGGCTGAATCCTCCTCATGGCGCTGTCGAAGGCTCCCACGCCCGGGAAGACGAGGCACTCGGCGTCCAGGAGGCGCTCCATATCCGATACGACGGAGACGTGCGCCCCGCATATCTCGAGGGCCTTCCTTATGGAGTGCAGGTTGCCCACACCGTAGTCCGCCACGGTCACTTCGAGCGGCATTCCGAGACGACCTCCTCAATCTTGCCCAGCACGATGCCGTTCAGATCCTCCGTGCCGACGGTTATCCTGACGCAGTTCTCGGTCCTCCTCTTGGAGCCGAAGTCCCTGATGAGCACACCCTTCCCTCTAAGGCGCGAGACGAGCTCGGCGTGGTCCACGGGGCACTTGGCCAGTATGAAGTTGGAATCGGAGGGGAAAGGTTCGAAACCCAGCCTCCTCAGGCCCTCGGCCAGACGCGGCCGCTGCTCACGGACCACCCCCACGCTGGCCTCTATGAAGGACTGGTCTCCCACCGCGGCTATGGCCGCCCCCTCGGAGAGCTTGTTGAGGGAGTACGGTATCTTCACGCAGTTCATCATCCCGGCCACGTCCGGGTTGGATGCGGAGTATCCGACCCTGAGGCCCGCCATCGAGTAAGCCTTGGAGAATGTCCTCATGACGATGAGGTTGTCGAACTCGTTCACCCTGGAGATCATGGATCCCGAGGCGTACTCCACGTAGGCCTCGTCCACTATGACCATTCCCTCGGAGCCCGAGAGGATCTCCTCGATGTCCTTCTGCCGGAAGGTGTTCCCGGTGGGGTTGTTGGGCGAAGGCATGATCGTCATCCTGGCCTTCTGCCTCAGCACGGCATCTACGTCGAGCTGGAAATCCTCGGTCAGGTCGACCTCGAGGACCCTACCGCCGTTCACCCTGACGAAGTAGTCGTACAGGGTGTAGGAGGGCACGGGCACCGCGCATCCGTCGCCCCATTCGGTGAAGGTCTTGAATGCCACGTCCAGCATCTCGTCCGAGCCGTTTCCGGCGACGAAATTCTCCCTATCCAGGCCGTGCAGTCCGGCCAAGGCGTCCCTGAGGCCGTCGGAGTACGTGTTGGGGTATCCCGATATGTCCCCGCGGAATCCGCGTATGTACTCCTCCGCGGCGGGATTGGGCCCCAGCACGTTCGTGTTCGTGTCCATGCGGAGCTCGTCCCCTATCTCGGGGTTGTAGTAGCGACGGAAACCCCTGGCAGTGGACCTCATGATGTCCCTTTCGGGCATCACTGCACCAGCCTGTCTATGGGCAGCGTCAGTATCCCCTGGGCGCCGATCCTCTTCAGGTCGTTGATCGCGCCGTAAATCTCGTTCTTGGATATGACAACGTGGATTGCCACCATGTCGGGTCTGCCGGCTATCTCCATCACCGTGGGCCCTCCGATGCCCGGGAGCATCCTCTCCACTTCTTTCAGCCTGCTCCTCGGGACGTCAGCCATGAGGTACTTGCGGCCCTCGGCGTCTATGACGCTCCTCACGGAGTTCACTATGTCCTCTATCTCCTTGCTCCTCTCCCTGAGGGTGTCCTTGGTGGTCACCATCGCGGCCTGGGACTTCACTATCGTTCCGATCTCCAGGAGCCTGTTCATCTTAAGGGTGGATCCGCTGGAGACAAGGTCGACGATTATGTCGGAGACCCCCAGGTACGGCATTATCTCGGCCGCCCCCGAGACCAGGACGACCCTGACGTCCTTGCCACGGGCCTCGAAGAACCTCCCGGTGGCCTGCGGGAACGATGTGGCCACGCGGCACCCCGCGGGTATGTCCTCCACCCTCCTGATGCCGGAGCTCTCGGGCACGGCCACGGACAGGCGGCAGTATCCGAACTCCAGGTTCAGGACGTTCTCGAGAGGGTATCCCGACTCCGCAACCTGGTCCAATCCGGTTATCCCGATGTCTATGGCTCCGGAGTTCACGAGTTCGGGTATGTCCTGGGCGCGGACGAACATTATCTCGATGTCCTGGTTCCTGGCGCTGACGTAGAGTCTCCTGCCCCATTCCTCTCCCAGGTCCAGACCTGATTTGAGTAGGAGTTCGACGGACCTCTCGTTCAGCCTTCCTTTGTTGGGTACTGCCATCCTAAGGGTCATCTTTTAGGCCTCGGTACGTTTAGTATAAGTACGAGATAGATAAGGTTTGTCGGGGAAGCAGCCGGGGATGCTTCTCCTGTGCCGCTCCCACTCCGGGGGCCTCAGAGCAGGTTCCTGGCCCTGGCGAGCTCCGCGTTGAGCACGGAGCCTCCGGCGCCGCCCCTCAGGGTGTTGTGGGACAGGGCGAAGGCCTTGTAGTATCCGTTGCTCCTCCTGAGCCTCCCGACGGTTACAGCCATGCCCCTGGCGCGGGCCGGCGCCCCGGCGTTGGCGTCCATGGCGGGCTGGGGGCGGTCCTTCTCGGTCCTGACTATTATGGGCTGCTCGGGCGCGGATGGCAGCCCAAGCCTCTGAGGCTCCCCCCTGAATCCGGACAGGGCGTCGGAGACCTCCTCGAGGGACGGTTCGCGCTCCAGGTCCAGGACCAGGGATTCGGTGTGCCCGTCTATCACGGGGACTCTGGCACAATTGGCAAGAACCTTGAATCCGGCGTACCGGAAAGCCCCGTCCGAGTAGGTGCCCAGCATCTTCGTCAGCTCGGCTTCCATCTTCTCCTCCTCGCCGCCTATGTAGGGTATCACGTTCCCCACGGCGTCCAGAGAAGGCACGCCCGGATAGCCGGCGCCGGACAGCGCCTGGTATGTGGAGACGAAAACCTGCCTGAGGCCGAATCCGCGGTCGAGGACCGACAGCGGGGCCGCTATTCCGGTGGAGGAGCAGTTGGCGTTGGTCACTATGAATCCGCCATTACCGTAGGACGGCTGGTCCCTGACCGATTCGATATGGTCGGGGTTCACCTCGGGTATGAGTATCGGGACGTTCCCGTCCATCCTGTGGGAGCCGGCGTTGGTGAACACTGCGACTCCCTTCCCGGCAAGGGCTGTCTCCGTGGGGCCCGCCAGGTCCGAGGGTATGCCGCTGAACGCGATCCTGGCCGCGGACGATATCCTGGAGACGTCCATGGTCTCGATGCGTCTTTCCATGGTGTCGCGGGAGAACTCGAAATCCCTGACCTTCATGACGTCCGCGAGCCTCTTGCCCTCGGACCTCTCGGAGGCGTACAGCCCCTCTATCTCGAAGTAGGGGTGGCCCTCCAGCATCTGGATGAATCTCTGCCCGATCATACCTGTGGCACCTAGGACCGCAACGTTTATCTTGCTCATTTTATGGCATCTCCATTGGGAATGAACCATCCGTATGATGGTGGCTATAAATAAATATCTACCCGGGCCGCCATCTCATCTGAAGAAGTGCTTCTGTCTCTCCTTGGATATCTTCAGAAGCACCTCGGCGATCTGGCGGGCCTCCTCCTCGGACAGGCTGACCTCCTCGCAGAGCTCATGGTACCTGGCGATCACGGCCTTCTCCTTATCCTCGTCCCAGTACTCCTGCGCCGTCTTCTTCTTCGCCTTAGCGAGCTCGTCCGCTATCTCCATGCGGGTCGCTATCAGGTCGATGATCTCCTCGTCTATGGCTTCGATCTGCTCTCTGAGTTCATTGGTGTTGGGCATGGGTCCGGATACGGCCATATACTTCGGATAATAAACTGTTTCCGTGTCCGCATGCCTGTTAACGGTGTGATGCCCCCTCGGGTCCCGGGTCCATCGATGTATAGATATGTACAATCTATATATCCCCGTAGGCGGATGGGGAATCATGGAGCGCATAAGGGATTTCTTCAGGGAGTACCCGTCGCAGGAGAAGGTGGCCCTTCTTCTTCTGAGCCATGGCATAAGGATAGAGGGACCCATAGCCTACTGCGGCGACATCGCGCTCTCCGACACGGCCATAGGCAGGGCCGCGGGCGTGGACAGGAGGGTGGTGCGCACAACCATCGACAAGATACGCGAGAGCCCGGAGCTCATGGCGATATACTCCAAGCTCAGGTCCATACTCCTCCTGTCGGAGGTGGCTCCGGAGATCGGATGCACGACCCTGGAGATAATACCCACCGACGCCTCCATACCCGGGATACTGTGGGATGTGACGGCCGTGATATTCCGCGCCGGCGTGTCCGTCAGGCAGGCGGTGGTGGACGATCCCGGTTTCAGGAACGATGCGCATCTGATTGTGGTGGTGGACGGCAACCTGCCTCCCGAGTTCATACCCGAACTCAAGGAATGCCGCGGCGTGGACCGCGTCATAATAAGGTGAGGCCGCCGTCCGGCTCCCTTCTCACACGAGGCTGTGGAAGTCCTTCATGCTGTTGACGCTCATGTCGTGGCCTCTGGCGACCTGGATGGCGTTGACGGCGATGTCCGCGCCCTGCACGGTGGTCATGAACGGTATCTCCAGCTCGACGGCCAGCCTGCGCATCACGTATCCGTCCCTCCTGGCGCCGGATTTCATCGACGGGGTGTTTATTATCAGGTTGATATCCCCGTTCCTCATCAGGCCGATGGCGTTGGGATTCTGGTTGTCGCTAACCCTGAAGACCGTCTCGGTCTCCAGGCCGTGCTCCCTGAGATACGTCGAAGTGCCCTTGGTGGCGTAGATCTTGAAACCCATCTCCTTCAGCTTCCTGGCTGACGAGAGGACTCTGGGTTTGTCGGCCTGGTTGACCGTTATGTACACGCCGCCCCCGGTGGGCAACTTGTTGCCCGCGGCCACCAGTGCCTTGTAGCAGGCCTCGTCGAAGTCCTGGTCTATGCCCATGACCTCCCCGGTGCTCTTCATCTCCGGAGTGAGTATGGAGTCCACGCCCGGGAGCTTCAGGAAGGGGAAGACGGATGCCTTGATCGCATAGTGGTCGATCTCCCTGTACTCGGACAGGCCGAAGTCGGCCAGTTTCCTTCCCAGCATCACCCTGGTTGCGACCTTGGCGAGAGGTATGCCGGTGGCCTTCGATATGAAGGGCACCGTGCGGGAGGCACGGGGGTTCGCCTCTATCATGTAGAGCTCCCCGTCCTTGACGGCGTACTGTATGTTGATCAGGCCCACGATCCCCAGCGCCAGCGACACCTTCCTGGTGGTCTCGACTATCTCGTCGACCATGTCCCTGCCCAGGGTGAAGGGCGGAAGGACCATGGTGGCATCCCCGGAGTGGCATCCGGCGTACTCCACGTGCTCCATCACCCCTCCCACGTAGACGTCCTTCCCGTCGGAAACCGCGTCCACATCGACCTCTATGGCCTCGGTCAGGTACTTGTCCACGAGTATGGGGTGCTTCCTGGAGACCTTGACCGCGGTGTCCACGTAGGTCTTCAGCTCCTCCTCGGAGTAGACGATCTCCATCGCCCTGCCTCCGAGCACATAGGAGGGCCTGACGAGCACCGGGTACCCGATATACGCGGCCAGACCGCGGACCTCCTCGAAGGAGTGGCCCGTGCCGGACTCCGGCTGCTTCACACCCAGATCGTCCATGAGCTCGGAGAAGCGTCTCCGGTCCTCGGCGACGTCCATCATGTCGGGGGAGGTGCCGAGTATCCTGGTGCCGGTGCCCCGGAGGGCCTTCTCCAGGTCCAACGCAAGGTTCACGCTGGTCTGCCCGCCGTACTGCACGATGACCCCGTAGGCTTGCTCCCGGTCTATGACGTCCAGCACATCTTCCAGCGTCAGCGGCTCGAAGTACAGGCGGTCGGATATGTCGTAGTCGGTGGACACGGTCTCCGGGTTGTTGTTGATTATGACGGCATCCACGCCCTCCTCTTCCTGGAGGGCCATCACGCCGTGCACGCAGCAGCAGTCGAACTCTATGCCCTGCCCTATCCTTATGGGCCCGCTTCCGACTATGACGACGCTCTTCCTGTCGGGGTCGCGCACGACCTCGCACGAGTTGCCGTAGGTGGAGTAGTAGTATGGGGTCTGAGCCTTGAACTCGGCCGCGCAGGTATCCACCGTCTTGTACACCGAGACGATGCCCAGGGATTTCCTCTCCGAGCGTACGTCAAGAGGCTCCCTGCCGGTGAGCTCGGCTATGGACGCGTCCGAGAAGCCCATCATCTTGGAGGCCTTCAGGGTGTCGGGGTCGAGCCCGGTCTTTATGCGCTCCTCCATGTCCACGATGTTCTTCACCTTGAGGACGAAGAAGTGGTCCCACTTCGTCAGGTCGGCGATCCTGCGGGTGTCCCAGCCGCGTCTGATCGCCTCGGCGATCACGAATATGCGACGGTCGGTTGCGTTGACCAGCTCGTCCTCGATACGGTCGTCCGCTATCTCCGTGCGGTCCAGGCCGTTCACGCCTATCTCCAGGGATCTCAGCCCCTTCAGGAGGGCCTCCTCGAAGGTGCGGCCTATGGACATCGTCTCCCCGGTGCTCTTCATCTGGGTCCCCAGGTGGCGGTCCACGGTGCGGAATTTGTCGAACGGCCAGCGCGGTATCTTCACGACCACGTAATCCACGGAGGGCTCGAAAGCGGCGTACGTGTTGCCGGTTATGCCGTTCGGTATCTCGTCCAGGGTGTATCCCACGGCTATCTTCGTCGAGACCCTGGCTATAGGGTATCCCGTGGCCTTGGAGGCGAGCGCGGACGATCTTGAGACGCGCGGGTTGACCTCGATCAGGCGGTAGTCCCCGTTGGAGGGGTTGAATGCGAACTGGACGTTGCAGCCTCCCTCTATGTCCAGGGCGCGTATGACCTTGATGGCGGCGGACCTGAGGCGCTGGTGGTCCTTGTCCGAGAGGGTCAGGCACGGGGCGCAGACTATGCTCTCGCCGGTGTGTATGCCCATGGCGTCCAGGTTCTCCATGTTGCATATTATTATGCAGTTGTCGTTGCTGTCCCGCATGACCTCGTACTCGTACTCCTTCCATCCGAGCACGCTCTCCTCGATCAGGACCTGGTGTATGCGGGAGTATGCCAGCCCCCTGGCGCAGATCTCCCTGAGCTCCCCCTCGTTGTATGCTATCCCGCCCCCGGTGCCGCCCAGGGTGTATGCGGGGCGTATTAGCACGGGATACCTGCCGATGACCCCGACGGCCTCGACGGCCTCCTGGACGGAGTGCACGCTGCGGCTCACCGGTACGGGCTCCCCGATCCTCTCCATGGTCTCCTTGAAAAGCTCGCGGTCCTCGGACATGGCTATGGCCTCGGGCTGGGTCCCGAGCAGCTCGACTCCGAGCCTCTCGAGGACACCCGTGTCGGCAAGCTCCGAGCATATGTTGAGGGCCGTCTGACCGCCCATGCCGGCCAGTATGCCGTCGACCTTCTCCTTCTCGAGTATCTTGGCGACCACCGAAGCCTGCAGGGGCTCTATGTAGACGCTGTCCGCGGTATCGGGGTCCGTCTGTATCGTGGCGGGGTTGGAGTTGACCAGGACCGTCTTGTAACCCTCCTCCCTGAGGGAGCGGCAGGCCTGTGTGCCGGAGAAGTCGAACTCCGCGGCCTGCCCTATGACGATGGGCCCGGAGCCTATGACCATGAGCTTCTCGTAATCCTTCCTCATCTTCTCGCCCCCTTCATCATCGCGCCGAACTTGTCGAACAGGAACTGTGTGTCGTTAGGCCCGGGAGAGGCCTCCGGGTGGTATTGAGTGGTGAATATCGGGAGGTCCCTGTGCCGGATGCCCTCCACGGTCCCGTCGTTCACGTTGACCTGGTCGACCACCAGGCCGGTCCCGTCCAGGCTGTCGGCGTCCACGGCATAGCCGTGATTCTGGGATGTAATGTAGACACGGCCTTCGTACTTCACGGGCTGGTTGCACCCGCGGTGGCCGAACTTCATCTTGTAGGTGCCGCCCCCGAGGGCGAGTGCCACAAGCTGGCTTCCGAAGCATATCCCGTAGAGCGGCATCCTGGAGGAGAGTTCCCCAACGGTCCTCACGGCGGTGCTCATGACGGCGGGGTGCGTCGGGTCCCCGGGCCCGTTGGATATCAGAACCCCGTCCACGCCGGCGTCCACGATGGCCTGGGCGGGCGTGTCGTAAGGGAATATGACCACGTCGAACCTGGAGGACAGGTCGCGGACGATGCCCTCCTTTGTGCCGCAGTCGAGCAGTCCGACGGTGATATCCTTCCTCCTCTTCCCCTGTATCCTTCTGACGGATTTCGAGGAGACCTCGCCGACGAGGTTGGTATCGGTCACCGGGGGCATCCGCCTGACCTCGTCGAGGTACTCCCCCGGAGCGCCCCCGTCGCATATCAGGGCGCCCTTCATCGAGCCGAAGGTACGTATCTTTATCACCAGGTCGCGGGTGTCTATGCCCGACAGTCCGGGTACGCGGTTCTCCCTGAGGAACTCGTCCAGGGTCCTTCCTCCGTACATATCGGAGGGTTCCTTGCAGTACTCCCTCACGACGAGCCCCCTGGTGTGGACCATGTCGGACTGGTCGAAATCCCCGTTCACGCCGTAGTTCCCCACCAGAGGATACGTCATGACCAGTATCTGCCCCCTGAAGGACGGATCGGTCAGAGTCTCCTGATATCCGTCCATGCCGGTACTAAAAACGACCTCCCCGAGAACAGAGTCCTTGTATCCGAAGGACTCGCCCTCGAGAACAGTCCCGTCCTCGAGAACCAAATAACCGCGTGCCATCGGGATTTCATCACAATTCCGATTCATATTTAATGACTTCCACATGCCGCTGACAGCCGTATCGGGCGGTTGTCCGATAGCGGACACAACATGAGATAATTGACGAAACATGAAATAAGGCCGATGCTATAGGCCGGATCATGAGGATCCTGCACCAAGACCCCGCTGCGGGGTCCATGCGCATACAGATCGAGACGGACGACGATATATGGCATATATATAACGTGGCCGAGGTCGGGGACCTTATAACGGCCAGCACCACCCGCAGGGAGGAGAAGGCGGCCGACAAGCTGAGGGCCGAGCGCGCCGAGAAGAGGCGGATGACCCTGGGGATAAGGGTGGAGAAGATAGAGTTCTCCGACGCCGACCTCAGATTGAAGATCCTCGGGGTCATAGAGGATGGCCCCCAGGATATCGGGCAGCACCACACGCTGATATTCGAGCTGGGCGACAGCATGGAGATCAGAAAGGATAGGTGGAGGGAGACCCAGATGGACAGGCTGAGGCGCGCGGTGGAGGACACCAACAAGCCCCGCATAGTCTTCGTGGCCCTGGACCAGGACGAAGCGACCGTTGCCGTCCTCAGGCAGTTCGGCCTGAAAGAGGTCGCTAGCATGCGCTCCGGGAGGTCCGGTAAGCAGTACCAGGAACGCTCGCCTTCGGGCGACTACCACGGCGAGATAATATCCAAGCTGGCGCCGCTCGTGGCCGAGGGCATGCCCCTGGTGATCCTGGGCCCGGGGTTCGAGAAGGAGGCCCTGGCCGAGGAGGGCAAGAGGAGGGCGCCGGAGATCTTCTCCAAGGTCTACGTATACCATACCGGGCAGTCCGGGATGGTCGGCGTCAACGAGCTGATGAAGAAGGGCATGGGGTCTGACGTGCTCCGCGACTCCCGCGTGGGGGTCGAGATGGAGGCCGTGGAGAAGGTCATGTCGGAGATAGGCAGGGACGGGCTAGCGACCTATGGAACGGCGGAGTTGTCTGCCGCGGCGGAGTCGGGCGCGATCGAGACCCTGCTAATCCTGGACTCCAAGCTCAGGGAGCAGGACCTGGACGGGCTGGTCCGCGCGGTCGAGGCCCAGAAGGGGAACGTCATAGTCGTCTCCGGGCAGCACGACGCCGGAAGGTCCCTGGAGTCGCTGGGCGGTATGGCCGCCGTATTGAGATACAAGGTATGAGGATGCCGCGGGCAACCCACGGGCGCACGCGGGCGTGGAATAGAAATCTTTTACTATAATGTCGGCTTTTTAGCCGATATTGCGCATCCAGTTCGGATGTTTTCAGGCCTTACGGCCGATGTTAATTGAGGAATCCATATGAAAACGAAAGATGAAGTCATGAGGACCGTATCCCGCGACGTCGTCGTCTGCGACACGACGCTGAGGGACGGCGAGCAGACCGCCGGCATAGTGTTCTCCAACATAGAGAAGTACAGGATCGCACAGCTCCTGGACGAGGCGGGGGTCCCGCAGATAGAATGCGGAATACCCGCCATGGGCGGCGACGAGAAGAAAGCCGTCAGGCACATAGCCCACATGGGTCTCGACGCTTCGATACTGGGTTGGAACAGAGCCGACATCAACGACATAAACAGCAGCATAGACTGCGATGTGGACTCCGTAGCCATATCGATGTCCTCTTCCGACATACACATAGAGAACAAGCTGAAGAAGAGCCGCCAATGGGTCCTCGACAAGATCACGGAGTCCGTGAGCTATGCCGCCGATCACGGACTCTACATCTCATGCAATGCGGAGGACGCCTCGCGCGCCGACCTGATGTTCCTTATCGATTTCGCGAAAGCCGCCAAACAGGCCGGGGCGTCGCGTATAAGGTACTGCGACACCATCGGGAGGGAGGACCCCTTCACCTGCTACGAGAGGGTCAGGACAATAATCAACCTGGTGGGCATCGACATCGAGATGCACACCCACAACGACTTCGGCATGGCCACCGCCAACTGCATGGCCGGAGTCAAGGCGGGAGCCAAGTTCATGAGCACGACGGTCATGGGCGTCGGGGAGAGGTCCGGCAACGCCCCCCTCGAGGAGACCGTGATGGCATGCAAACACCTCTTCAAGAGGGACACGGGCATAGACACGACCAAGCTCAGGCCGTTGGCCGAGTACGTGGCCGTCGCCGCGAACCGCCCCATACACAAGGCCAAGCCCTTCCTGGGCAGCAACTGCTTCGCACACGAGGCAGGCATACACACCGACGGCGTGCTGAAGAGCCATGTCAACTACGAGCCCTACGATCCGGAGGAGGTGGGCCTGGAGAGGTCCATCGTCATCGGGAAGCACTCCGGCCGCAACACGATAGTGACCTATCTGGCGGAGAAGGGGGTCGAGCTCGACCATGAGAAGGCCGCGACCCTTTTGGAGATTGTCAGAAAGGCCTCCGTCGAGATGCACCGTTCCATGACTCCCGAGGAGCTCTACGCTCTGTACAAGGACATGGAGGCAGGGGTCGACATATTCGACGAAAACCAGTGAACGCGGGCCCCGCCGGTCCCGCCGAAGGCGGCCGGCGGCCCTTTCTCAATCCGTTTCCTCGGGCTCGGCGGAGACACCGACCTTCTTCCTCTGCCGTCCCCCGGTCTTCTTCATCTTCCCCTGGGATATGGCCCATTCGTAGCTCTTCGCCTCGGCCGGGGCCACGAGGATCCGGTCACCCTTCTTGAATTTCCTGTTCAGAGCCCAGTTGGTGAAAGGGGATAGCACCCTGTACTCGTCGGCGTCCATGACGACCTCCTTGACGTTGGGGCGGCCCTTCATCTCCGAGTATGTGCCCGAGAACGCGGTTATGCCTCCCGCATCGACCTCCACCATCCGCGTGCACACCGTATCCAGGAAGTATCTGTCGTGGGTGACGGCGATGATCGTCCCGTCGTATTCGCCGAGTGCCTCCTCCACGGCGTGGCGGGCGGGTATGTCCAGATAGTTGGTGGGCTCGTCAAGGACAAGGACGTTCGTCTCGTCCAGCAGCAGCAGGCAGAGCGCCACACGGGCCCGCTGGCCCCCGGAGAGGGTGCCCATGGGCCGGTCGACCTCGTCCCCGGAGAGGAGCATCCTGGCCAGCATCGCGCGGGCATCGCCGCGGCGGTCGGTGCCGATCAGCTTCATCAGCTGCTCCTCGGCCGTGAGCCCGAGGTCCAGCCTCTCGTGGTGCTGCGAGTAGTACCCTATCTTGGCGCCCGGCGAGACCCAGAGCTCACCCTTCGACGGTATTATGCCCAAAAGGGCCTGCACAAGGGTGGTCTTACCCTCTCCGTTGGATCCGAAAACGCCGATCTTATCGCCTTTGTGTATGTCAAGATCCACGCCGGACAGGATGGTCCTGTCTCCCCTGTCCACGGAGAGGCCCTTGGCGGTTATCACGTTCTTGCCGGATTTGGGGGCGGCCTGGATGCGTACGGTTATGTCCCGGGTCTTCTCGGGGGCCTCCTTCTCCTCCATCTTGGCGATCAGCTTCGCGCGTGTCTTGTGGGTGGTGAGGTACCATTGGTCCCGGTGAAGCTGTTCCGCTATCTGCTCCTGCCTCCTCTTCTGGCTGGAGTACTTCCTGTACTCCTTCTCCATCCTGTCCAGGTCCAGCATCTTCTTCGTTATGAATGCGGAGTAGTTCCCCTTGTACTCGCGCGTACTCCCGTTGGATATCTCGCACATGCGCGTGCCTATCTTGTCCAGGAAGTATCTGTCGTGGCTTATCACCACCACCGAGCAGTGGGTCTCGAGGAGGTAATCCTCCAACCATTCCACGGTGCCTATGTCCAGGTGGGAGGTGGGCTCGTCAAGGAACAGCAGGTCGCACTCGTCAGCCTGCACCAGTATGCGGGCCAATGCGACCTTGGTGCGCTCCCCGCCGCTTATGGAATCCATGGGCCTTTCAAAGATGTCGGCGGAGAGCCCCACCTTCTTCAGGGAGGAGAGCGCCTTCTCCTCGTCCTCGGCGCCGGACTTCTCCAGTCTGGACTCCAGTTCGGAGTATTCACGGGCGGTCTCGTTCCAGTCTATGTCGCCGCCCGATGCCATCAGAGACTCCAGCTCCGACATCCTCCTCTTTATGCCCTCTATATGGCCGTAAGGACGCCCCATCACATCCCTGACCGTGAACTCCCCCGAAGACTCCGGGAACTGCGGAAGATAGCCTGTGCGGTCGGTGTGTCTGATGAGCTCCCCGGTGTCGGGCCTGTCGATCCCCAGGAGGATCCTCAGGAATGTCGTCTTCCCCGCGCCGTTGACGCCTATGAGGCCTATGCTGTCGCCTTCGTTGATCTGGAGGCTCGCATCCTTCAGCACTTTGACCGGACCGAAGGATTTGGCTATGGCCTGGGCCTTGAGGAGCATGGATGAACATCGGTTCAACATATTTAGGATTCGTCTTCCCGCCGCGGTCAGGGTTGCGTCATACGGTATATATCTTTTTCCGGTTCCTTTCAGTCGCGCCCACGCAAGCTTTTATAAGAATTATATTGCCTTTAAGTATGTACATTGGTAGTCATTTGTGTTCACGGCTTACTCATCCAACCATAAAATCGACTAAATACGATTTCTCACTGACAGTATCGGAGGGTCCAGGCCCTCCAGAGGAGAAATAGAAAATGATTGACTACAAAGGCGCGAATTTCGACATAGTTCTGAAGCGCTACGATGTAGCGGCTCAGAACCAGGAGACCCCTGAGTCCGTCGCTAAGAAAATGCTACCCGCAGACCCCATCTTCAAGAAGGTCGCCGAGGAGGTCCTGTACATGAGGTTCAAGACCGTCGGCCCCGTTGTCGCGGAAGCCCTCAAGGAGAGGAAACCCCTGGACGTCATCAACAACGGTCTCGTAAGCGGGATGGAAGTTGTCGCGAAGCTCTACGCCGACCACATCTACTACCTGCCCGAGATCATGATGGCCGCCAAGACCATGGAGATCGGAATCGCTCTCGCCGAGAAGCAGATCCCCGGCGGAAGAGAGACCAAAGGTCTCGTCGTCATGCACGCCGCAGAGGGAGACCCCCACGACATCGGAAAGAACATCGCAGCAGTCATGCTCAGGTCCTCCGGTTACACCGTCACCGATATGGGCAAGGATGTGGCAGTCGACGACGTCGTTGACGAGGTCGTCAAGTCCAAGCCCTTCCTCGTGACCGGAACCGCTCTGATGACCACGACCATGACCGCGTTCCCCAGGGTCGCCAAGAAGCTCGTCGAGAAGGGAATCAACGTTCCCCTCATGGCAGCCGGCGGCGCAGTGAACAGGGACTTCGCAGAGTCCTTCGACCTCGGAATATACTCCGAGAAGGCACCCCAGACCCCCCCGATAGCGGACAGGATCGTGAAGGGAGCCGACTGGAAACAGGTTCGTGAAGATTGGGATGACATCGTAGGAGGCATCTAAAATGGCAGCAAAAAGGTTCACCAAACAGGCATACGCATCCGCCGACGAGATGGTTTTCGGAAGCTC
>JAAYZC010000031.1 GCA_012515075.1 Thermoplasmatales archaeon
AGGAAGCGCTCCAGATACTCCAGTCTGCCGACCGTCAAAGCCGTTCGACCCCCGCCGCGGGCGGGATCACTCCCGCCTGCTCTCCAGCGCCTTCCTGAGCTCGTCCGCCTCTTCGAAGGACAGGGTCACGCCCTTGCCCATCTTGCTGCCGTCGGGGGACCATTCGCGTATGTCGTACTTGGGTTCCCTGTCGTTCCATTTTATCAGGTTGAGCTCCTTCGTCCATCCCTTGGAGGATTCGGATAGGACCGCGATCCTCTCTACGATCTCGTACTTGAATTCGACTGCCATTTGAGTCACTCCTCAGGCGGATTAGGTAATTTTAATATTTAAAAATAGAGAGAATGCGGACCTCCGCACGGGCCGTTGCCGACGTTGCCGACGGCCGACCGATGCCGCAGAAGGCCCCGGGACGGTCCGGAAGAGAGGTCCGGGACGTTTTGGATTCCGACCCAGCAATATATGTCTGGGTGATAAGGATTATTAATACGGATGCCGATAGGTCAATCTATGTCATTCTTCGACGACATGAAAAACTTCGGTCTTGTGGCCCTGGTAGTGGGTCTTATCAATATCATAGTAGGGATTGTAGCAGCAGCATACGCGGGAGGTGCCTGGGGGGGCTACGTCGTAGCCGCCGGGACCATAATATTCGGTCTCCTGGTCGCCCTCTACGCTCTGAAGGTCCACAGCGGCGAGATCGGCGAGAAGATCAACATACTCGGCAAGTTCGTGGGCGTCATAGGTCTGGCGAACATCGTTATGGGTGTGTGCTCGGCCATCGTCGGCGACTACACCGGCGGCGCGATCGACATCATCGTCGGTCTGATAATGCTGTTCTGCTCGTACAAGATGATGGACAACCAGGTCACCACCCTCGACAAGATCATCTGGATTCTGCTCCTGATCGTCTTCGTCCTCGGCATAATCGGCGGCCTGCTGGGAATATTCGTGATATTCGTCGGCACCATCGAGGCCATCATGCTGGGCGTCGGCGCGCTTTTCAGCATGCTGCTGTACATCTTCCTCATACTCATGCTCCTGTCCCCCGACGTCAAGAGCAAGATGGGGATGTAAGCGCACCATACAGCGCACGACCGTGCAAACCCCTTACCCTTTTCCTTATATTTTCGCGCCCGCGGGCCGGGCGCTGGCATCGGACCTCCGACGGATTGGATTTAAATAGATAACGCATATGTGGAAACAACCAAGAACGGACAGGGTATAGAATTGCATAACCATACCGGAAACGAACGGCGGGGGATCCTTTGACCGCCGTCTCCCTAGCGATAATGGCATCGGCCCTGGCGGTGCTGATAATCCTCTCGGCTTTCTTCTCGGCATCCGAGACCGCCTTCACCAGCCTGAACAGGATACGCATAAAGAACATGGCCAACGAAGGGGATAGGCGGGCCAAGCGCACCCTCGCAATCTCCGAGAACTACGACCGGCTGCTCACAACCCTCCTCGTCGGGAACAATCTGGTCAACATAGCGGCATCCTCGATAGCCACCCTTCTATTCGTGAGCCTCCTGCAGGACGAGGGCACCGGCGCCCTGGCGGCCACCGTGGTCATGGTGATCCTTCTGCTGATATTCGGGGAGATAACGCCCAAGAGCATGGCCAAGAGGAACGCGGAGGGCTTCGCCCTCCGGGTCACTCCGATGCTCGACATCGTCATAACGGTTTTCACGCCGGTGACCTACCTCTTCACCGCCCTGACGAAGCGCCTCTCCCGCAACAGGGAGGAGGTCCCCACCATGACCGAGGACGAGCTCGTGGTGATGATCGAGGAGATCGAGGAGGAGGGCACCCTGGAGAAGCGGGAGAGCGAGCTGATCAAGTCAGCCATACAGTTCGACGACATCCGGGTGGGCGAGATAATCACCCCGCGGGTCGACGTGGTGGCCACCGACGTGCGCTCCGACAAGGAGAGCATGAGGAGGCTCTTCCGGGAGACGGGCTTCTCCAGGATACCCCTCTACGACGGGACCATCGACCGCGTAGTGGGCGTGGTGTCCGCCAAGGACTTCTTCAACCGGTGCTCGGACGACGAGGGGGTGAAGCTGACGGACATAATACGGCCGGTCAGGTTCGTGCCGGAGTCCACGAACATAGCCACCCTGCTCAACGACCTGCAGAAGTCCAAGGTGCACATGGCCGTGGTCCTGGACACCTACGGGGGGACCCTGGGGATCGTCTCCCTGGAGGACATACTGGAGGAGCTGGTGGGCGAGATATGGGACGAGAGCGACGACATCCAGTACTCCATGGTCAGGGAGTCGGACGGGTCCTACAGCGTGCTGGGGGAGACCAACATCTACGACGTGATGGACGAGATGGGGATAAGGTTCGACCCCGAGGGCTACAACGACCACAGCGTCAGCGGGTACATACACTACAAGCTGGGCAAGATACCGTCCAGGGGGGACAAGGTCGAGGGCGACGCGTTCACCATCGTGGTCAAGTCCACCAAGAACCGCAGGATAAAGGAGGCCCTGGTTGTGCCGAAGGCCCTGCCTCCGGAGGATCAGGACGACTGAAGGCCCTCCAGGTAGGCCACCAGGTTCGTCTCGGCGATCTCCTTCCTGGCGGGATGGGAGACGGCCTTCCCGGTGACCGACACAACGTCGCCGTGGTGGGCTATGACGCATCTCCCCCGGACCAGCTCCTGCTTGTCCAGGCGGGTGCGGAACACGCAGTCCCCGTCCACACGGTCGGAGATCCCCCCGATGAGCTCGGGTATCACCGGCCGGAGGCTCCCGAACACGGCGTCGAACTCCCTCTGCTTCTTCAGCACGGCCTCCATGAGGACGATGCGGTTCCCGTGCTCGCCCTCGGTGGCGGTCGTCTCGAAGCCGCAGCCGCCCAGGAGGCCCTCCAGGGCCTCGCGGACGCGGGTCTCGTCCTCCGTGGCGTAGCAGAAGGCCTGGACCCTCAGCCAATGGAATGTGCCTTGCATGGCCGTGCCCATGCCTTGCGGGTTAATAATCCTGATGAG
>JAAYZC010000032.1 GCA_012515075.1 Thermoplasmatales archaeon
ATCCGGGTCGCCGGTCCTCGACCCGGAGCCGTCCAGGTCTTTCTTGTAAACGTCGAACGCCTTCTCGACCCAATCGCGGACGTCGTAAGAGGACATCATAGTGTCCCAATCGGTGCCTGGAGATGCGAGCATTACGAACATGCCAGCGCGGTTGTCCGCGAACGTGAACGCGTTCTGCTTGCGTTCGATATGCATCGCGTCGTCCGCATCGACGTAATAGCCCAGATACTTCCTGATGAACGCCGGCAGCTTGGAATACGTCTTGTCTGGATCCCTTGGACTCGTGTCTTCCAGCTTCAATTCGGTGTCCGAGACGGCATCCATGACGGATTCGATGTCATCGGCGGCCTTCTTCGGGTCGTACACGACGAAGACCTTCAGTTTGCGAGATGTCTCGAAAAGGCCGTCGATGGCCTTCGAAGCATTGTGGTTCTGCGGAACGTGTACCACGTACTCGCAGGATCCGTCGATGTTCACGATCCCCGTCTCGTACTCCGCGACCTTGTAGGAATGCCCCTCGTGCCTCCTGAATGCGGACGATCTCTTCATGTCCCCGATCGCTTGGGACATAAGCTTCTTGATCGGCTCCGCCTTGGCATTGGACAGGACGGTGAACTCCGATCCGCGCTCCAGCAGTCCGAAGATGTTCGCCGCCGTTTCGAATCCCCTGTTCATGACGAGGCGGCCGCAGCAGCCCAATTCACGCAATATATCCACCGTATCGTCGAGAACGGTGGAATCCGCTATGGAACCGGGTAGCATCGTGAACGCAAGCGGCATCCCTTCGCCGTCCGTGACCATGGCGATCTCCGTTTGTTTCAGATCCTCTCCGTCGCGGTTGTGGCCCCATTTCGACCATCCGTCCATCCACGAATAGGATGGAACAGATGTTAGATCCAAAGTCACGAACGGGCCCTCGGACCTTCTGACTCTCGATGAGAAGAAATCGTCCATACAGCCGAACGATCTTCCGGCCTCGGACGAGAGGTCGCTCATCACTGTCGGTGACAGAGAACCGCGGAGCTTCAACGTCTCTTTGATTCGAGAACAGCCTGTCCAACGGTACGATGTAATCCGGCTCGGAGGCGTCTATCCAATCGAATGCCAGATAATGTGGGCCCTCCTCATCCATACTCGATATCCCGTTCTCAACCTACTCGGAAATAATCACGAAAAGCCTTGAGACAGTATCAACCGTAAGACGGCATGTCTCCGCATAGTCTTCGCCTATCAGCGATCCCCGAGGTGCCATGATGCGCTCCGCGACAGAACGTCCCACGCTTTCCTCGATCGAAAAGCTTCGTTGAGTGTCTGTTCTACCCCGGATCACGAATCGTGTCGCTCGGTCACGCGGTCTCCGTCCCGCCGTCCCTCAGAGAGGGATGGAACGCGACGACCAGGAGGACGGCGGCGATGACGCCCATGGCCGCTCCCGCGATCACGTCCGATGGATAGTGCACCCCGGCGTACACCCTGAGGATCGCGACCGATACCGCAAGGGCGAACAGCAGCGCCCCGTATCTGCGGTCCGACGTCAGAATGACCGCGGTGGCCGTCGCGAAGAGGACCGCGGAATGCGTGGATGCGAACGAGAAGCCCGAAGGCATGCTACCTATCAGAAGTATCTCCGGACACGCTTCGAACGGACGCGGGCGCATGAGCAGCGGTTTGACCCCCAGCTCGTTGACGAGGTAGACCGCGGCGACCGCGGCCAGGATCAGGATCCCCGCCCTGCGGTGACGATCCGACAGGAGCAGCGGAAGGACGCACAGTCCTGACAGCATCGCGGGCGCGCCCCTGATCGACAGCATCGAGGCCAAGGCGTCCGCCGCCGGCCCCGCCAGGGCCTGCTGCAACCACATCACGATCTCAGTCTCGATCAAGGCCGTCAACCCGCCCCGGGGCCCTCGGATGGATCTTCAGACCACCGTGCTGGAGGCCTTCAGCTCCCGGGTCTCGGTGTACACCACGCCCCCGGACCATAGCTGGGTCCTGATATCCCGGTGGACGGTGCCCCCGGCTCCGACATATACCCTCTCGCCCCCGCCGCAGCGGTCGGAGCCGTAGACGGTCACGTCCCTGGGTCCGAAGGGCGTGTCTATGCTCTCGGTGCCCAGTTTGGACAGCCCTCTCAGGTCGAAAAGCAGGCCGGCGAAGGAGGGGCTGCCCTCCACCGTGTCGCGGAGCTTCCCGTCCACATACCTCTCGAAGACGATTGCGTCCTCCTCCACGGAGACCGCCACGTACTTCTCGGTGAATCCGGACCCCGCCTCGTCCGACCTCTCGGTCGTGACCTCGTATTCGAACCATGAACCTCCCATCAAGTGAAGAGCACCGATACCACGGAAAGAACTGTCCGTCTAAATATGTTAGCATGCCCCCTGTATGCCATGGATCGCGGGGGCACCGTCCCCGTTGCGGTGCCGGGTCCCGTCCCCACGCCGGAGAGGGCGGAGGAGCTGAAGGATCACCTCGAAGCGGAGGAACCGACATCCGGTTCCGGGTTGCTGAATGACAGGTTCGGATTCTTCCGGAACGGAAACCGAAATCGACCGATGAAGATCATCGATCGCACCCTGTCACATTCACCCGAGTCGGAGGACGGTTCCGAACGCCCTGCCGCATCATGATCGCCCGCGTCATCGTGGAGGTGGCGACGGCGGCCTCCCCCGCCCCGAGATATTGGTCAACGTCTCCTCCGGGCCACCGGCCCGCTGTTCTCCCGGGCACCCGAGAAGGGCGCGGACAGGGGCACGAGGGTCGTGGCCTGCGACTGCTCGGTGACCGGGCGCGGCATAGATCTGGACCCCCGCCAGGGTCGGCCTCCGATCAGAGCACGATCCTGCGTATCCGCTCCTGGGTCTCCCTGGCGGGTAGCACGGTGTTCACCAGATGCACATCGCAGTCCCTCAGGTACTCCTGGAAGAACCTCTTCCTGACCTCCCTCTTCCTGTCGTCCCTTATCATCTGGTGGGGGTTGCAGAGGTCGTTGCACTCCATGTACTCCCAGGCCTCCCCGGGGTCGAGCTCGGTGACCACGTTCCGGTCCTCCGGGTCGCGCTTGAGGAATATCACATGGCGCATGGTCGTCATCGGTATGACGGACCCGTAGCCGTTCACCCACCGCACGTTGCCGATGCCCCTGCCCTTGTTGTCGAACCTGACCGTCTGGACCAGCGGGCGGTACTCCTCCCACACGTCCCCTATGTCGGCGTCTATGTAGCAGTTCTTCTCCGAGCCGGAGACCAGCGGGCGGCCGTTGCCGAGCCTGACGAAGTACCAGTCGTCGGTTATCAGGCGGGCGTTGTCCACCCTGAGGAGGCCCCAGGACTGCGTCGTCTTCCCGGTCTTGGACGGTGCTATCAGCGTCACGCCCTTCCCGTCGATGTCCAGGGCGGCCCCGTGGACGGAGTGCACCCTGTGGGCGTCCTCCAGAAGATCGGAGGCCACCGCCAGCGCTATGCTCTTTATCCATCCGTAGTAGTCGAAGTTGAAGAGGAACGCCGTGCAGGTGGTCCTGTTGTACAGGACCTCCATGCCCCTCTCCGGATCGGCGACGGACACCACGCGGGCGTGGGAGCGGACGTTGTCGGACATGGAGTAGAAGTTGTCGTCCCACATGTCCGCCACCCCGTGGTCCTCGGTGTACAGCTTGACGCATACCCCCGATATGTCCGCCTTGGACGTGTAGAACCTCCTGCAGGAGTATGCGCCGTACAGCTCGTCGACCTGCCGTGCGTCTATGAGCCTGACATCGTATCCCATGCCGACGGGATCGGTATGCAGGGTTAATAAGGTGCCCTGCCGGACAGGTCCTCGGCACGTCTGTCGGGAATCTCCACGGATTCCTCGAACGCCACCCTGTTGGGAAGCATGTTCCTCAGCCCCCAGTCGGCGAGGGCGCGCAGGGCGGGCATCAGGCTTTGGCCCCTGGGCGCCAGCGAGTACTCCACCCGGACGGGGACCTCGGGGTAGACCTCCCTGATCACGAGGCGGTCCTCCTCCATCTCCCTGAGCTGCTTGGTGAGCATCCTCGGGGATATGCCGTCGAGCTCCTTCATGAGATGGCTGAACCTCATCCTCCCCTTGACCGCCAGCTTGCACAGTATGACGGACTTCCATCTGCCCTCGATGACCGACATGGTCGCATCGATGGCGCAATCCATGCGTTGAGCCCTGCCTCGTCCGCTCATAACTATACGATAACCACCCAAGTATATTAGTGTTATCAGATAGTAAATATATACTAATATGTCAATTGGGAGACGGTGGTAACAACGACCGTAGTAGCGATAGTATCCAGTCCCAGGAGGAACGGCAACAGCGGGACCATAGTGAACGAGATGGTGAAAGCCATCCGGGAGGAAGGAAAGGAAGTGAAGGTGCACCATCTCAACGTCCTGAAGGACGCCAGAGGATGCCAGGCGTGCATGGCGTGCAAGCGCGCCGGCAGGTGCACCCTCATGGACGACATCGAACCGATACTCGAGGACATACGCATGTGCGAGGGGCTGATCCTCTCCACCCCGTGCTATTTCGGGGAGGCCTGCGGACAGTTCAGGCTCCTGCAGGACAGGTTCTTCGGCTTCATGAACGATGGTTTCGTTCCCAACATCGAGGCCCAGAAGAAGCTGTCGGTGGTGGTGACCTGCGGTTCGGGCACCGACGCCGCCAAGGAGCTCCAGGGGAAGATCGAGAGGAGCATGGTGCAGTTCTTCGGATTCAAGAACGTGGGCGGCATATGCATGAGCAAGGGCAACCCGCCCGACGTGGCTGCCAACAGCCCCGGCCTGCTCGAAGAGGCCAGAAAGATAGGGGGTCTGTTCTGATGTCCGCGGTGATAATATACGCATCGACCACCGGGAACACCGCCGCCGTCGCTGAGTACATGGCGAACAGGCTGGGATGCGAAGCGGTGCCCGTCAAGGACGCGGGGTCCGTGGACCTGGGCCAGCTGGAACTGGTCGTGTTCGGCACCAGGGTCCATGCGGGAAGCCCTTCCAAGGACATAGAGGAGTACATCGGTTCGCACAGCGGGGACCTGGCCGGCAAGCGCACCGCCCTGTTCCTCTGCGGCATGATAAAGGGCAAGAACGGGGAGGATCAACTGGAGAAGATATCCTCCGACCTGGGCATACCCACCAGCGCGTACTTCATAAAGGGCAAGAGGGTCGTCAAGGAGAGCGCCTCCGAGATAGACGCGTTCCTGGAAGCGTTGAAGGGATGACTCTGCGCATATGGGCCATCCTGGCGGCGGCCTACCTGGCGGTCAACGTCGTCGTGTCCGCGGTCTACGTGCTCGACAAGAGGAGGGCCGTCAAAGGCGGCCGGAGGATAAGCGAGTCCACCCTCCTGGCCCTTGCGGCCGCAGGCCCCTTCGGAGCCACGGCGGGGATGCTGTCGGTCAGGCACAAGACCAGGAAGACGAGGTTCAAGCTCGTCTACGTCATGGCCGTTCTGCACCTGGCCGCGATCGTCCTGCTCCTGGCGGCCTGGGCCGGCATCCTGTGATGCCGGCCGTCAGTCCAGCTCCGTCCTCATGCCGGGGGCCCCTATCAGGGTGACCCGGCTGTCGGGCCTCTGACGGATGACCGCCATGCCCGTCCTCTCCGCCAGGTCCTCCGAGAAACCGAGTATCTCGTCGAAGGAGGGCATGCTGTCGATGGTCAGGCGGGTCCTCGAGTCCCCCACGAACACATAGCCCTTGGGTTCTATCATGTCCGGATCGGCGATGCGGTCCAACGCCGCGTACCCGTCCACGTGCCCGAAGTTCAGCCCCTTCACCAGGGTGTGCCTGACCACGGTGCGGGTGTCCAGGGACGGGAACATCTCCAGCGTGCGCATCAGGCGCTGCCACCCGTCCGTTATCTTCGGCCTGCACGTCCTTATGTACGTGGCCTCGTCCGGGGCCGCCACCGTGACGTAGATCTGCCGGGGCAGGTTGTCCAGGGCCTCCAGGCGCTCGGGGTACGTCCCGTTGGTCACCAGGAACGTGGTCATGCCCCTGGAATGGCACTCCCCGATGAAATCCGAGAGGTAGGGGTACACGATGGGCTCCCCGGCCAGGGATATCGCCACCTGATCGGGGTTCCTGGCCTCCTCGTATTTCTCCCTCGGGCAGCGGGGGTCGCCCTTGAATCCGGTTATGAGCTGCCTCTGGTGCTCTATCAGGGCGTCCAGCATCTCCTTGGGCTCCGCCCATTCGGCGACCTCGAAATCGCGCCCCTGGACCCTCCAGCAGAACTGGCAGAGGTGGTCGCATTCGTTTATGGCAGGAGTCATCTGCAGGCACCTGTGGCTCTTTATCCCGTAGAACTCCTGCTTGTAGCAGTGCCTGCCCCGTATCATGGACTCCTTCATCCAGTGGCAGAGCTTCACGGCCGCGTGGTCATTGTGCAGGCGGTATTGCTGCTTCGTCAGCAGTTCACGGTAGGATTCGTCCATTGCAGCACCTCAGAATTCGAACAGGCTCCTCTGAACCTTGGGCGCGGGGGGCTTGACGGCGGGTTCCGCGAGTGGCTCCTCCTCGGGCTCCTCCCTCACGGGGGCCTGCGCCGAGAATGCGGCCTTGACCGCCGGAGAGTCTATCTTCTCGTCCGTCAGGAAGGCCAGCTCCTCCGGGTCGAGGTCCATCTCCGATACAAGGCGTCTCCTCAGCCCCGCATCGTTCTTGAGCATGATCTTCAGATAGGGCAGGACGTCGTCCGCCACCCGGGAGGTGGAGGTATGCATATGGACCGCTAACTTCATGCACACGGCCGCCTTGGTGGCCCTGACGCCCTTGCTGCGTGACATCTTCATGAGATAGGAGGGGAATCTGAACCTCTCCCGACCGACCCCCCTGGTGCGCTTGGCAGTGACGACCCCTGCCGTCATCACGTCCCTGGCGTAGGCCCAGAACCTGTAGTGCTGCCTCCTGTGCACCCTTCCGAGGAAGACATCGGCCCGGGCGAGCTTCTCGTACCCTCTGACAAGGTCCCCGTGGTCGGCGTACTCGTGGGGAAGGTTCTCGTCTATCCACAGCAGCATCTGTTCGGGGGTCTCGTCGGTGTTCATGGCGAGCTCCCGGGAGCCGGTCGCGTCTGATTTCCTGAACATCAGACCCATCAGGTCGTACATGTCCTTCCTGACGATGCGCTCCGACAGTTCCAAGGTGTCCGGGGTCAGGGATTCCCTCCCCATGGCCTGGGACTCCAGGTCCCTGACCGCGGCCCGGATGTCCCCGTTGGAGTTGTCGGCTATCTTCCTGAGGGTGAGGTCGCCCGCGGACACGCCCTCGGCGGCCGCCACGGCCGCAAGGGCCCTGTGTATCGTGGAGGCGACCGGTCTCTTGAACGGCACCAGGACGGTCTCGTTCTTTATGGCGGAGCTCTTCCTCGTCAGTGCGTAGAGGTCGTTGACTATGAGCACCACCGGCTGCCCGGTGGTCCTGATGAGCTCGACTATGGCCGGGAGGGCCCCGCGGTCCTCCCTGCCGAACAGGTTGTCGGCCTCGTCGAGTATTATGAGCTTGCGGCCCCCGTCGGAGGCCCGCAGGAACGCTCCGGAGTCGTCGAAGGTGTCGGACCCCGCACCCCTGAGGGCCACCCTCTTTACAGCATCCCCGGTGCGCTGGTCGGAGGCGTTCATCTCGACAACGCCCCATCCCATGTCCCTGGCCAGGGCCAGCGCGGAGGTGGTCTTCCCGACCCCGGGCGGCCCGGAGATCGTCAGCGCCCTCTTCCTGGGGACGCCTTCGTCCCAGGACCGGGCCCAGGCCCTTATCTCCTCCACCGCGGCGGGATTCCCGACTACGTCGGAGAGGGACGCCGGCCTGTATTTCTCGGTCCAGTCCTCGGACATGGCTGCCCATAGGCAGGGGGATGTAAAAACGTTTGCGCCCCCGCGTTCAGAGCCTGAACAGGGGCTTCTGGTTGAAGGCCAGGCGGAAGACGTCGACCCCCTGGACTATGAAGACGGCCAGGGACCCGAGCCAGAACAGGGTCCCGAACAGGGGATCGGTTCCGGGCATGTAGTAGATCCTGACGAACAGTATCGCGGAGGAGAGTATCAGGAACAGCGCTGCCTTCCTGTACTCCCCGAGCACCAGGTGCCCCAGGCCGTGCACGTCCAATATCCCCGGAAGCAGGGCCATCATTATCGCCAGGGACCCGTTCTTCGACATCCGGGGGACCGCGGACACCGTCTGCGCGCCGCAGCCGGGGCAGCGATCGCTGCCCGGGGGCAGGGCCGCTCCGCAGCCGGGGCAGACCTCCCTTCCGCTGTCGTCGAAGAAGATCGCCTTGTCCTTCCTGCATCCGCAGATGTAGCAGAATTCGGCTTCGTTCGGTATCTCCGAACCGCATTCAGGGCAGTAGTACACCATGTTCTCATCACCTCACTGCAGATGCATGCGATACACTCCTCCATCGCACTCCGCCTTTATACTTTCCCCATAGAGCTCCGAAAGGTTCTCCGAGGTGAGCACGTCGCGCTTCCCCCCGTCGGCGAGTATCCTGCCCTCCTTTATCATGACCACCCTGTCCACGCTGACGGGTATGTCCTCCAGCTCGTGGGTGACCATGACTATGCCCGCCCCCCGCTCTATCATCATGTCGAACATCGACCTGAACCTGGACCTCATGGATATGTCCAGGCCGGTCATGGGCTCGTCCAGCACCAGGACCTCCGGGTCCGCGGTCAGGGCCCTGGAGATCAGAGTCCTGCGCATCTCCCCCAGGGACAGCCTGCCGATGGGCCGGTCGATGAGGTCGTCCAGCCCCATGCGGGCGGCGGCATGCAGGACGCTGCGCCTCATTCCGTCGGTGACGACGTGGTTCCTGAAGACGTCCATGCTGCTGAAGAACCCCGACAGTATCACCTCGGACACCGTGGTTCCGGGGTCGAAGCGGGACTGCAGGTCCATGGACACTATCCCCATCCTCCTGCGTATGTCGAATATGTTCCACCTGTCCTCGCCGAAAAGCCTCAGCACCGCCGGGGACTCCTCGTCGTAGTACGGCAGGATGTCGCCGCGCAGGAGCTTTATCAGCGTCGTCTTGCCGGAGCCGTTGGGTCCGATGATGACCACGCTCTCCCCCCTGCGTATATCCAGGTCGACGGAGTCCAGTATGACCGTGCCCTCCTTCACCACGGAGACGTTCCTCATCTCCAACACGTTCTCGGACTTTTGCATCAGGCGTGTAATCGGCGCACCGTTCTTATATCCAGCGATTGTACGGTGTTACGCGGTGCCCCCTCCGGGCGGGACCGCGGGGCGATGGAATGGATGGACCCGCGGAGATATTGGACGGCATGGGCCTGGAGTACAGGCTGCATTGCAGTGACGGCAGCGGTGCGGTGAGCGGCAGAGAGGTGGCGGAGGCCATGGGGGCGGACCCGGGGTCCGTCATCAAGACCCTCGTCGCCCGGGGAGGATCGGGTCGCCACTACGCGTTCCTGGTCCCGTCCTCGGGGAGGCTGGACCTCCGCAAGGCCGCGTGCAGCGTGGGCGAGGATTCCGTGGACCTGGTGCCCTCGGAAGACCTTCTCCGCATCACGGGGTACGTCCACGGCGGCTGCTCCCCCGTCGGGTCCCGGACCCCCCTGACGACCGTCATGGACTCGTCGGCCGCCGGGAGGGGGACCCTGATAATCGGCGGGGGCAGGGTCGGCCTGCAGATCGAGATCCGGGCCGATGTCCTGGAGAAGGCGGTCGGCATGACCGTGGCCGACCTCCTCCTCTGACCCTCCGCGCATCAGGCCTGGCCCGGCTGGTCCCTCTCCCTGGAGAGCAGCAGTATGCACACCAGGGCCGCCAGGCAGGTAAGCGCCACCATGATGAAGGACGAGGTGTAGTCGCCTCCCCCGGACAGCCCGTTGGACACCATCGGGAAAACCAGGGCGGACGCCCCGAACCCCATCATCACTATGCCGTAATTGGTCCCCATGTTCTCCGTCCCGAAGCGGTCCGCGACCACGGTGGCGTATATCCCGGAGGCCCCTCCGAAGGCGTAGGATATGACGGCTATGCAAGCCAGGAACACCATGCCCTCGGCGAATATCATCACGGTTATCCCCGCGGCGGTCAGCAGCGCTATCATCAGCATCGCCGGTATGCGGCCGATCCTGTCGGACACCCAGGCCACGGTCAGGCGGCCCAGGGCGCTGAACACGCCCGCCAGCATGACTCCGACCAGGGCCATGTCGTGGGTGAGTCCGCGGGCCTCCCCGAGGGTGACGAACTGGGGGTTGAGTATGAAGTAGGCGGACAGCACCAGGAACAGCGACAGCGTTATCAGGTAGAACGAGCGGGTCCTGAGCATCTCCCTGACGGTGTACTGCTTCTGGGACGCCTTCACGCTGACCTTCCCCGAGCCCACGCAGTAGTCGGCGGGCGGCGGGGCCAGGAAGAACGACAGAGAGGTGCAGACCGCCAGGAACGCGACTCCGAATATCAGGAACGTGGATGCGACCCCCACGCTCTCCAGCAGATAGTTGGCCACCGGGGTGAAGACCACCAGGGAGAAACCGAAGGCGCCGACCATCATCCCCGTCGCGAAGCCGCGCTTGTCGAAGAACCATTTCTGGACCACGGAAACGGTGCAGGTGTACACCATGCCTATGCCGAGTCCGCCCAGCACGCCGTATGTCAGGTAGATCATCTCCGGGAAGGCGGATGTGACGAAGGAGGAGGACAGTATCCCGAGGGACATGACCAGGCTCCCGGCCACGGCGACCTTCCTCTGCCCGTACCTGTCCAGGAGGATGCCTCCGGCCAGCATGCCCATGACGAACATCACGAGCATTATCGACGCCGTCATAGCGGCCGCGGCGGCATCCCACTGCAGATGTTCGACGACCGGGCCCTTGAAGACGCTCCACATGTAGATCACTCCGGCGAAGAACTGCACGATCATGCCTGCAATCAGCACGGTGTTGCGGTTCCCGGCCGCCGGTCTTTTCGTTTCATAGGTCATTTTGATTCCTCTGTTTTTGCCGTAGATGCTGTAAAAGTATTTAATATGTGTTCATTAATGAATATTAGTGTACATTGAAGATCGAACAGAACATCGTCGGGCGAGGCCGCCCCGTGAAGATTGATATCCCCGGGAGGACATGCGTGCGCAGAGATGGCCCCCTATGATAGACGGTTTCTTCGAGATAGTCATGCTCCTCTGCTTCGCCGCGGCCTGGCCCTTCTCCATATACAGGTCCCTGATGTCGCGCAGCACCAAGGGAAAGAGCCTCGTTTTCATGCTGATTGTGATGGTCGGATACACGGCCGGGATCCTGAACAAGTTCGTCACCGGCCAGGTCGACCACGTCCTGTACTTCTACTTCCTGGACCTGGGCCTGGTGGCCACTGACGCCCTGCTCTGGATCAGGAACCGCGCCTACGAGAGGATGACCGGCCGCATCGCCGTCCGGCCCTGAGGGGCCGCTCATGCGGCCTCTCCTGTTGTAGGATCGCCCGGATCGCGGTGCGGGGCCAGCCACAGGGTCGCCACCAGGGCCAACAGCGAGGCGGGGAGGGCCAGTATCAGCGGGTCCACCAGGGCCCAGGAGGACCCGGCGATCAGGCTCGAGTAACCCAGGACATTGGTTATGCTCGAGCAGAACAGCAGCCCCCAGACCACCCAGACGGCGCCGCCCGCGGTTATGCTGATGAACGCCGCCCGCTTGTCCGGGCGCTCGCTGTACAGGGAGTACGCGTAGGAGACCAGCAGGGTCGCCGCCGTGAAGCCCATGAATATGGAGGTCGCCTTGGCGATTATGTTGTTCGGCATCACGTAAGCCAGGATGACCACGACCACCATCATCAGTATCGTCCATATGCGGTTGTACCTCAGGGACGGTTGCTTCTCTATGTCCGAAAGGCCCCTCCTCTGGGCGTAGACCGTGCGCAGATCGTACCCTCCCGAGACGCCCATGGTGTGCAGCAGGGCGCTCATGGTGGATATGGAGGCGCAGACTATCGCCAGGACGAACATGGACACGAACACGTCCCCGAACGTGACGCCGGAGAACAGGTCCGTCACGAACATGGGTATCAGCTGGTCCACGTTATACCCCATCAGGGACGGGATGGTGCCGTACGTCTCGTAATAGTACAGGTTGCTCAGGGCCCCCACGGTGTACGCTGTTCCGACGATGACTATCATGAAGATGCTGCCGATTATCAGGGACCTGTTGAGGTCCCTGTCGCTCTTGGCGGACATGAACCTGACCACCAGCTGGGGCTGGGTGAGCGCCCCTATGCCCACACCTAGCAGGAACGTCGTGACAACGGTGAGCCATATGTTGCTCCCGAGGGACGAGAAGCTGGTCCACCCGTTCATGCCGTTGGATTCCAGGGCCAGTGCCTTGGGGAACTCGGCCAGGGCCGTGTCCCACAGGCCCGTGAGCCCCTCGTGGGCCGCGGTGACCCCGCCCAGCGCGGAGTACGTGAACACCAGTATGACCGCCATTCCGAGGAACATCACCCCGGCCTGCAGCGCGTCGTTGTACATCACGGCGATTATGCCGCCGTACGTGACGTAGACCGCCACGACAAGCGACAGCACCAGCAGGACGAGGTTCTTGTCCAGTCCCGCGGACGTGCTTATGAAGTTGACCCCGCCGAGGAGGACCGCCGCGCAGTACACGGGCATCCCCACAAGGATTATCACGGCGGAGAACGAGCGTATCGCCGGGGATCTGAACCTCTTGCCGAGGAAGTCCGAGAACGTGAACGCCCCCTCCTTCCTGCCCAGCCTCCGGGTGCGCTTGCCGAACACCAGGAAGGCCACGACCAGCCCCATGAACAGGTTCAGGAAGACCAGCCACATCAGGGACATCCCGTACGTGGCCGCCTGTCCTCCGAACCCCACGATTGCCGAGGCGCTCAGGAACGCGGCCCCGTAGGAGAGCGCGATGATCATCGGGTTGGTCTTCTGCCTTCCCAGGAGGAAGGAGTCGTTGTCCTTGGTGTTCCTGTACCCGTACCATCCCAGGAACAGGGTGGCGGCTATGAACACAGCCATCACCGAGAAGAACACTGTGTTATTCATCGGTCTCGTCCTCCACGTTGCCCTTCCGCCATCCGTAGACGCAACAGAATATCACTGTGGCGAAGGAGGCCAGGTACGCAATCCAAATCCAGGGGTCGGGTATTCCCAGCAAGGTCATCATTTCACCTGTGTAGTGTGCTAACATCTAGCACGATGCCCAGGTGTATGAGGGAATCGTATATAAACTGTGCTGAGGCGGAGGACCGTCCGGGTCGCAGCCAGGATTCCCGACACCCAGGGAACGTGAACCCTGCAGGCAGTGAACCGAGGCTTTCTCGGCGAGAAGTTAAATATCGTGCCATGATTAGAGGTACCGTTAGGCTCGACCGGGATGCTTGGCGTATCCTTTTACACCGAAACCGTCAATATGCGGGGGTGACAGCAGAGGACGGCGCCGCCAAACCTTCGGGCCCACCGAGTGACTATGAGATCCTGTCCTGCAGAGTCGGCGTCTACACCGGACGCGGCCGGAGGGTCGTGGTCAGTGCACTAATCGCGGAGACCGGGCCAGGTCCTGACGGGAGCAGCCTCACCGCGAACCACTGACGTTTGCGGGGTAGCGGGGTTGAGAACCGAGGTGAACAACCCGAGGCAGAGGCGACGTCAACCTCTGTGGCCTAACACTTCATTTCTTCGGGCGGCAGCCCGTTATGATGTCCTTCTCGAAATCGAAGAGCACGCCGGTCTCCTCTCCGTGCACCAGCGAGAGGCGCCTTCCGTGCTCCACCTTCCCCACAGCGGCGCCGTCGCACCCGACCTCCCGGAA
>JAAYZC010000033.1 GCA_012515075.1 Thermoplasmatales archaeon
CCTGCGGCCAGTTCGGAGGGAGGGGGGAGAGGGACCCAGAGAGGATAGCCCTGTTCCGCAGCGATAACTACGGTATAACATTCAGGCAGTTCGCGATGACAGATTTCTGCGGGGAAGAGGGCTCGGAACTCTTCAGATACATAGCGGAGAACGGTGGCACCCCCGCGACATGTAACTTCTTCAAGTTCCTCTTCGATAGGGAAGGGGTATTGAAAGGAAGTTACGAATCGTCCGTGACCCCCCTGATGAACTGGAGAAGGACATCGTCCCCCTTCTCTGATCTTCCTTCGGGCTGTCGGAGGTCACTCCTTGGCCGTGATCTCGGCGCTCTGTATGCACTTGGTCAGCACCGAGTAGGCGTCGATCATGTCGTCCTCGCCCACGATGAATATGGTGTCGGTGTGACAGCTGACCGTCTCCTCGATATTGATCCCCGCATCCGACAGGTTCGTGATCAGGTACGCTATGACACCGCTGGTGTCCACGATCTTCTCGGGGCTCTTCACCGCGATCTCCACCAGGTTCTCCCTGACCTTGATTATGTTGAACCTGCCCACGGTGTCCATTATCCTGTCCTTTAGCATGCGGTCGGCGATTATGGTGACGGCGGACGCGGACTGCACCACCTGCATTATAGAGTTCTCATTCCAGAGATCCTTGAAGAGGTTGTCCATCTTGTGCAGGACCGTCCAGTCGTTCTTTGCCGTGACTATGCAGGTCTTGGTCCTCATCTCGAGCCTGCTGTCCTTCAGTATCCTCAGTATGCTGAGCTCGTGGTCGGTTGTGACGTTGAGCTTCCCGGCGTAGCGGCGGCAGGCTATCATCACCGCCTCCTCGTTGTCCAGACCCAGATCCTTCATTATCATCCTGGCCAGGGACGAGTAGTTTATCAGCCCCTTGGCGACGCAGTCCTTGATGCTGGGGTGCGCGTCGATGTATATCCTGGTCTTCTCTGCGAGGCTCTCCTTGGACACTGTCTTGGACATGAACATAAAAGCATCATTCGAGTATATATGTTCTATCACGGACACAAAACATAATATGAAGCATAATATCGAACAGGTTTGTCGGTGCATGCCCCGGGTCCCGAGATGTCTGATTTATCTACATGGAACGGGCATCCGGGTGCATGAGCATCCTACTCGCCTACGACGGAAGGGAGCATACGCAGAAGGCCCTGCAGTACGCGATAGAGTATTCGCTTGCTTTCAAGACCCGCCTGTACATCATGACGTCCATCGTCTCCAAGGACGTACTGGACATGGAGAACGAGCTGCGCCGCGTCAGGACGTTCCTGGCGGATGCTAAACGCAGGGCCGCCGAGGCCGGATGCGATGTAGAGACCGTCATAGAGCCGGGGAGGCCCTCGGAGGCCGTGGTGGACGCCGCGGGGAGGTACGGCGCGTCGGCGGTCGTGGTCGGCCGCTCCGACAAGACCATGCTCGACAGGGCTGTCCTGGGCAGCGTCTCCGAGTACGTCGTCAGGAACGCCGAGTGCACCGTCATAGTCGTTCAGTGATCCCTTCCCAGTACCTTCAGGAGCGAGCGCATGACCCTCCTGGGGGAGGGGGGGCACCCGGGTATGAACACATCCGCGGGGATCGTGTCCGCGATTCCGCTCCCGGCCACGCTGCCCTCCCCGAATATGCCTCCGGATATGGCGCAGGCGCCCACCGCCACGACGATCTTCGGCTCCGGCATCGCGCGGTAGGTCCTCACGGCCGCATCGGCCATGTTCTCGGTCATCGGCCCGGTCACGAGCAGCACGTCGGCGTGCC
>JAAYZC010000034.1 GCA_012515075.1 Thermoplasmatales archaeon
AACCCTCATCCGCCGGTGAAGGTGGCCGCTATGGTTATCGCCCAGC
The DNA here is from genome assembly GCA_012515075.1 of Thermoplasmatales archaeon. Classification (GTDB taxonomy): domain Archaea; phylum Thermoplasmatota; class Thermoplasmata; order Methanomassiliicoccales; family Methanomethylophilaceae; genus JAAYZC01. The sequence goes on from JAAYZC010000034.1 coordinate 47, forward strand.
CCATGGCTGCCAGGCCCAGCCCGGTCTTCCATCTGCTGTATCCCACGTACGGCGCCATGTAGTACCCCGTGAAGAAGAGGCACACCGACGCCATGCCGGAGGCGACGGTCAGGGCCAGTCCGAAATCCCGTATCACCATGAGGGGGACGATCACCGGGATGACGGTGGTCAGCGTTATGACGAAGGAGAACAGGGAGCCCATGAACATCTCCCTCCTGTCCCGGAGGAGCTCCTCCTCGGACTCCAGGCGGGACGCCATGATCAGCTCCACTATCTTCTTCTCGTCCTCGCGGTCCACGACGTCGATCAGGGTGCCGGCGAGCTCGTCCTCTATCAGCCTCTCCACGTACCTTCCGTTCTCCGCGCTGTCCTTCCCGGCCACGAGACGGATGTATTTCCTCTGGTTGAAACGGTCGACGACCGTGAAGACGATCATGTCGATCGCCCCCCACGTGAAATTCATGCCCACTATGAGCACTATCGCCGATATCGCGTCCTTCACGATTCCCAATTGGGCGGCGGTGACGAACAGGAGAGCCATTATGAACCCGTACAGAAGCTCCTGCAGCGCCAGCCCGGGGCCGACGTAGCCGACGATCCTCCTCATTATCCTGGCGGGCACCGACGGTGATCGATTCAGGCCGATAAAAGGATTCCCAGGGACCGCCTGGCCCCGTTGCTGTCGCTGTTTAAAAGAGACGGATAATCTTGTGCCATCACGCTGCTTATTTTATCCTGATTGTATGTTAAGTATACTAATGTGCTAAAAATCAGAGGTATTATATCCATTGAGGGATTAGACGTCCCGATAACATGAATGTAAAACTGTGGTCCGCGATCATCGTGCTGATGATCGCCCTGTCCGCTTCCGGCATATACCTGTCGGAGCAGACCAAAGTGAAGGACAGGGCAGTCATCGTCGCCATGGTCAACGAGGAGGGGTCCGGCGTATTCGCCAGCACGGAGAATCCCGGGCTCACGCTGGATCCGAACACGACGGAGAGCTGGGGCGGATTGGTGTTCGCCACCCCCGGCCCGTCCTCCATACAGCACATGATCCTCATGGACTTCGTCACCAACGACCTGGGGCTGAAGTTCGAACTGTACAGCGACACGAAGTCGCCCGGTTCCGTCTACTGGACGCAGATAGCCCCCGGAAGCATGGGGGATTCACTGCTGGCCGGGGACATCGACGGAGGCATAGCATGGGAGCCGCACTACAGCAACATATGCTTCGGCAGCACATACGGCGCGTACAGCGTGGGATCGACCGCCGAGCTGTGGTCCGACCATCCCTGCTGCGTGATAGCCGCCAGCAGGGCCTATGTCAGCGAGAACCCGAACGCCATCCTGCGTTTCCTGGCGGCCTACACGGCATCCGTCGTATGGGTCAACGGGGCGATCCCCGAAGGCAGCCCCAACCATTCCGAGCTCGTGCAGTACGTCAAGGACAACGCGGGCGTGGAGAACGAGGTCGTCATCCAGGAGGCCCTCGAGGGTGTGAAGTACACGTACTCTCTGGAGAATCTGAAAGAAGGTCTGATCAGGATGGTGGAGACATATCAGGACCTGGGCCTTCTGCAGAACACTCTCCAGGAGATGGGATTCGCGGATGCGGCGGCCTTCGCCGACTGGCTGGTGGACAGCGCATACCTCTCGGCGGCCGAGGGCAGGACTCCGGAAAGCTTCCCCGAACTCCCGGACAACATAAAGATCGACATCGGCGTGCTGGCATACGACATACACCAGATAGCCGTCCATGCGGGCATAGGCGAGAAGATATTCGACTCATACGGAATCACGCTGAACCTCGGCACCCCCTTCGCGGCCGGAGGCAACGTCATGAACGCACTGCTCTCGGGACAGATAGACATGGGTTTCCTGGGATCCCCGCCGGTGGTCCTGAACACCGTGAACTATTGGTGATAGACATGGAAGAAGGAATACTATCCAGAGCCAACGCCCGGCTGGACGCCTGGGGCGCCATGATGCCTTACGACAAGGACAACAGATACCACAGATGGGTCAGGACCCTGGCGATAACCGTCGCCTCGCTCATAATCTTCCTGCTGGTCTGGTGGAACCTGGCGCTCCTGGTGGGCTCCGCGGCGATACCTCTCCCGATGCAGGTCTGGGATGCGATGATCGATCTGTTCACATACGGCGACCCGGTCTCCGGGATGTCCATGTGGGCCAACATATCGATAAGCCTGCAGAGGTTCGTGGCGGGTTTCCTGCTGGCCATGGCGGTCGCGATCCCCATGGGTCTGCTGATGGGCTATTCCAAGACCCTCAACGAGTTCATGACCCCCACGCTGGAGATCCTGAGGCCCATCGCCCCCATAGCATGGGCCCCTGTGCTGCTCTTCGCCACCGGGTACACCTGGGGGCCCGTGCTGGTCGTCTTCATAGGCATATTCTTCCCGCTGCTCTCCAACACGGTGTTCGGCGTGAACAAGATAGACCGCAGCCTGGTCGACGCGGCCAGGACCCTCGGCGCCTCCAACCTGCAGATCTTCTACAAGGTCATGTTCCCCTGCGCCCTGCCGTACATCATGAACGGTGTGCGCATCGGCTCGGGCATAGGATGGATGTGCATAGTGGCCTCCGAGCTCTACGCCTCCTACGGCGGAGGCATCGGATTCTTCGTCGGCATACAGGCATCCATAGGGTACTGGCCCAACGTCTTCGTCGGCATAGCCATAATCGCGGTCCTGGGGATACTGACCACCGGGCTGTTCGACTACATACACAAGGTAATCACAAGAAGGATGGGGATGGAATGAGCGACCAGAACATACACATCGACCGTCTGAGCAAGGTGTTCAGGAGGGACGACAAGGAGACCGTTGTGATCCGGGATTTCACCCTGGATATAAAGCAGGGGGAGCTCGTGTCCATCGTGGGCCCCTCCGGATGCGGGAAAACCACCATACTGAGGCTGATAGCGGGCCTGGAGCAGGCGACCTCCGGAGAGGTCAGGATAGGCGACAAGGTCTGCAGCGGCCCGGGTCCGGACCGGGGCATGGTCTTCCAGGATTTCGCCCTGTTCCCGTGGAGGAACGTCCGCAAGAACGTGGAGTTCGGGATGGAGGTCTCTGGGCTGCCCAAGGAGGAGCGGGCCGCACGGGCGAAGAAGTACATCGAGATCGTGGGGCTGGAGAAGTTCGCCGAATCCCGTATCTACGAGCTCTCCGGAGGCATGAAGCAGCGTGTGGGGATCGCCCGCGCCCTGGTGACCAACCCGGACGTCATACTGATGGACGAGCCCTTCGGGGCCCTGGACGCCCAGACAAGGAACATAATGCAGGCGGGCCTCATACGGATACTGGACAAGACCGACCAGACGATAGTCTTCGTCACCCACTCGGTGGACGAGGCCATCTTCATATCCGACCGCATCGTGATCCTGTCCAAGCGCCCCGCCGTGATAAAGGAGATCGTGGAGATCCCGTGGCCCCGGCCCCGGGACCGTTCCGACCCGGAGTTCACGGCCCTCAGGAAGAGGATCCTGAAGGAGCTCGAGAGCGAGAACGTCATGGACTGACCGCCGGCCTGCGCCGGCGGTCAGTCAATCTTTTTCCTTCCTTTGCTTTTTGCACGTGGAACAGCGGTTTCCGGTGCACACCCGTCTTCGATACGCTTGCGAGATGTCCTGTGAAGCGCCCGGGCACGTCCGTCGTGCGAAGGCCGGGCCGATGTCACGGCCGAAGAGGTCCGAAGGACGGAAAAAGGAAGGGATGCGGGGCGGAGCCCCGCGGTTTCAGCGGGCCAGTACAAGCTCGTCGTACTTGAATACCTTCTTCGGGCACTGGAACTGGCATCTGTAGCAGGCCGTTCCCAGGCAGTCCTTCGTCTTGACCGTTATGGTCTTGTCGTCGGATACCGTCAGAGCACGCTCGGGGCACTCGTCCTGGCAGATGCCGCATCCGACGCACCCCTCGAACCTGCCTGTCAGCTCTGTCCCGATGTCGTGCAGGATGTACAGGCCCCTGTCCCCGAGGACGGGTATGTCACGGGCCACTATGCGGTGGACCTCCGGCTCCCCCCGGACCTCGGGCAGAGGCTGGATGCCGGCGATCTTGTTGTTGGCGTTGTACATGTCCATGCTCATGCCCTCTTCCCAGAAGGCGAGCTCCTGCATGTAGATCTGCTCGAAGACCTTGTCCGTGGCGAACATGACGTGGTTGGCGCGGATCCCGTTGGCGATGGTCTGCAGCTCGTCCAGGAGCTCGGGGTTCTTCAGGATGTCGGTGGCCATGGCCAGCGAGGTGTTGCCTATCTGGTAGATGCTCCTGCTGGTGGGCGGAACCAGCCCGATCTCCCTGGCCTTGACGGCGTCTACGTAGGTTCCGGAGGCCCCGGCCATGTACATCGTCTCCATCTCGCTGAACTTGATGCCTGCGTGCTCGAGGAGGGTGAAGTGACCGGCCCGCATCGCGCCTATGGCCTTGCAGGCCTCGGCGATGTCATGGGAGTTGACCTGCACGCCGTCCTGCAGCCAGATCTTCCTGTCGTTGGTGTCGATCCTGCCCTTCTTCCACATGTGGGACCTCATCACCGCGGCCACGGCGGCTATGACCCCGGTCCCGGTTATGCCTACTGCCTTCCCGTGCATGGGCCCCTCCTCAACGGTCTCCCCGCTGAGGTCCATCAGGTCCCCTTCCCGGGGCATGACCTCTTCGTCGAGCACCAAGCATCTCCATCTGCCACCCGCGAACTCCAGGTCGCTGATGGCGCCCGGGGATGCGAGCATGCCGTACTTTATGGACTGCCCCTCCATGGCGGGCCCCGCCGCGGCGGATCCGGTGTAGATCTCGTCCCCGACCTTCAGGGCCATCTCGGCGTTGGTCCCGTAGTCCGTGACCAGGCAGTTCTGCTTCTGCTCCAGGAACCCGCTCTTGTACATCATGGCCAGGGCGTCGGCGCCTATCTCGTGCCTTATGGCCGGCGGAACGAACAGCTCCGCCCCGTCGGGTACGTCCAGGCCCACGTCCACTGCGGGACGGGTGACGGCGTTCCTGTCCAGGACCTTGATCCCCTTGGCCTTGTGGGCGTTCTCCCCGGCGTAGGCGAGGTCCTCGACCTCCATGCCCTGGAAGATGGAAAGCTGGATGGGGTTGCCGCATATGGCGACCCTCTCGACCCTGTTCAGATCGATGTCCAAGGTGTGTATGACCTTGTTGACGGTGTCCATCAGTATGTCGTGCGCGATGTCCTTCCCCACGCGGATGCAGAACGTCAGGTGGTCCATGATGTTCGCGCCCGGAAGGGGGTGGCATTCCGTGACGGATGTGGACAGGATCTTGTTGCTGGCAAGGTCCACCGCATGCGCCCTGGTGCCGCTCGTCCCTATGTCCAGGGATATTCCGTAGCTGCTCATTGCTTCTTCCTCCTCAGTTTAGACCAGAACGAATCCTTCTTCTCGACGTCGCGGGCGGTCGCCCCTTCTTCGACGTGGTCATGATCATGGTGGTGTCCGTGAGCACAGTGGTCATGATCATGATCATGGTTGTGCTCGTGTCCATGGTCGTGGCAGTGGCATTCGTGCTCTTCGAGGCACATGTCCACCCCGGTGTCCTCCAGGGCATGGTGCATGCGGTGCTTCAGCTCCCCCGGGTCCACGTCGAGAACCGCGGACATGAAATGAAAATCGGCCCTCTCACAGGGTTCCAGGCGGCCGTGGTGCTCCACGCCGATCTTCAGGTCTATAAGGTTCAGGGTGATCCCGCCGCCGTCGTTGTACACCGCCATCTTGACGTGGCCGAGGAAATAGCCCGCTTCGGACTCTATCCACCTGCCCACATCCATCAGGGCCGCGTCCAGCCTAGCCTCCGCATCGGCGTTGAAGCCGTGGATGTGGCCGTTAAGTCCGACGGCCACGCCCCCCGCCATCTCCGCGGAAGTCCGTCCGTCCTCCAGGCCCTCTTTCCTAGCCTCGCACTCGGGGCAGTGGCAGTCCCCGCCGTGCCCGACACCGTCGTCTCCGTCCTTCGACATCACGCCATCCTCTCGAAAAACTTGTCCAGGTTCTCCCCTGTCTTGGCGGACACGGGTATGATGGGTGTGTCGGGATACTCTTTCTTGACCCAAGAGATCGCGGCCTCCATTTTGCTCGGTTCCGCTATATCCGATTTGTTTATCAGTATCACGTCCGCGCTGAACATCTGCCTTTTGAAGAACTCCTCTTTCTTCGTTATGAGGTCGTCGAACCTCTGTATGTCGGCTATGCCTATGACGGACGTCGTATCGGGCTCTATCATGGATATGTGGACGAGTTCCGCGACCTTGTGGGGGAGCGCCAGCCCGGTGGGCTCTATTATGATCACATCGGGATCCACATCCTTCTTGATGCTCCTGAGCGCGTTCTGGAGCGTTCCGGACAGAGAGCAGCAGATGCATCCGTTGGGAAGCTCCACGGAATCGTACCCCTCGGACTTGAGGGTGGCACCGTCGACGCCGATCTCCCCCATCTCGTTCACCACTATGGCGACCCTGGACCCCTTTGCGGAGTAGGCGGACGCGATCCTCATCAAAAGTGTGGTCTTGCCGCTTCCTAGGAAGCCGCCCAATATGTACACATTCATGCCGAAGGTATCCAGGCGTTTCCTATATATCACTTTTCAACGGCGTTACGACTTGCTCGAAGCAAAGACTCCCGCACATCCTACACTATATGAATTTTACGCGTACGCCGATTATCTCCAGAAACATCATGATACTTGATGGTACAAGGGTTTTTTGGACAGCACTATATAAAGGTTTTGTATTCAAATATAAACTATGGATACATCATCCATCCGTGAAATGGGTTATATACCTTTCAATCCATGGTCATATCGTGGAAGCTGGGCAACCAGCTCCGCAATAAGAGGAGGAAAGAACAA
>JAAYZC010000035.1 GCA_012515075.1 Thermoplasmatales archaeon
CGCTCCCTCCGCACCCATGGGCGCGACGGGGTTTGGATAAACGTTATATCGTGACCAGCCTTAGCCCCGATGATGGTAGAGGAACTCCGCCGATGCCAAGACGCGACGGACAACGCGCCCTTCGGACCCCCGGACCGCTCAGAACGGACCAGGAAGAGGGAGAACCATGTTCTGAGATCCATATGCGCGTTCGCGGCATTGGCCCTGGTGGTCGTCCACTGCGGGATACCCGGGTACGCCGGGGACCTGGTGCTCGGGGTGGGCAGGTTCGCGATCCCCGTGTTCCTGATGCTGTCCGGCTACTACTGCTACTCGGACGACGGCCACGCGGAGGCCAGGATAACCCGCAAGACCATGCACATACTGAAGCTGGCCATATTCGCGAAGCTTCTCTACACCCTGTTGGATCTGGCGTACTTCTGCTCCGGGGTCATGTCATGGGACGAGTTCGTCAGGGCCACACTACTGTGGTCCACCACCAACATGCACCTGTGGTTCCTATACTCCCTTTTCCTGATGTATGTCCTCTGGTGGCTGCTGGGCAGGCTCGGGGTGGATTACGAGAAGGTGTATTTCCTGATACCTCTGGTCCTCTTCCTGGACATACTGTTCGCGGAGGCCCTGCCGATGACCGGCATCGACACGACGGCCATCGGGGAGATGCTGTACCCCTTCACGGCGATACCGTTCTTCATGATCGGCAATGCCCTCCACAGGTACAGGAGGAGGCTGGAGGGGCTGAGGATCCTGAGCATACGGTGCACGGCCGCCCTCATACTGCTGGGCGGGGTCATGTCGGCCGTAGAGACCACGTTGCTCCCCGGTGCCAACCTCTACATCGGATCGATAATCCTCGCGGTATCGCTCTTCGTGTTCTCGTACAGGGTGCCGGAGGACCGTCTGAGATGCCGCTGGCTCGAGTACATAGGCCGCAATCTGGCGGTCTGGATATACGTGCTGCATCCTGCGGTGATATCCCTGCTCGTCACCGCCCTCGGACCGCTGGCATCGGAGACGTGGTTCTTCTACGCCGAGGTTGTGCTGGCCATGCTGCTGTCGATAGCGGCGGCCCTCCTGGTCCAGACGGTCTCCAGACGGCTGTCCGGAAGGGTCGCCCGCAGGGCGTGAGGGCCGTTCACGCGGCCACGGGACCGGATAGCCTTCGGTGCTCGGATGCGAGGAGACCGGACAACGCCGGAGGCAGGTTCGAGGGTGGTGTCAAACAAGAGGTAAACCTACTTACACAATCTGTTGAAACATATCCGATCGGTTAAGACATCGATATCGATCAGGGGTTGAACGGATTTCTAAGGCTCAGAGATCTTCCGGGCATTCCCAAGTGATCATACCCATCCTGATCTCCTGAAGCTCCTCCAAGACGCCGTCGGAGGCGTGGGAGCGGACGACCGAACGTATGGAGTCCAGCTCCCTTTCCCCCACGCTCAGGTATCTTGCCACGTTCGCTGTCTCCCTCTGTATCCTGTCCTCTACACGGTCGCTGACCAGCCTCGTTTCCCTGTAGAACCTGAGCCTCGGTCTCCTGCCCTTCGAAAGCAGGAAGCCGTACGGATAACGCGGGTTGTATCCTTCGTAGGAGCAGTCGTAACCCAGTTCCCTCCATATCTCCGACTCCATGCTGCACCCTCTCCCTGCGGACGATACGTACACGCAGAACCCCCGGGAGCATCTCTCCATCTTCTCCAGCGAATCCGGGGAGTTCATCGCAGGACAGAGAGACGAGAAGACGACGTCGTATCCGCGATCCTCGGGAAACGACCCCCAGTCGCAGCATATGAGACTGACGTCGCGTATGCCGTTCTCCTCGCATAGGCCCGCCGCCCGGGATAGCATGCCCGGGCTCGGATCCAGGCAGGTGATGCTTCCGACGCGCCCGCGGAAGGGAAGTATGCAGGTGCCGGGCCCGCAGCCCACGTCGAGAAGGTCCGTCGACCCCTCCAGAATCCCGTCGGACGACAGGTCCTCCGCGAATGCCCGCACGATCCCGCCGTAGCGCTCGGGAGAGTATCCTGAGGACACGCTCTCCCACATAAGTGTCTCGTCCTCCGGTCTCATCCCGTGCACGCGCATCGGGTGCCTGGACCTTTCCCTGTCCCATTCCTCTGCCGTGTACATCCCATCCTCCGTTCAGAGTATTATTACATGCGGGCGGCCGTAGTTCCTGTCTATGGTTACCCTGACACCGTATGTCTCCATTATGTTCTCTGGTGTAAGGACCTCGGATGCCTCCCCGGCGGCGGTGATACTACCGGAATCCAGCATGACGACCTTGTCGCAGTACCTGAGTGCCATGTCGATGTCGTGCATCACGGCGCAGACCCCCACTCCCTTGACCTTGGCCAGATCCCTGACTGTGTCCATGACCTCCATCTGGTATCTTATGTCCAGGTTGCTGGTGGGTTCATCCAGGAGGAGTATTCCCGCCTCCTGCGCCAGGGCGCGGGCCATCAGGACCCTTTGAGTCTGACCGCTGCTGAGCCTGTTGAAAGGGCGCGAGGCCAGCACATCCACGCCCAGCTCGCGGAGTGATTCCCAGACCACCCTGTCATCGTTGACGCTGCTCTGCCACCCCACGGAGTGGGGACGGCGCCCCATCATTACCACCTCGTACACGGTGGGCGCGGTGTAATCCCCTGTGGAGTTCTGGGGCACGTAACCCATGACCTTGGCGATATCCTTGGCCTTCATTCCGAGTATGTCCTCGGAATCAATCATCATCCTGCCCTGCGAGGGGGAGAGTATGCGGTTGATGCATTTCAGCATCGTGGTCTTCCCGGAGCCGTTGGGGCCCAGTATGCCCATTATCTCTCTCCTTCCGAGATCCAGCCCGACCCCCTTCAGGATTGGGTCGCTCCCGTACGAGAAACAAACACCGTCCACTTTGAGCTCCATGATCGATATGATACTTTGCGAGTACAAAATCTTTATGACGAAATCTATAATTGGTATCATTATGTGTTACTTTTTGGAAAAAAGATATTAACTACCTGACGCTTACAAGGCCGCATGAACAGCAAGGTCATAGCGTTGGTCGCGGTAATCATACTGCTGGCGGCAGGGGCGGGCACATTTCTGGCTCTGAACGACGGCAGGGCCGCGGACAGGGAGCTCGTGGACGGCGAGCTTCAGATCTACGGAAATGCGAACGGCGACTGGAAGATAGACGAGAGGGATATCACAGCACTGGAGAGCATAATCTCCGGCGAGGCCGCTGCAGGCGAGTATTCCGATGCCAATCTCGACGGGGTGATAGACGAGAACGATATCAGCCAGGTCCGGGCGCTCATAGACGGAAGTGCTCAGAGGATATGGCTGGTGGACGGCGACGGGCACGACAAGGAGATCAGCAGGGACATCTCCCGCATAGGGTGCGAGTACTACAGCAACACCGAGCTCATGCTGATACTCGGCCAGAAGGACAAGGTGACGGCGGTGGACAACGCCCCTTACCAGGCCAGGGACTTCTACTTCGGGGAGGGCAGCGCGGTAATGAACATGGTCAACATGAACGCCCCCGACTACGAGCTCGTGGAGAGCATGGATCTGGACATCTTGCTCACGTTCACCTACGCCGGGGCGGAGGAGAAGCAGCAGAAGCTAACCGATGTGGACGTAGTGTATCTGGGGATGTACCGGCCGAACGTGGAGGAGCCCACGAAATCGGAATACTTCCAGGGAATACTGAAGGCCGGATACATATTCGGATGCGTGGAGCGTGCGGAGGAGTACATGGGGTGGCTCCTGGACATAAGGGACCGCATAGACAGCGTGACCTCAGGGATATCCGAGGAGGACAAGCCCACGGTCCTGATGACCAACTACTCCTCGTCCTACTTCCAGACGGGGGTGGAGACCTCCACATGGTCCGTCTACACATCCATTGACCCCATGGTGCAGTCCTGCATCCTGGCTGGCGGACATCCCGCCGCCAAGGATGTTCTCACGGAGGATCAGTACTCGGGTACGTCATCCAGAACGCTCTACGCGGTCAAGGTGGCCCCCGAGGCTATAGTGGCGGCGGACATAGATTACGCGTTCTGCCACTGTGTGAAGTACACCTTCGCCGCGACCGTCGTCGCCGGGCCAGATCACGGCTACGCCGTGTCGGACCAGACCCAGATGGACGAGGCCCTGGCCACCGCCCAGGGGAGGGACCTTGTGGACATCGACAACATAGTGATAATCGCCGGGGACTTCAGGAACGGGGCTTCGGGATGCATGCTGCTGGCGGCATACATGGCCAAGATTCTGCACCCCGACCTGTTCGCAGACATGGATCCCCTGGAATACCACCAGAGCTATGTATCCGACTGGATGGGAATAGAGGACTACGACATAAGGTCTGACGGGGTCTTCATAAGCCCCGCCATGGCATAAACAGGGGCTCCCTCCCCTTTTCTTATTTCCGCATTGGTAGGCAGTCACCATGATACCCGGCGACCCTTCTGTCTCCACCGAAAGGTACAGGATAGCCCGCATGTTCGCCCGCAGGCTGGCCTTCATATCCTTGGCGGCGGTCGCGGTATGCGCCCTGGTCGGGATATCCATAACCGTGGGCACGTCGGGCATCTCGGCGGAGGATGCATACAAGGCCATAGTCAACTGGGTGCTGCCCGGTACGTTCGGGGACGTCTCCGATCAGACGATGCGCATAGTGATGAACCTCCGCGCGCCCAGGGTGCTAATGGCCGTCTTCGCGGGTGCCTCGCTGGCGATCGGGGGATGCATAACCCAGTCCCTACTGAAGAACCCTCTGGCCACACCGTACACCCTGGGCGTGTCCTCGGGTGCGGGATTCGGTGCGGCCCTGGTAATCCTCCTGGGGGTAGGCATAGCCGGGGCCGGAACCGAAGGCATTATAGCCAACGCTTTCGTTTTCTCCCTCATACCTGTGGCTGTGGTGGTGGCGGCCTCCAGATTCAGGAACATGACTCCTCTCATGATCATACTCTGCGGGGTGGCCATGTCATATGTGTTCAGTGCCAGCAATACCATATTCCAGTTCTTCGGCGAGCCCAGTGCCGTGAAGTCCGTCGTTTTCTGGATGGTGGGGGATCTGAATGAGGTCGTGCTGTGGAACGTGCCGTATGTGGCCGTCGTGGCCGTAGCAGCCCTCATCGTCGCGATGTTGCTGGCCAAGGACATGAACATAATGAGGATGGGGGATGACACCGCCAGGGGGCTGGGCGTAAACACAGATCTGGTCCGCACATCCGGGCTGGTGATGGCCTGCCTGCTGACGGCCGTGACCGTCAGCTTCACGGGCTGCATAGGGTTCGTATGCCTCCTGGCGCCGCAGATATCCCGCATATTCGTGGGAGGGGAGATGCAGTACCTCCTGCCGGCCTCTGCACTGACCGGTGCGGCCCTCCTCTCCGTGGCCGACATGGTCGCCAAGACGGTATTCGCACCCGTGATGCTCCCTGTGGGGGCGGTGACCGCGCTGGTGGGCGGCCCGGTACTGATA
>JAAYZC010000036.1 GCA_012515075.1 Thermoplasmatales archaeon
CATCCGAGATACGTGAGAAGGACCCCGGACACGATTATCATAAGCAGCAGGGTGGTCACAAGCACCCACTTGGTATCCTTCTCATCCATCAGGCAGATGTAAGCACAAATTATACCGAACAACGGAGAAAGTATGAGCACGAGTATACCCGCAGAGAGAAGTCTAAGCGAGCAAGAGACTCCGTAAGCATCAAGTGCCAGACCTATCATTATTAGGATTATGCCTGCCGCAACCCCGTATCTCAGGACGGCCGCCGTCGACGCGTGGAGTTTCACAGGATCCCTCCCGCCCTGAGGAGGACTATCGCTGAGATAGTGAAGAGTATCACCGACATGTACCTCCTCATAGGGGAGGCGTCCATCCTCTTGGAGATCCGTGTCCCTATGATAGATCCCGCGAAGGCGCCCACGGCCATGGCCCCGGCCACGTCAAGTATTATGCTTCCTCCGAGGTAATACGTGATGGCACCGGAGAAGGCGGTTATCCCGATCATGTAACTGCTGGTGGCTGCGGCGGTCTTGATGGGGACGTGCATGTAAACGTTCATAAGGGGGACCTTTATGCTTCCTCCCCCGACGCCTGTCATCGACGATAGCATTCCGGCCAGGCCGCAGCCCAGGAGCCCTCCCTTCACATTCTGTACCGAGCATGTGACATATGCGTCTTCCCTCAGGTCCCGGTACCTTATGGAGAATCCCCCTGCTTCGCAGTGCTCCACGACGCGTTCCGGATTGAGCGCCATGCGGAGGCCGCTGTACAGAAGCACGGCCGAGAACACAACAAGTAATATCCAGTCCTGAAGGTAGACTGCCGCAGCAGCGCCGGCTATCGCCCCGAGCGAAGTGGTTATCTCTAGCAAAAGACCCAGACGTATGTTCGCGACTTCTTTTTCAACATAGAACGAAGCCGCCCCCACGGAAGCGGCTATGATTCCAACCAGGGATACCGCCGCCGCTTCGCTGGGGGTCAATCCGAAAAGGATGGTCAGAACAGGGACGAATATTATCCCTCCTCCGAGTCCGAACAGTGTGCCCAGCGCCCCCGCGAGAACCCCCACCGCGAGGAGCCCCAGGAGCATTACGGGGTCCACGTGACCCGACCTCCCTCAGAGGATAATAACGTTATCGGTGAAAACCGTTAAGAACGTATGCACCCTAATCCCCGGCGTGACCGTCCTCATAATAAGGTACGCGGAGATTGGACTGAAGAGCCCCAGCGTCAGGACCATGTTCGAGAACCGCTTGAAGGACAACATTCTCTCCATGCTGATGCGCGACGGCGTGGAGGCGCTGGTCTACAAGGGGGAGGCCCGCTTCTACGCAGAGGCCTCGGATACGGGCCGGGCCGTAAGATCCCTGCGGAAGGTCTTCGGCATAGCCTCCGTATCCATAGCGGAGCAGTGCATGTCGGATATGGCAGACATGTGCTCTCTTGCCGAGAGATATGCCTTCTCGCGCCTTCCCGACGGCTCCTCTTTCGCCGTTCGGGCACGCAGGGAGGGCACGCATACATACACCAGCATGGATGCGGGCAGGGAGGTGGGTTCCGCCATCTACGAATCTAACAAGGACCGCGGGATCACCGTCGATCTCACCTCGCCGGATGTGATCTTCTTCCTCGAGATAAGGAATAACCGCGCATACATCTTCAGCGAGTATGTAAGATGCCACGGCGGGCTGCCTCTGGGCACCCAGGGCAGGGTGGTCGCAGATGTTTTCGACGACCGGGGGCTGCTGTCGGCATGGCTCATGATGAGGCGCGGATGCAAGGTCCTGGTGAGGGGGGACTACGGCGGCGGGATCCTCGGAGAGTACGACCCCAACCTGAAGGAATACACAGAATCCCAGTCGAAGGATGTCCTGGGCCTCGTGTCTGGATCCGATCTCGGGTCCTTCTCTTCGATGGATTTCACCGGAGACGTTCCCCTTTACTTCCCGACCATAGGTATGAGCGACGAGAATGTTCAGGAGACGCTGTGCGCTCTCCGTGCAGAACTGTACGGATGATCGGCGTTTCGGCGGCAATGCGGACCGCACTCGCAACAGCGTCAGAAGATAGAAGGGTAAAGGTTTTCGGTTAAGGGGTTTGGAGGTCTGTGCTCACTTGGCCCTGCGACCATTGGCACCGACGGAAGGCCTGGATTTCTCCGCACCCTTGCCCCTGTTGTGGAGGCCGCGTCCCCTTCTGCCGGCGGAAGTCTTTCCGCGGTAGACACGGTTCTTGTGGGTGTTGTAGCATATCCAGTTGATCTTCGGGTCCGACATTATGACGGGGTGAGAAGGATCGACGAGTATTATCTCGTACCACTCGTGGAGTCCGTCCGCGCCTACCCAGTAGGAGTTGAGCACCTCAAGGTTCGGGTATCTCTTCTGAGCCCTCTCCTCGGCCATCCTCTGGAGGCTCTTCCCGACGGTCATCTTGTTGATACCTTTCCTCTTGGCCCTCCTTCCGGCCCTGATGGTCCTCTTCTGGAAGGATCCTTTCCTGACCCTTCCCCTGACGATGACGTATCCCTGCTTGGCCTTGTATCCGAGGGCCCTTGCCCTGTCAAGACGGGTGGGCTTCTCGACGCGGATGAAGTTCTCTTCTCTCCTCCATTTTATCTTCCTCTCGAAGTTGAGGGCTTTGACGTAGGATTTTCCGGGGTTCTTCCATGCGTCCGCGATGTAGCTGTACATGCTCTTGCCCCTGACGGGGCGGACGTCCTGTTCCTGACTATCATTGGTCATTATGATCACCTGTTCGGATTCACCCGCAAGGGCACATTTCCGGCGGAACGTGTGTTCCGTGTCTTCTCGTATAATTATCCCGTATTTAAATCCGACGAGCTCTTCAGAAGAAATCCGACAGCGAGGTGCTCCGGGGGCCGGGTTTCGGAGGTTCCTTCTTCTGCCGTTCCTTGGACGACGTAATCCCTCCACGGTCGAAGGAGGTGTCGAAAAGAGTGGACTGCTGGCTCCCCATCATCAGGTCCTTCTCGCTCCAACCGAAAACCTCCGTTATGCGGGAAGCGGACTGTGCCAGACGCTCGGCGTAGTATCTGTAATCGGGTTTCGAGGTGAACTCCGCTCCCGAGATGTAAGGTTCGACCCTCTGCGGTGATACCGAGGCGTCGGTGACTATCCAGGAGACCTTCATCCCGGGTATGAACTCGTATCCCAGGGCGATCAGCTTCTTGGAGGCCTGCACGTTGCTCATCCTCTCGGGGTTCTCGTATTGGTCCATGCCCCTGCAGTTCTTGGATATGACCAGCGAGGCAGGGTCGGCCCTGCCTGCGAGGACGTCCTGTATTGTCTTCTTGACCAGGGCTACGGCATCCTCGCTCCTTTCATCAAGGACGTCCTCGAACACCTGTGTCAGAAGATCGCTCTGCAGATTGAAGGAATCCGAGCGCCGCACTTCGTACCCCCTTATGAGTATCTCTTCGCTCCTCTCCGGCCATACGACCCTTCCCACGTACCTCTTCTTCTTGCCATGGGTGAAAAGAGGCTCAAGAAGCTTCTCGAACTCCAGGGTGCCGCCCTCCTTGGAGAACCTGGCGGCCATGCTCCTGCCGAATTCCACGGAGCCTTCCAGGTCGGAACGGGGGGACTGCATGAAGACTGAGTCGGTGTCCGAGTAGATCACGTCTATGCCCTCCTTCGTCACATCCTCTATTATCGATTTGACATTGCTCCTGGCGAATGAGGTTATGGCCGATCCTATGCTCTTGTCCGTGAACCTGTAGAAGGAGGATGCGAATACCCCGTAGAATGTGTTCATGAGCACCTTAACCGCCCCCTGCAGTCCGTCAAGGTAATGCTTCTCCGACTCGCTGTCGGAGGCCTTTATGCGGGCCTTTATGCGGTCCCTCTCCTTCATGAGGTCCTCGAGTATCTTCGGCAGCAGTCCCAGCCTGCGTTCCTTGGACATGAATCTGGCCCCGGAGGGGGACACGATCTCCCCGTCTTCTGAAAGCGTCGTGAAGCAGATGTTCTTGGCGATTATCAGGGAGGGGTACATGGACTTGAAGTCCAGCACGCACACCCAGTGGTACAGCCCCGGGTTCATCGTGTGCACGTACCCTCCCTCTATCTGGTCCGTCCGGGCCGCCCTGCCGTTCAGAGGCACGGCTATCTTCCGTCTGTCCGCCTCCCTGATGAGCAGGGAGTCAACAAGCGTGGATGTCCCGGAGGTAAGGACGTCCTCCACGGAAAGCTTCGACACGGCCGCCAGGTCCATCCCCTTCCTCAGCGTTCCCACGGACAGGAGTATCCTGAGGGAGAGCTCCGCATCCTTGAGGCAGTACCTCACTACCTTGTCGCTGTCCGCTTTCCATTCGTCATCCATGTGCCGGGGGTCCACATCCATCTTCGTCTCGCCGAGAACCTCCATGGACACGGCGTTCAGAGTCTCCTGTTTCGGACGCAGCTCCTTCTTGGCCGCCCACCAGGCATCGACGATGAGTCTGCCCTTGACCCTCCAGAAGCGGTCGCTCACCAGTCTGGGCTGCCCCAGATCTCTGCCCCAGGGCATCGGGTCCTCCAGACCGATGGCCTTGGCACGCTCGTCGATCTTCCTTATGTCGTAGTTGTCTATGTTGTATCCGGATATCACATCGGGGTCCTCTTCCATGATTAGACGGCCGAAAGCTGTGATGATGTCCCGTTCGTTACCGCGTATCGGCGCACACCCCCGTATCTCGCCATCCTCCTCGATGACGGCGCAGAGGGTGAGTATGTAGTCGTGCCGGACGCTGTTCTCTATGTCGAAGGAGAGGACCTTGAGTCCGGGATCGAAGGGCTCCACGTTCTCGAATCCCTCCATCCTCACGGTCAGGTCCGTGACGTAATCCTTCTGGACCTCCTCCCCCGTCACCCGTATGCAGGCGCCCATGTCCGCGTCGTACATGTATCTGTGGTGGAAGGGTATGTCCGCGGCCAGTATGTGATACCCATCCTTCTTCAGCTGGTTGCGGTACTCGGGCACCTTCCAGGGGTATTTTATGGTGACCTTGAGCACATCCGTGTAATCGGAACGGTATAGCAGCCTGTCGTGCTCGGTGCCGACGACCTCCGGGTCATTGGCCAGGGCCTTCTCCAGGTCTGCTCTGGGCTCCACTACGAAGAAGTAGGGCAGGAATCCGTGGACAAGCACGGTTATGGATCTCTTCTCCCGCGTCTTGCCGAAGAGCTCTATTACCACCCCATCGCCGTCCTGGCGGTAAGATGCGCTCAGTATCCTCATATCCCAGGTTCCCAAGGTATCACCTCACTTGTTCGCAACGATCCTTATGACGTCCCCGTCCTGGAGAACGTAGTCTGCCCCCACGGTGCGCTTGGTCTTGGCGTTGACCGCGCGTATGAACTTCTCCCCCAGGTCCGTGTGCACCCTGTAAGCCAGATCCCTGGCTGTGCTACCCCGGGGCACCAGGAAGGCATCCGGCAGCACCCGTCCGAAATGGTCGGTGTACCTGTTCTCGTCCTCAACGGGATACACCGCTATCAGGTCCAGCATCTCGAAGGCCGCCGTCTCCAGACATCTCTGGACTCCGGTCCCGCCGCACGTGGACATCTTCTCCGCCATGTAGTCCAGGGCCTTCCTCTGGCCTTCGTTGAGGCTCACGCCTTCGGATATCCGGAAAGAGCTGTCCCCCGGTGTGTAACTGACGATCCCCGAAGCGGCCGCCTTCTTGAGAGCCAGTTCCGTCTCCGCCATCGTTGCGACGGCACGGCCCCCCATGGATGCGACCTTCTCCGTGTTTCCTGCGGGCGCCAGGTCGGCCTTGTTCATGGCGGTGATCATTGGTTTCGAGACCTCCCTTATCCTGGAGCAGAGCTGCAGCAGCGTTTCGTCATCCCAGAGGGTGGGGTCGTCCGCCAGGGGCACCGTACGCAGGGCCTCCTTTATCTGGGACTCCGTGACCATCAGACCGGCCAGCCTCTCTTGGAGGATGGCCTCCGGTCTGCTTCCCTGCATCTTAGCCTGCCGGGATATCTTGGCGAAACCGTTCTTTATGATCTCCCTCATCCACAGGTCGACCTCCCTCCTGAGGAAAACCACGTCCTCGGTGGGGTCATGGTCCCCGGGTTTGCCCGGGACGCCCTCGATGTCGGTGGATCCGCTCACGTCTATGACGTTGATGAGGGCGTCCGCCTGCCTGAGGTCGTCCAGGAACCGGTTGCCGAGGCCCTTGCCCTCCCAGGCGTCGGGGACGAGCCCGGCCACATCGAGCAGTTCCACAGGTATCATCCTGACTCCACCGGTGCAGCCGGAGTTGTGCGGGTTGCAGACCACCCCGAGTTCCCTGCAGGGACAGGGGGACCTGACGTAGCCCACTCCCTTGTTGGCGGTTATGGTGGTGAAGGGATAGTTAGCTATCTCCACCGGGGCCATGGTCGCGGCGCCGAAGAACGTGGATTTGCCCACGTTGGGTTTTCCGACGATTCCTATCTGCATTTTATCGCAACATGATGGGAATCCAAGTGTTATATGTTCTCCCCTTCAGACCTTTTACCTGTCAGCCACCATGTCTGAAACAGCGTAGTCCGCACATCGGCAAGGGCGGCAATGGGTTCCAGAGAGCAACAGTGAGGCGTGAGACCTGTTTTTCGCTTAATGAATATGATTGTATCATAGATCGGGATACGCTTATACAGCGATAATCCTAGCCAGGACAAGGAAGGTTAATATACGAGAGCCTTTAGGGCGAGAAGTGACTTCTGGGGGGTTCGCTACTGGCAAGCATCGCATGCTTTTCGTGATATTAGCCTTCGCGCTGACCCTGACGCTGTTCTCCGCCCCGGCGGCCCTGCCCGACGAAGGCGCTGAAGCGGCCGAAGTCAAAGACAGTTTCACTTACACCCACGAGAACGTGACCCTGAACTACGTCATAACCTCTGTAGCCGGAAACCAAGGCGCCGTGGAGAACACGGTTCAGGTGGGGAACGGGTGGAGCCGTGCTTTCGTTTCGGGTGACGGCGGGGGTGTCATAAAGATACCCTCGACGGTCGTCCGCGATTCGGTGGAATACAGGGTGGCATCGATTGCCGAAGTGGCATTCCAGGCCTGCCCAAACCTCACCTCGCTGGTGATCGAGGGCAACCTGGACAGCATAGGGCAATGGGCGTTCAAGGAATGCCCCTATCTGGCTTCGGTCTACATTATGGGAGACGTAGGGACCATCGGGTATCAGTCGTTCCACAACTGCGACTCCCTGGCATCCGTGACGATAGACGGTTCCGTGGATTCGATGGACCAGTGGGCATTCGAGGGATCCGGGGTGCTGACCTCCTTCAACGTCGGAGGGGATCTGCTGACGATAGGCTACCAGGCGTTCTACGGGATGGGATCACTCACCTCCGTCACCATAGGCGGTGAGGTCAGGAAGATAGCTCAATGGGCATTCAGCAACTGCTCGGAGCTGTCCTCCATAACACTCAGCGACAGTCTGGACGACATAGGCTGGCAGGCATTCCAGGGATGTACCAGCCTGACCACCGTGACCCTCAAACTCGACGGCTCTGGCATCGCAGAGGGAGGCGTGATCGAGAAGTATTTCAGCAACGGATCCACCGGCGGCGTGCTTCCCGGACAGACGGAACGCACGATAGACGTCCTGATACTCGAGACTCCTGGGGGGAATGCCCCGCTCGATGCCATAGCATCGATCCCAGGTATGACGATAGTCCATTACGACGGGGAGTCCATAGAAGTCTATGAAGGGGACGGCGAGGGCGGCTGGTCCGTCGAGACCTCCCAGGTGGCTATAGTCTTCGACGCCAACGGCGGGTCGACCTCCGAGTCCGTAGTGTTCTTATCTCCCGGATCCACCATAGGCAGCCTCCCTCTGGCCGCCAGGGACGCCCATGCCTTCCTGGGGTGGTTCACCTCCGAAGGCACCCAGGTGACGGCCCAATCGGTTTTCACCGAGAACACAGCACTCCATGCGGAATGGGTTTTGGAGGACAGCTTCTACACCGTGTCCTTCGCGGGTGGCGGCGGAACAGGTGTGATGTCTCCCGATGTCTTCCTGATCGGCGAGCCCAAGGCGATCAAACTCAATCAATATGTCCGGACAGGGTACACCTTCGCCGGCTGGGATGTGGTGCCCGGAGGTCAGAATCCGGTTTACTATGACGGTCAGGTTGTCGTAGACCTCGGTTCTGCAGGGGACATGATAACCCTTTACGCTGTGTGGACCGTCAACGTCTACACCGTGACCTGGAACGTCGACGGCACCCAGACCACTGCCCAGTACGAGTACGGCCAGATCCCCGAGTTCGGCGGATCCACCGACAAGGCCGCCACCGCCCAGTACACCTACACCTTCGCCGGCTGGGACCCCGAGGTCTCCCAGGTCACCGGCGACGCCGAATACGTCGCCGAATACACCGACGTGCCGAGACAGTACACCATATCCTTCGAGGGCGAGGGGTCCGAGGTCGCGCCGATCACCCAGGACTACGGGACCGAGGTGGCCGCCCCCGCCGACCCGACCAGGACGGGATACACATTCGCCGGCTGGGACG
>JAAYZC010000037.1 GCA_012515075.1 Thermoplasmatales archaeon
CCGCCTCGGAATGGATCTTCGCCGAAGGGTCTCCCGATCAAAGCAACGGCGGAGGTCTCATAGGCGGCAGCATGATGAGGTCCTACGTTCTGAACATATTCAAGGACTCGGCCTGCGAGACGTTCGCCGATATGGCCAGCACAATAAAGGGCCTGGACGATCTGGGGGAGTTCTTCGAGAAGATGATGAGGAAGGCCATAGAGAAGGCCATAGACATGATCGCGGGATGCATAGTCGAGGCCTCTGTATTCGTGACCCTGGATGTCACAGACTACTCGGGATCGGCAGGAGGCGGGATCAGGATATCCCTGTCCGTGGGTTCGGACCTGGTGAAGGATACCCTCTTCTGGCTGGTGGGGCAGATAGAGTCCCTGATATTCAACGTGGACAACCCCTGCGGGATGAGCGCCTTGGATGCCGTGACCGACAATACGTATCTCCGCACCTTCGTGCATGCGGGAATCTCCGCCCCCCGGTTCATGGCAGGTGCCGGAGAGGCTGTCGATATCGGCATATCCATAGGATGCAACCTCTCGGGGATATGCAACCTGTTCGGCCACGACATCGGGAGATGGCGTGTCGAGGCAGGAGTGGTCGTGGAGGGATGTCCCCATGCGGCCATACCGTCGGGGCTTGGAGCGGACAGGGGATTGGAGTCCGACCTGTGGCTTCTGAAGGCGGTCTTCGAGCGGAGGAGGGCGTGAATCCGACTCGGCCGGGGCCGTGACGGGGCAGGTTTCCGCGAAACGTTAATATGCGCCCGACCATAACGTCACCCATGGCCGGGATGAACTTCAAGATACCGACTGTCCTCACTTCCGAGGAACTGATGGACAAAGCGTACCATAGGGCATCCAAGATCTCCAAGACCGGCACCAACGCACTGGACGGTAAGAAGAAGACCGCCCTGGCCAAGGTCACGGCCTCAGGGGACATTGTGGAGACCACCCTCCAGGGCTACGTGGAGAGATTTCCGCGCATAGACAAAGACGAGGATTTCTTCCCGGAGCTGGTCGACCTGATAATAGGCATCGACCGTTACAAGAAGTCGCTGGGGGCGTTGAACTGGGCGGCGGGCCGGAGCAAGAAGCTCAAGGACGAGGCGCTCAGGGAGATACGGCGCACCAAGGATCCGGCCATAATCGAATCCATAAGGACCGGCTTCTATGGCCGTCTTTCCTCCGTCATAAGACGCATATCCGATGACCTGCTCTTCCTCCAGGAGGCCAAGAACAGATTCAGGAACATACCCGCCGTGGAGGCCGAGGTGCCCACGGTCGTTGTGGCGGGATTCCCCAACGTGGGGAAGAGCAATCTGGTCACCGTTCTGAGCACCGCCGCCCCTGAGATAGCTCCGTACCCTTTCACCACGAAGGGCATAATCATCGGCCACATAGATGACGGGTGGAGGAAATACCAGATAATAGACACCCCCGGACTCCTGGACAGAAGTCTTGAGGAGAGGAACGATATCGAAAAGCAGGCCGCCCTCGCACTCAAATACCTCACCCACGTCATACTTTTCGTCATAGACCCTTCTGAGACCTGCGGTTTCTCTGTGGAGAAACAGACAGCCCTCCTCGACTCGGTCAGATCGGGTTTCGCCGGCGTGCCCATAATAGTCGCCGAGAGCAAATGCGATATAATGCGCACCGGAAGCGACCGCCTCTGCTTCTCGGCTCAGACGGGTGAGAACGTGGATGGGCTCAAAGGAGCGGTGCTCGGAGAGCTCAGGGCTGTGAAGGACGGAAGCGGGGTGTGACCGTGCCCGCCCAGGTTGCCATGAGCGGCGAGATGGGCGAGTACTTCCGTGACCTCGCCGAGAAGAACCGGACCTGCTACGACATCGCCACGAGAGCCCGCCGCAGGGGCCGGGACCCCGAGATAAAGGTGGACATACCTCAGGCTGAGGATCTGGCGTCCCGTGTGGAGGAGCTCCTGTCTGACTATGACGTGGCAGGCGTGGCCGAGGACATACGCCGGCTGACGGCCGAACACGGCAACAGGGAGGTCGTCTCTCTCATGGCCGCCAAGGAAATCGCCAAAAGGCCAGCCGAGAACATGGAGGTATCCCTGGACCGCGCCATAAGGGTTGGGCTCGCGGTCCTTACCGAGGGCATACTCGTGGCCCCGCTGGAGGGCATAGCGGCCACCAAGATAAAGAAGAACACTGACGGCTCCGATTACGTGGATCTTATCTTCGCCGGGCCCATACGTGCCGCAGGCGGCACCGCGCAGGCGATGAGCGTGCTGATTGCGGATGTCGTCAGACAGGAGCTGGGGATAGGGAGGTACGTTCCCACCGAGGCCGAGGTCTCCAGGTTCGACGAGGAGATACCTCTCTACAAACAGGCCCAGCATCTGCAATTCATACCCAGCCCCCAGGAGATAGAGCTCATAGTAAGGAACTGCCCTATATGCATCGACGGGGAGGGCACCGAGGATGTGGAGATATCGGGATACAGGGACCTTCCGCGCATAGAGACGAACAAGGTCCGTGGAGGCGCCTGCCTGGTCATAGCCGAGGGGCTCTGCCAGAAGGCTTCGAAGATAAAGAAGCACGTCGACAAACTGGAGCTGGGCGGCTGGGAGTTCATAAGCGAATACATAGATTCGCACAAGGCCCCCGAGGCCGAGGAGGACGACGAGAAGAGGATAGAACCCTCGACGAAGTACCTCAAGGACCTTGTCGCCGGCCGCCCCATCTTCGGGCACCCTTCACAGAAGGGGGGATTCAGACTCAGGTACGGACGCGCCAGGACCGCGGGGCTCGCATCCCTGGCATTCAATCCCGCCACCATGTACGCGATGGATGACTTCATGGCTTTGGGAACCCAGGTGAAGATAGAACGTCCTGGCAAGGCCTGCGTGGTCACACCCTGCGACAGCATAGAGGGACCAACGGTCCTGCTGAAGAGCGGCGACCTCGTGTACTGTCCTACGAAGGAATCGGTCCTGGAGATACGCGACATGGTATCCGAGATCGTGGACAACGGGGAGATCCTCGTCCCTTACGGGGAGTTCTGCGAGAACAACCATGTCCTGGCGCCCTGCGGATACTCCCTGGAATGGCACAAGCAGGAGCTCAAGGAGAGGACGTCCGTCCTGCCCGATGACTGGGAGAACCCCTCATACGAGAGGGCCAAGGCGATGTCCAAGGACCTGGGCGTGCCCCTGCACCCGAAATACAACCTCTTCTGGTATGACCTCCCTCGGGAGAGGCTCCTCGACCTGAGGGATACGGTAGCGGAGAAGGGGATCGTCATGGAAGGGCGGCTCGCCATACCCTTGGAATCTTCCTCTAAGAGGACACTCGAGGACCTCGGCGCCCTGCACAGGGCAGAGGCCGGGAAGGTGCTGATCGACGCGGGTCTTTCGCTGCCTTTGGCAGATGGCCTCGGGCTTGTCTTCGAGGGAGACAGGTTCAGCAAGACCTCCGAACCCGCCCCAGGGGACTCCTTGGACCTGGTCAGCGGCTTCATGGGCATGGAGGTGCGTGCAAGAGCTCGCACCCGCATCGGAGCGAGAATGGGGCGTCCGGAGAAATCTAAGGAGCGCCGTATGACGCCGGCGGTACATGTCCTGTTCCCGGTGGGCAGGGACCCCGAAGCCAAGAGGGAGATGAACAGTGCGATAAACGCGTCCAAGAAGAACGCGCACGCCATGAGGAACGCCAGGACCGCTTTGAAGATGGATGTGGGCAACCGGGTCTGCAAATCCTGCCAGAAGATCACGTACAGGACCTGGTGCAGGGAATGCGGAAGCCACACGTTCTATATTGAGAAGCCGCGCGTGCCCGGATCCGACTCCCACATGGTGGAGATCGACCTGGAATCCGAGTACCGGGCCGCCCTGGAACTGCTCAAGGAGAGGCCCGTGGACGAGCTCAGGTGCGTTGAGGGGCTGGCCTCCAAGATGAAGGTCCCCGAGAATCTGGAGAAGGGCATACTCAGGGCGAAGAACGATGTCTACGTATTCAAGGACGGGACCATAAGATACGACATGACGGACATACCCACAACCCACTTCAGACCCGACGAGATAGGGCTCTCGGTGGAGAAGGCCAGGGAGCTTGGGTACAGACATGATTGGAACGGCGAGCCGCTTGTGGACGGGAATCAGATATGCGAGCTCAAGGTCCAGGATTTCATACCATCCAGGGACTGCGGGGACTATATGGTCAAGGTTTCCAGGTTCGTCGATGATGAGCTGGAGAGGTTTTACGACCTCCCGAGGTTCTACTGCATAAACAGCCGCTCGGACCTCATCGGACATCTTTGCATAGGTTTGGCTCCCCATACCTCCGGCGGTATCCTGTGCAGGATCATCGGCTATACTGGGGCGGCCGGAGGTCTTGCCCATCCTTTCTTCCATGCCGCCAAGCGTAGGAACTGCGACGGCGACGAGGACAGCATAATTCTGATGATGGACGCGCTGCTCAACTTCTCGAGGGCCTATATGCCCGATAGAAGAGGCGGGCTTATGGACGCCCCCCTGGTGCTCACCACAAGGCTGGATCCCAATGAAATCGACAAGGAGGCGCACAACATAGATTGTCTCAGGGAGTACCCTCTCGAGTTCTACAGGGCGGCCATGGATATGCGCGACCCCAAGGACATAGAGGGCATCATGGACCTGGTGGCAGGCCGGATAGGGACCCCGCGGCAGTACGAGGGCTTCGGATTCACCCACGACACCAAAGACGTGTCTGAGGGCCCCAAGCACTCCGCCTACACCACGCTGGAGACCATGCGCGACAAGATGGATGCCCAACTGGGGCTGGGAAGGAAGATAAGAGCGGTGGACGAGAGGGATGTTGCCTCCAAGGTGATCAACAAACACCTTATGCCCGACATGATAGGCAACCTGAGGTCGTTCTCCTCTCAGAGCGTAAGATGCACCAAATGCGGAGAGAAGTACCGCCGGGTTCCTCTTTCCGGAAAATGCACCTGCGGATACAAGCTCACGCTTACCGTGCACGAGGCCAGCGTGAAGAAGTATCTCGAGGTCTCCAAAGATATGGGCGAGAAGTACGG
>JAAYZC010000038.1 GCA_012515075.1 Thermoplasmatales archaeon
CCCGTCTCGGCCCTGGCCGGGTCCGTGGACCCCGCGGGCACGAAGGCGGTCCTGGCGCTGTATCTGGTGGAGCTCTGCGCGCTGATATCCGTGCTGACGGTCTGCCTCACGGGAAGGGAGGGGCTCAGGCACGTCGTGTTCAGGTTCGGCGCCACGGCCCCCGTGGCCCTGGCGGTGTTCACGCTGTGCTCCGCATGGCAGCTTTGAGCCGGGGACGGTTAAATACCCGCAAAGGGGTTGAGGGGACGTGGGCGAAGACACACCCCTTCGGATCGTGCTGCTCGTCTCCGCAGCCCTGCTTGTCCTGATCCTGGCGGTCCCGTTCATGCTGCCGTACGGCAGCCTGACGGGTCTCGACGGCGTCCCGGTCAATGTGGACCATTGGGACATCTGGTCCTCCATTGACCCTCTGTCGGGTTCGGTGTACCTGCTGGGCGATGTCTTCTGCCATCAGGAGGCGGGCAGGTCGTTCTTCCTCAACGGCTCCCAGATCGCATTCTGCGTCAGGGATTCGGGGGCCCTGGCGGGCCTGGCCGCGACGTCGGCCGCTCTTCTGGCAATACCCGCGGTGAACAGACGCCGTTCGGATTTCCTGCTGTTCGGCATACTCCTGATGCTGCCCTGCGCAGCGGACTGGGCCATCCAGTACGCAATGGGGTGGAACGTCTGGGAGGCCCGGCTGGCCACGGGGTTCCTGGCAGGGGCGGGTCTGTCGCTCATGATCAGGTACGCTTCCGACGCATTGATCCTGTCCGTCTTCGCAGAGAAGGGGTGAGGGGGCAAGAACGGTAGTCTTGACGCGGGCCTGTCCGTATATTCAGTTTGAGGAGCACAGTCATCTCCGGTGCGAAAAGGAACAGGACTTACTCGCTACCCCCTCACCACCTTATCCGCGGTACTGATTAATAAGATGTTCGCGCCCTCCTTCCCTACACCCGGAATGACGGTAGGCAACAGAAGAAAAGCTTTTAAGCGATAATCGTATGGGCGTCACAGCATAAGTCAATCGACTGGTGCGTTTTCCACTGGTTATAATTGATTTTAGAAGGGAATACAATGGCACAGGCAGAGGACGTTCTTAAGACTGGCACCACCACCATAGGCATCAAGTGCAAGGACGGGGTGGTGATGGCATCCGAGCGCAGGGCGACCATGGGCTACACGATAGCCCACTCCCACGTTCAGAAGGTATACAGGATCTCCGAGAATCTGGGGATGACCATAGCCGGACTGGTGGGGGATGCGCAGCTGATGGTCAGATACATACAGAGCGAGGTCGCCATGTACAGCGTCAAGAGGGGTATGCCGATGTCCGTCAACGCGGCGGCTACCCTCGTCTCCAACGTCATACGCCAGGGCTTCTACCTCGGTCTGATAGTCGGAGGATACGACAGGACCGGCGGCCACGTCTACAGCATCGACGGCGCCGGCGGCTACATCGAGGACGAGGTCGTATCCGTGGGGTCCGGGTCCGTATTCGCACTGGGAGCCCTCGAGGCCGCGTACAAGCCCGACATGACCAGACAGGAGGCCGTGGACCTGGCGATCACCGGTCTCAACTCTGCGATACGCAGGGACGCCGCCAGCGGCGACGGCATGCTGATATCCTTCATAGGTCCCGACGGGTACGAGGAGATTCCCGAGGAGACCATAAGGGTCAGGGCCGCGGAGCTCGGTTTCAGATATCCTAATTGAAACCTCTTCCCAAACCTCTTCCCAAACCGCTTATTCTCCATGTTTAACACATTCAGTTGGTCTTGATATGAACGCAGAAAGGCTTTTCGACAACCTCAGGG
The DNA here is from genome assembly GCA_012515075.1 of Thermoplasmatales archaeon. Taxonomy (GTDB): domain Archaea; phylum Thermoplasmatota; class Thermoplasmata; order Methanomassiliicoccales; family Methanomethylophilaceae; genus JAAYZC01. The sequence continues at coordinate 1,797 of JAAYZC010000038.1, forward strand.
AGGAAGTGAGGCGTCTGGTCCCTTCGGACAAGGACATCTCGGCGATAGAATTCGAGGGACCCCTGGTTGTCATATATACGAAGGAGTACGAGAAGTTCTCCGGCAACGACAACATAGCGAGGATGCTCGCACAGGGCCTCCGCAGGAGGGTCGACATAAGACCCGATCCATCCACGCTCGGCGACACCAAGCTGGTGGAGGAGAAGATACGCTCCATGATACCGGAGGATGCGGGGATAACCGACATCTACTTCGTCGACGAGACCGGGGAGGCCATAATAGAGGCGATCAACCCCGGCACCGTCATAGGCAAGGAGGGGCAGCTTCTCAACGAGATAAAAGGGGGAACCGGATGGAACGTCAAAGTCGTCCGCGCCCCGCCGATCCCGTCGAAGACCGTCTCGGACGTCCGCGGATACCTCAGGGTGAATCTGGACGAGAGGAGCGAGATGCTCAAGCGCGTCGCCAGGAGTATAGCCCGCCCCACCCTCGACGGCGAGCAGTGGGTCAGGATGACCTCCATGGGCGGGTTCAGGCAGGTCGGCAGGTCCGCCGCGCTCCTCTCCACCAGGGAGAGCAAGATACTCATAGACTGCGGCCTGGACCCCGGCTCCGACGCCACCCCGTACTTCGGGATACCCGAGGTGCAGCCGTTGGACTCCATCGATGCCGTCGTCCTCACCCACGCCCACCTCGACCACTGCGGGACCCTTCCCGCCCTGTTCAAATACGGTTACGAGGGCCCGGTCTACTGCACCCCGCCCACCAGGGACCTGATGGCCCTCCTGCAGCTGGACAACATCAAGCTCGGTTTCGGGGAGGCCAAGAAGCAGTACTACGAGGCCCAGCATGTCAGGAAGGAGATACTGCACACCATACCTCTCAAGTACAACGAGACCACCGACATATCCCCCGACGTCAGGCTCACGTTCCACAACGCCGGCCACATCCTCGGATCCGCGATAGCCCACTTCCACATAGGCGACGGGCTCCACAACGTGGCCTTCACCGGCGACACGAAGTTCGAGAAGTCCTGGCTGTTCAACCCGGCCAACAACAGGTTCCCCAGGCTGGAGACCCTCGTCATAGAGTCCACCTACGGCGGGCACAACGACATGCAGCCCACCAGGGCCGACGCCTCCAAAGCGATGCGCGACCTCCTGGTCCAGGCCACCGAGCACGGCGGCAAGGTCCTGATACCCGTCTTCGCCGTCGGAAGGTCCCAGGAGGTCATGCTGGTCATCGAGGAGCTAATGCGCACCGGCAGGCTGCCCAACGTCCCCGTCTACCTGGACGGCATGATATGGGAGGCCACCGCGATCCACACAGCGTACCCCGAGTACCTAAACAGCCAGCTCCGCACCCAAATCTTCCAGCAGAACGAGAACCCCTTCCTCAGCCCCATATTCCACAGGGTGGAGACGGCGGCCATGAGGGAGGAGATCTGCCACTCCCCCGATCCCTGCATAGTCCTGGCGACGAGCGGCATGATGTCCGGCGGCCCGGTCCTGGAGTACTTCAGGGAATGGGCGGACGACAACCGCAACTGGCTGCTCTTCGTCGGATACCAGTCCGAGGGCAGTATCGGCCGCACGATACAGAGGGGGCGCAGCGAAATCTCCCTGAACCACAGGGGCAAGACCATAGACCTGCAGATCAAGATGAACCGGGAGACGGTCGACGGATTCTCCGGTCACTCCGACCGCAAGCAGATGATGAAGTACATAGGGTCCCTGGAACCCAAACCCGACAAGATCATCATCGGCCACGGCGAGGACCGCAAGTGCACGGACCTGGCCTCCTCCATCTACAAGAAGTACGGGATAGAGACCAAGGCCCCTCAGAATCTGGAGACCATAAGGCTGAAATGACCCCGCCCGCGCTCAGGCGGGCCGGGGTCCGGCATAAGGGGTTCAGGGCTCCCGCGGACGGGAGCCCGTCTTCGTTCACCAGTTCATGCACCTGAGTTCGAAGTAGGACTGGGCGTGCTTGCACACAGGGCATACCGAGGGCGGCTCGGTGCCGACGTGTATGTGCCCGCAGTTGCGGCACTTCCACATCACGGCCTTGTCCCTCTTGAACACGATACCCTCCTCTATGTTCTTCAGAAGGGCCAGGTACCTGGCCTCGTGCTCCTTCTCCACGTCGCCGACCATCTCGAACAGCTTCGCGATCTCGTCGAACCCCTCTTCGCGGGCCTCCTTGGCGAAATCCGCGTACATGGTGTTGTACTCGTAGTTCTCGCCTCCGGCGGCATCCTTGAGGTTCTCCACGGTCTTCGGGACGCACCCTCCGTGGAGGGCTTTGAACCAGAGCTTCGCGTGCTCCTTCTCGTTCTCGGCGGTCTCCATGAAGATATCGGCGATCTGCTCGTATCCTTCCTTCTTCGCCTGAGACGCGTAGTACGTGTATTTGGTCCTGGCCATGCACTCGCCCGCGAACGCGGTGTTGAGGTTGGCCTCTGTCTTGGATCCTTTCAATTCCAATTCAATACCTCCTCCGATAATAACACCCTGCTCCTATTAATCATCTCCTCGGCCTCCCGAACAACCCCTTCTTAACGTTTCCTGACTTATCGAATTTCTGTTTGATCAGGCGCTCGTAGGCCTTCCTCACCTTCTCGTCCCCCGGTACGAGACCCATCAGCGCCTCCAGCTCCGACCTCGCCTTCTGCCAGTCCTTCAGGTCGTTCAGGAGCAGCACGGCGTAGTTCCTCCGGTACTCCGGCCTGCGGGGCGCGAGGGCTATGGCCTTCTCGTAGTACTCCGCGGCCCGGGCGAAATCCCCCTTCTGCATCTTGAGGAAGAATGCGTAGCTGGCGTAGAGGTCCGGGTCCGGGCAGGTCTCCAGGAGTCTTCTGTATATCCCATCCACCGTCTCGGTGTTCCTCTTGTGTCCCTGGAGCAGCACGGCCATGGCCTTGAGCGCCTTCTCGTTGTCCGGGTCGAGGTCCAGGACGATGTCCAGCTGCATGCGGGCGGTCTCCTTGTCCTTGAGATGGAGGTCCAGGACGTTGGCCAGGAATATCCTGGCCTCGGTGTTGTGCGGGTCCGTGGAGAGATAGGCCTCCAGGGTTTCCGCGGCACCCGAGGGGTTGCCGCTCTCGGCCTGCCTCTTGGCCCGCTGAATGGTCTCGTAAACGGGGTCCGTCATGTCTCCGGTGATGCCGTCCGGGGTTATTACATTATTCGCAGGGGCGGTTCCCCGCAACGCTTTTGACGCCTCCGACGTATTCGGCGGCATGAGGCCGAGGATCTATTTCGCGGGCCCTCTCTTCTGCCGGGCGGAGAGGGACTACAACGAGAGGGCGAGGTCGGAGCTGGAGGCGGAAGGGTACGAGGTTTTCCTGCCCCAGGACATCGTTCCGCCCGCAGGGGATGACATGCATGTCGCGCTGTTCGAGGCCGACATGGAGGAGCTCCACCGCTGCGACGTGTTCGTTTACAATCTGGACGGCCGGGTTCCCGACGAGGGTGCCGCTGTGGAGCTCGGGTACGCCTACGCCGCGGGCATCCCCTGCTTCGCGATCAAGACGGACCTCCGAGTGTCGGAGATGGGCGGCGACAACGCGATGATAACCGGGATACTCAGAGGCCGCACGGCGGGCTCATTCGGGGAGCTGGCCGCCATGATCCGGGCGGGCCTGGCCCTGGAAACAATTAATACGCGCTGTTCCGATTCATGATGGAGGGCACGACATGTCCAAGAATGAGAAAGAAGGGGGCAGGGATGCGGCCGCATCCTCCAAGGGCAGAGTCCAGCACGTCCTCCCGCATCCCGACGGCGGGTGGCAGGTGAAGGGGGCCGGGAACACCAAGGCCACGGCCAGGTTCAAGACGAAGGAGGAGGCCCTGAAGAAGGCCGACGAGATCGCCAAGAACCAGGGCTCCCGCACCGTCCCCCATAAGAAGGACGGGACCATACAGAAGAAGGGCTGACCTTGTCCGAGGAGGAGAAGCGGAAACCGGGTGTGATAGAGTGCATGCTGGGCGGGATGCTGCTGACCCTGGCCCTCGTCGTGGCCGTGCCGCTGCTGTTCGAGCACATCCTGTCGCCGATCATCTACGAGTACGTGGGAGGCAACACCTTCCTCTGGCTGTCCTCGTCGGCCCTGGCGTCCGCCCTGATGTGGATCTTGATAATCGGGTTCACCATCTTGCTGGGGGGAGGCACCGTTCTGCGCAGGTACGGTGCGGTGGGCGTCCTGGGGCTGATAGGTGCCTACGCGCTCCTCGGCGACGTCCGCGGCGCGGTCATACCCGTGATAACGCTGGTGGCGGTGTGGGCCGTCCTGACCCTGCACTCCCGCCGCAGGGTCGCGAGGGAGTGCGAACCGGAGTGATCCGCCGGCGCCGTTCCGGTAGCACGCAGAACAGTTAACGTATGTCGTTGGATACATCAGGTTTTTGAAGGCGGAATCTTTATAAGCAACTGGAGACATCTCTCCCCGTAATTTTCATCTGGTTTCGTTGTAAACGGACTACTTTTAAATATTGTGCGATATTAGTCCGATCCGGGGACGAAAAGGGGATCTGCTCCGGTTGTTCTACGACCTTTGGATCAGTTATTTCCTCCTTACCTAACGATCAGAAAGCGCCCTCAGGGTCGCGAAGATCCCCTTTCCGTTCCCCCAACTTCCGCTTTCTCCTCCGGGTCCGCCCGGATCCTCTCCTCTTTGGCGCGGTAGAATCCCTTGATTATGCCTCTTTTGAACCCCTGGTAATGCCTGTTGAAGTAGAGGAAGGAGTAACCCAGGGATATCACGGCCATCAGGGCTATGTAGCCCAGGTATGTGACCAGGACCCGGCCGAAGTCGATGTTGAGGTACATCAGTATGAATATGAGCAGTATGAATACTGCCAGCGTGAAGAAGCTCTGGTATATGGTCCTCTTCATGCCCTTCCACACGTAGTAGTCACGGGCCGAGCTCTTCACCTTCACCCCGATTGCCTTGGTTATCTGCCAGGGGAAGACGAGCACGGGCAGGAAGAGGGACAGCATGGTGGCTATCAGCGTCATGTCCCCGTACTCCATCTGCTCTATGAAGTAAGGATTGAGGAATATGTTGGAGCACACCATGACGCCGAGGAGGAACATGGCGAAGGCCAGTCCGAACATGGCCCTGACCGGGAACACCCCCTCGTCGTCCAGGGGCTCTATGTCCACCGATTCCACGTCTATTATGTCCGGTATGCCGAACAGGGTCATCATCACCTTGCCCCCCCTGTCGGGGTTCCGGGTGTCCACATCCCCTATCGACACGTAGACCCTTCCGATGTACTTGCGGAAGTATGCGACCACCACAGAGATAACTCCGTTTATGGTCAGCAGGGTCACGCCCACCACGAAGTAGATCCTGACAGACTGCACGACGAAATCGTAGGCCAGATCGCCGGTGTGGGACACGAAGTTGCTCTCCAGGGCCCCGGGGAGCACGGTGTGGGCAAGCGCCAGGACGATGGCGGCGGCGACCGGAGGGAACAGGAGGTACACCAGGGCCGTCACCGCGGGCGGAATGGCCCCCCTGTCGGATGCCAGGGTGGAGTATATACCCAGGAGCGAGAAGCCTATTATGAATCCCAGGCAGATGTCGCGCAGAAGGTACTGCACGTCCATCGTACCGCCCATCCAGAGGAGGGCCGCTATCAGAACCGCGCACATGACCAGGAAATACGGGAAGTATCTGGTTATCCGGGCGTCCACCATGTCGTGGCGGGTGCTCTCGTCGAGATACAGTTTCCTGACCACCGAGACCTTCTCGTCGATGCGGGCAATCTCCCGCCGCACGTGCTTCTCTCCGATCTCCAGTATGGCCTTGTCGGGCCTGCGCATGCAACCCTTATTCAATACATGGATAAGTCCTTTCCCTGTGGGAGCACACTCCCCCCAGTAAGTTTATCTACGGTCCGTCCAATCGTCATATCATGGCGGACAGCCCCGAACTCAGGAAGAGGCTCAAGAACAGAGGCTACGGGAGGGCGGATGTCGACGATCGCCGGGCGGCGGTGGAGGAGTTCTCCGGAGCCAGGCTCGAGCACGTTGCGGCATACTCCTTCGATCCCGAGGGCGCTTCCAGGAACGTAGAGAACATGATAGGGGCGACCCAGATACCCCTGGGGTTCGCCGGACCCGTGAGGATAAGAGGGGATCATGCCGAAGGGGATTTCATAATACCCCTGGCCACCACCGAGGGCGCGCTGCTGGCATCGATATCCCGCGGCATGTCCGTGATAACCGAGGCGGGAGGCGCCCACACCAAGATCTACATGGACACCATGACCCGGGCCCCGGTCTTCCGTGTCGACGGCATAGACCACGCCACCGAAGTCATGGCGTGGATATCCGAGAACGCCGACACCCTGGGCGAGGCCGTTTCCAAGACCACCAGCCACGGCAGGCTGCTGGACATAGAGCCGTATCCCAACGGCCGCAACCTGTACCTCCGGTTCGTTTTCGACACCGGGGACGCCATGGGGATGAACATGGCGACCATCGCCACCGAGGCGGCATGCGGCATAATCGAGGAGAGGACCGGCGCCAAGCTGGTGTCCGTGTCCGGTAACATGTGCACCGACAAGAAGCCGGCGGCCATAAACATCCTGAAAGGCCGCGGCAAGACCGTTCTGGCAGAGGCCAGGATACCCGCTTCGGTCGTGGAGGGGAGGCTGCACACGACCACGGCCGCCGTCGTGGAGACCAACTACCGCAAGAACCTGATGGGCAGCGCCATGGCCGTGTCCCTGGGCTCCAACGCCCACGCCGCCAACATGGTCGCGGCGCTCTTCCTGGCCACCGGGCAGGACCCGGCGCAGGTCATCGGAGGCAGCATGACCCTCACCTCCTGCGAGGACGTGGACGGCGACCTGTACATCTGCGTCAGGATGCCCAACGTCGAGGTGGGGACCGTCGGCGGGGGGACCAGGCTGCCCTGTCAGTCGGAGGCCCTGTCCGTTCTCGGGTGCCTGGGCACCGGCAAGGCCAGGAAGTTCGCCGAGATCGTCGCGGCAACCGTGCTCGCCGGCGAGCTGTCCACCCTGGGGGCCCAGTCCGCCGGGCATCTCGGCAAGGCCCACGAAGCTCTCGGAAGATGAACGCGCGCGTGCGAAAACCGCTTTATACCGCATTCCCGTTCCAGCAGTCATGCCGGTCATAAACTTCAGCTACGGCGATCTCTGCTCGCTGCTGGGAGAAGAGGTCCCAGCCAGCACCCTGATGGAAAGGATGCCTCTCATAGGCGCGGACATGCACGAAACGGAGGGCGGCACCGACGAGATGTCAGTGGAGTTCTTCCCCGACCGGCCCGACCTCTACTGCGTGGAGGGCCTGGCCCGGGCGATGAGGGCCTTCCTGGACATCGAGCCCGGCATGGCCGAGTACGACACCGAGGACACGGACATCGAGGCGTACGTGGACGCCAGCGTCGCGGACGTCAGGCCCGTGTTCCTCTGCGCCGCCGTGTTCGGCGTGGAGATCACGGACGCCCTGCTCAGGTCCCTGATGGAGCTCCAGGAGAAGCTGCACATAACAATAGGCAGGAAGAGGTCCAAGCTGGCCATAGGCATACACGATCTGGACAGGGTGGTGCCCCCGTTCACATACAGGGCGGCGGACCCCCGCAGCGTCAGGTTCGTGCCCCTGGGCAAGGAAGAGGAGTGGGATCTGGACGAGATACTGGAGAAGCACGAGAAGGGCAGGGAGTACGCACATCTGCTCGAGGGCAGGGACAGGTACCCGCTGCTGGAGGATTCCCAGGGCAGCGTGCTGTCATTCCCGCCCGTCATAAACGGTGCGCTGACCGCGGTGACCACGGAGACCCGCAATCTGCTGGTCGATGTCACCGGTCTCGACCGCAAGGCCGTGAAGGGCGCCTTGGACATCGTGGTCACCGCCCTCGCGGAACGCGGCGGAAGCATAGGCACGGTGCATATGAAGGGGGCCTCCGAGTTCGACTCCCCGGACCTCTCCCCCGAGAGCAGGAGCTTCTCCCTGTCCGAGTGCGAGAGGTTCCTGGGGATCGAGCTGGGGCCCGAAGGTGCGGCGGAGGCCCTCCGCAGGATGGGTCTGGACGCCCTTACGGAAGGCGACGCCGTACACGTCGAGATTCCCTCCACCAGGCTCGACATAATGCACACTGTGGACCTGTACGAGGACGTGGCCGCCGGATACGGATTCGACAGGTTCGGAGGAGGGTACTCGCTGGATCAGACCGTGGGCCGCACGCTGCCCTCGGTGTCCTTCTCCGATTCCGTGAGGGATATAATGATAGGACTGGGATTCACCGAGATAGTCACGCTCACCCTGAGCAACGAGAGGGAGGAGTTCGGCATCTCCGGTCTCCCGGAGACGGATCCCGTGAGACTGCTTAACCCCATAACCGAGGACCACACGTGCCTGAGGGCGTACCTGATGCCCAGCCTCATGAGGATACTGAGACGCAACAAGCACAGGGACCTCCCGCAGAGGATATTCGAGGTGGGCACCGTGGTCAGGGACGGCAGGAGGTCCGAACGCCTCTGCATCATGTCCACGGCATCCAAGGTCCCCTTCACCGAGATGAAGTCGGTGACGGAGGCCGTAATGAGGGAGCTGGCTCCGGAACATTCGGTGGAGACCTGCGACTATCCCGTGTTCGTCCCCGGAAGGGGCGCGCACTTGTCCGTGGACGGCAGGTATGTCGGGATCTTCGGAGAGGTGTCGCCCAAGGTGGTCACCGATTTCGACATCAACCATCCGGTCTCCGTGGCGGAGATCGAACTCGACGGTTTCATCGCCGGGAGCGGCGGCCGTCTCCTGTGAGGCGATGAGATGGAGACAGGCGACAGATTCCCGGATTTCGAGCTGCCCGACGAGAACGGGGACATCTTCAGGTCCTCGGAGCTCGAGGGCGTAAGGTACGTGATATACTTCTATCCCCGGGACGGGACCGCGGGATGCACCCGCGAGGCGACCGATTTCACGGCCCTCCTGCCGAAGTTCATGATGAGGAACGTCCCCGTCATCGGGGTCAGCAGGGACAGCTCCGGGTCCCACAGGCGCTTCGTGGACAAGAACGGCCTGAGGATCAAGCTTCTGAGCGACAGTGACCGCGTCCTCACCGAGAAGGTCGGCGCATGGGGCGTCAAGAGGATGTACGGCAAAGAGGCCGAGGGCACCGTGAGGACCACCTTCCTGGTGGGCAGGGACGGTGTCATCGAGGCCGTCTGGAAGAACGTCAGGGTCGACGGCCACGCGGAGAAGGTCCTGGAGAAGGTCGTGTCCCTGGTCA
>JAAYZC010000039.1 GCA_012515075.1 Thermoplasmatales archaeon
AGTGGTTGACAGCGTTTCTGCGTTCCCGTACGCTTGCGCAGTACAGTACAGGCAGAGACGCAGGCGGACTTTACTTCCGGGTTCGGGATGGGACCGGGTGTCTCCCCGCCGCTATGGCCGTCATACCGATTCCAGCCATGCCGAGGCGGTATATAACTTTTTCCGATGTCCCTCAGCAGAAGCGGGTCCCTTCGTGGTCCAGGACCTCATTCCATAGCTTCAGGGTCTCCTGGGCCTCCTCCTCGTCCATTATCTCTATGGCGAAGCCGGCATGAATCACCGCCCAGTCTCCTACGTTGGCCTCGACCATGGATATGTTGGCCTGCTTGACCACCCCGCCGAAGTCTATATCGCCGTTGTCGCCGTCTATCCTGATTATCTTCCCGGGTACTGCCAGACACATTTCACTCTCACCCCGATATTATCCTTATTATAGCCTCTGCGGGCTGCCCTTCGCATGCCTTCAGGGCGGATACGGCGGCCTCGCGGTCGCAGCCCGCCTGGGCCATCACGAGTTCGATATCCTCCTCTGGGAAGTGGGCGGCGGCGGGCACTTCCGATCCCAGGGGCCTGCGCTCCTCCGTTCCCGTTATCTGATAGTTCTTGGTCCCCTGGACCTCCATGCAGGATACCTGGGCGCCCCTTATGACTATCTCCTCATCGTGGGTCCTGATCACAACCTCCGTCACACCCTTTACATCGGTGTTGGTGATGCCCATCTTCTTCATGGCCTGCTTCATCTGACGCGGATTGACGCCTCTCATTCCCGACATGATGGACCCGCATGCGCAACGTCGTTAATTATGTTTACCTTGGTACGAGGCTGTTGACGACAGAGGCTCTCAGCGATGCCAGCAGCGCCTCTGCGTCGCCCGCGTCCGGTATGCCGCCCTGGGCGAATCCTGTTTTTCCCCCGCCCCTTCCGCCGAAAGGTTCCAGTGTTTCCGCCAGCACCTTCCGGCAATCGATCCTCTCGTTACCGGAGGCGAGCACCGCGGCGGCCCCGTCCCCCGATGATACCAGTATGGCCACGCCGCCGCCGGACCTGAACGATTCGGCGGCTCCGGTGAGGACCGTCCTGTCCGCGCCGGGGAAGATGCCCGAGTAAACACGGATTCCCGACACTTCCTCAGGCACAAGTTCCGCGAGCTCCCTCTCGGCCATGGCCTTCAGAGACCCCCTCGAGACGTCCAGCTCGCGCTTCATGTTGGATACTGCCCTGACCATGTCCTCGGGCTTGCTGTCGGCGGCCTCCGCGGCCTGCAGGCAGGTGTTCGCAAGCGCCATGGCGGAATCCACGGCCTGCGCCCCGATCCTGAAGTGCACGGCGTATCCCTCCCTGCCGGCGGACACGATCCTGTCCACGAAAAGGCAGGACAGCTCGGACGTCTCCATCACATGTATGCCGCTGCAGGCTGCGATATCCACGTCGCCTATCTCCACCACGGATATCTGCTCGCCCTCCCCTATCCTCTCCATGTTCGACCTTATCCTTTCCATCTCGGGGTCGTCCCGTTCCATCATGCTCCTGACGACCCTGTGGTTATCCCTTATCACACGGTTGGCGAACTCCACCGCGCCGCGTGCCGCTTCCCAGCCGACGGGACGGTCGACGATAACGTATTTGCTCTCCGGCGATATGTATATCTTGACTATCGAAATATCGGGGTCCTGGCGCTTCAGAGAGCTGAACAGTATGTGCTCGCCCGTATGTCCCATCATCAGGTCGTAGCGTCTGTCCCAGTCCACGCTGCACCATACCGCGTCTCCCACCTTCAGATCGTGGCCGGGGACGATGTGGACGATATCCTTCCCCTCGTAGCGTACCTCCCTCACGGCGTGGCCCCTGATGCTCCCCGTGTCGCAGACCTGTCCGCCGCCGCCGGGGTAGAATGCCGTGCTGTCAAGCTCCACCTTGTCGCCGGACACCCTCACGACACGGGCCTCGAACTCGAAAATGTATCCGTCCTGTCTGAAAATCTCCTCTGTCATCGCTACCACGGGATGGCCGCTAATGCCCGTCAGACTTAATAAATATGCGATAATCGATAGGCGAACGCTTTAAAGGTGTCATGGATGGCGGATCTGCGCGACTTCGACGAACTCGACAGAAGGATAATCGAGCTGCTTTGCAATTCCAGCCAAGGCTCCTACAGGCAGATCGCCAAACAGCTCGGGGTCCACCCGACGACGCTCATCCAGAGAGTGAAGGCCCTGGAGTCCAAAGGGGTCATCAACGGCTACCGCGCCAACATCGACTACATGAAGCTGGGCTTCGACTACATGGGCCTGGTGCAGATATACGTCGACGGGGACGCCATAAAGGTCCAGGAGGACATCAGGAAGATCCTGCAGGTGGTCGCGGTGTTCGACGTCACCGGGGAGTGCGATTCCGTGGCCTGGGTCGCCTGCAAGGACCGTGACGAGTTCTCCCGTGTTCTGAAGTCGATACTGGCCATGGAGGGGGTGGCCAAGACCAACACACTGGTGGTCCTGAACATGGTCAAGGATCCCTTCGATTTCATACCCGACATACTCTGACGGCCGTCCTTCTTTATAGGGAAAGCAAATAGATTTTATACGGAACCGTTCTTAACGAAACCCAGTAGCTCTAGAGGCATTTGTGATGAAAAGAACGCACACCTGTGGGGAGCTGAGGTCATCGGATCTCGGCAGAGAGGTATGTCTGCAAGGCTGGGTAAGGTTCTCCAGGGACCACGGCGGGGTCGCATTCATAGACCTTGCCGATAGATACGGTATCACCCAGGTCGTCTTCGATCCCGAGGACCTTCCCGAAGGGACGGATGCCGAGAGCGTCTCCGGGGCGATGAGGACCTTCACCAGAGAGTCCGTCGTGTCCATCTCGGGTACGGTCAGGGAGAGGGTCGAAGGTACCGAGGATTCGAGGAACCCAACCGGCCGGGTGGAGGTTCTGATAACCTCCGCCGAGCTGCTGAACAGGTCCAGGTCGCCGCCCTTCGAACTCGGGGACCAGAAGGAAGGGGTCCTGCCGAACGAGGAGACCCGTCTGAAGTACAGGTACCTCGATCTCAGGAGGACAGAGATGGTGAGGTCCATGGAGTTCAGGAGCAGGCTTGTGCATCTGGCCAGGCAGTATCTGGAGAAGTCCGGGTTCCTGGATATCGAGACCCCGGTCCTGGCCAGGACCTCCCCCGAGGGCGCCAGGGACTACATAGTGCCGTCCAGGGTTCACCCCGGCGCGTTCTACGCTCTGCCCCAGTCCCCCCAGCTGTTCAAGCAGATGCTGATGGTCGCCAGCATGGACCGCTACTACCAGGTGGCCAGGTGCTTCCGCGACGAGGACTCCCGCAAGGACCGCCAGCCGGAGTTCACCCAGCTGGACATGGAGATGTCCTTCGTGGACGAGAAGGACATACAGGACACGGTGGAGGCCCTGATGGCCCACATATGGATGGGGATTTACTCCGAGGAGCTGGACATCCCGTTCCAGAGGATCGGCTACAGAGAGGCAATGGAGAGGTTCGGCTCGGACAAACCGGACACCAGGTACGGGCTCGAGTTCGTGTCGCTGACGGACACGGTCAGGGACGCGCCCTACGAGATATTCCGGAAGATAATCTCCAGCGGGGGCATAGTCTCCGGCATCAACGTCAAGGCCTCGCTCGCCGGCGATCGCGCCGTGGGCAGGAACGAGGTCGACCGCTACATACAGTACGCCAAGAAGGCGGGTCTGGGCGGTCTCACCTGGATGAGGTGCGAGGACGGTGTCCTCAAGAGCAACATAACCAAATACTTCACGCCCGAGATACTCGAGGGCATAAAGCGGAATCTCGGGGCAGAGGAGGGGGACCTGGTCTTCCTCATCGCCGGCCCCTGGAAACCGACGCTCGAGGGCGGTGGCCTTCTCAGGAGGAAGATCGCGGAGGATCTGGATATGATACCGGAGGGCAGGCACAGCTTCCTCTGGATCGTCGATTGTCCGATGTTCGAGATAGATCCCGTCTCCGGCAAGCACGATGCCTTCCATCACCCCTTCGTTCTTCCGACGGGGCCGCCGGGCTCGGAAAACGTCGGAGGGGCCTGCTTCGACATAGTCATGGACGGGAACGAGCTCGGGTCGGGCTCCCTCAGGATTCACGACCCCGCGGTCCAGAGGGAGGTGTTCAGGATCCTGGGCATGTCCGAGGAGAAGATCGAGCGGGACTTCGGATACTTCCTCGAGGCCCTCAGCTACGGGGCGCCGCCCCATGGGGGGATCGCCATAGGAATCGACCGTTTCGTCTCCATACTCCTTGGCAAGGATACGATACGCGAGGTCATAGCGTTCCCCAAGAACAAGAAGGCCCAGTCCCTTCTGGACGAGGCCCCGTCGAAGGTGGACGACGAGAAGCTGGAGGAGCTCCAGATAATGTCGGTGGCCATAGACGATTTCTTCGACGAGTCCGACGAGGAAGGGGAATGAGTCTCCGGTAAATATTTTCACCTATCCTAAATCTTTTTTAGGACAGACTAAATTATATACTGTCCGTGCATAGGGATACACAGCGAAGCCGTTGGGTTCGGCGCGCCGGGAGGGTCTGCCAACGGCCCTCCCGGAAATAACCGCGGCATCTCAGAGCCGGGATTCCAGGATCCTCTTGGCGGCGGCCACTATGTCCGAGGAGGGGTGCGCTCCTCCGGTCTCCTTCATAACGTGTCCTATGATCCTGTTCGCGGCCTTCTCGTTCTTCCGGTAATCCTCGACGATGGAGGGGTTGGCGTCCAGGAAGGAGCCGATCATGGCGTCCAGGTCCTCGGAGGATCTTCCAGCCTCCTCGGGATCGGTCCCGGTCATGACGGCTTTCAGGATGATGGAGCATTCAGTGTCCGTGATCTCCCCTGCGAACAGGCGCTTGACCGCCGACACCATCCGCCGGTCCGACTCCTCGGACCTGTCGTAGGATTTCCAGTTGGCGCTTATCACCCCGGCGGTCCAGGTGACCGCCGTGGGAACGTCCGTCTCCTCGGCCAGGGTCTCGAAGAACTCGGCCAGGGGGACCGAGGTCGACACCAGCTGTCTGGCCGTCGCCGTCTCTATACCGTACTCCTGGGCGAGCCTGCGTATCATGTTCTGCGGGCTCTCCCTGACCTTGATGCCCTCGGCCATCTTGCCGATATGGTAGACTCCCAGATCGGGCTCGCCAATGTAACCGTAATCGGCCTCTAACTCCTTCTTCCTGGCCGGGAGGGTCACCTTACGCTCCTCGTCGAAGCGCCGGGTCTCCCTCTCCACACGCCCTCCGGCCTTCAGGACCTTGGTCTGTCTGACGGCTTCGTACATCAGGGCCCTCTCGCAGTTCTTGAGGCCGGTCACGTTCTTGACCTCGCACCTCTCCTCCTTCACGGATATGTTGCAGTCGCAGCGTATGCTGCGCTCGTCGCATTCCTGCAGGCCTATCGCGTGCCTGAT
>JAAYZC010000040.1 GCA_012515075.1 Thermoplasmatales archaeon
CCGTCCCTGGGGAACCCGAAGATGAACTCGAGGCTGATGGCCGGCAGGCCCTTGATGACTATGTCCCCGATTATGACCGCGAGCAAGGCCAGCACCAGGATCATGACTGCCAGGAGGGACATGTGGGCCGCCTTCTGCCTGATCGCGGGGGACAGCCTGCGGGCGGCCTTCCCGACGATCACGGCCGCGACCGTCACGGCCGCGGCGGAGCCGAATGTCAGGTATGGGCCCGCGAAAAGGGACGCCGCCATGGCGGACGCCGCGAAGAGAACCGTGAGCGCGGTCCCGCTCCTGACGCGCGCCGCCGTCCGAGCTCCCAGCAAATCCCTCATGCCGGGCAGGGATAACCGCCCGGCGGTCTGCTCCCCGCCGAATCTCCTCCTGGTCCTCCTGACGAGGACCCTTGCGGCGTAGTTGACAACGAACACCATCACCATCAGGATCAGGGCCAGCAGGAACAGGGACGAATAATGCACGCTGCCCACCACGACCTCGGGCATCTCCAGGGCCAGTGTTGCGGTTATGGTCCTCACCAGCGAGAACACGTCCCACAGAGGGTCAGGGAATATCGCCGCGTTGCCTGACACCATCATGACGGCCATCGTCTCCCCGATGGCCCGGCCTATGCCCAGTATGGCGGCCGCGGATATGCCTGAGATCGCCGCGGGGACCACGACCTTCCTCGTGGTCTCCCACCTGGTCGCGCCCATTGCAACCGACGCCTCCCTGTATGACAGGGGGACCGCCCGGAGGGCGTCCTCCGAGACCGAGATGATGGTGGGCAGGGCCATTATCCCAAGCAGGATGGATCCCGCCAGCCAGGAGGAGCCGAAGAGCAGCTGCTCGGGGAAAACCGCCCTGAGCAGGGGCAGAAGCACCACGAGGCCGAAGAAACCGTACACCACGGAGGGTATGCCGGCGAAGACCTCGCACAGGGGCTTCAGCACGTTCCTGGCATTGGCCGGGGCCACCTCGGATATGAATATGGCCGCCCCGAGCCCCAGAGGTAGGGCGATGGCTATCGACCCTATGGTGACCAGCACCGTGCCGGTTATGACCGGCATGGCGCCGAAGCTGCCCGACAGCGGTTCCCAGACGGACCCCGTCAGGAACTCTATGAGCCCCACGGAGGATATGGCCTCGGTGCTGTTCAGGAATATGAATAGAAAGATGAAGAAGATGATCAGAACGGTCACCGAGGCGACCGCGGTCAGGGCATAACGGACGATGCCGTCGCCGCCGATCCTCCTTTTCCTCGCGAGACCGTTCGAATCTGTTTCCATTTTGCCGCCTCAGATTCAGGAGAGTGGGATGAAACCCGATTCCTCGACTGTCTTCTGGCCCTCATCGCTGAGGATCCAGGCTATCAGCAGAGCGGCCATCCCCTGCGCGGGACCCTTGGTTGCGAGGACCAGGTTCCTCTGTATCTCGTAGGTGCCGTCGTTGACCGTTTCCACGGACGGCATCACGCCGTCCACTGCCACGGTGTACGCTCCGGAGGTTATCTTCTCCGCGGCGCCCAGGCTCACATATCCTATCGCGCCCGGAGTGCTCGTCACGGCGTTGGTGACCGCCCCGGTGGATGCGAACTGCGATACCACGGACTTCATCTTCCATCCGGAGACAGTGGATGACATGACGGTGTCGAAGCACTCGCGGGTGCCGGAGCCGTCCTCCCTGGCGATGACTGCGATCTCCTTGTCGTTGCCTCCGACGTCCTTCCAGTTGGTTATCTCTCCGCTGTATATGGCTGCGATCTGCTCCAGGGTGAGGGAGCTCACACCGGTCACGGAGGAGTTGATTATCACGCTGACGCCGTCCTTGGCTATGATGTGGGCCACGAGGCCCTGGTCCAGTTCGCTGGACTTGAGGTCCCTGGAGCACATGCCCACATCCAGTGTTCCGTTTATGGTGGAGTTCGCTCCCACGCTGGAGCCGCCGGATGTTACGTTCATGGACACTTTCGCGTAGCCCTCGAAGGTCTCCTGGAAGCTGACCATCATAGGCTGTATGGTGGTGGAGCCTCCGACGTTCAAGGTCGTGCTCTCGTCCTGGTGGCTGCCGCCCGCCGCCACGGCGTAGGTGCCGGCGATGCATATCACCGCTGTGAGAAGAACCGCTGTTATCATTTTCGTGCTGTTGTTCAAGGTTGAATCACCTTGAGTGTACAGAATCGCAGAATCAATATATACTTAATCAACATATTATATATAACAATATATTCTAATATATTTGGAATATAGTTACATAGAGTTATAATATCGGTACATAGCTACGATGTCCATGGACATAAGGAAGATACAGGTCACCGGAGGCTCGTCCTACATGATAACCCTGCCCAAGGACTGGGTGGAGTCCGTGGGCCTGAGGAAGAACGACCCGGTTAATGTCCAGGCCCAGTCGGATGGGAGCCTCTCCGTGTACCCGTCCTCCCCCTCGCCGGCGGGGCGCAGCGTGAAGGTCATAGACGTCGACGGCGTGAACGACACCACCCTGCTCTACAGAGAGCTCATCGGGGCGTACATAGCAGGGCACCGCTCCATAATGATAGTGTCCTCCGGCAGGCTCAGCAGCACGGCGGTCAGCACCGCCGGTGCCTTCACGCAGATCACCATAGGTCTGGAGATAACGGAGGAGGACGACAGCAGCCTTACGATGAACGATCTAATGGACCCCGCCGAGATGAGGCCCTGGAAGAGCCTGGACAGGATGAAGGTCCTGGTCAGGAACATGATGTCCGACGTCATGGAGGCCCTCGGCACCGGGGACCTCACAAGGATCGAGAGCATGGGCGGCAGGGACCAGGAGGTCGACCGCATAGACTGGCTGATATCCAGGCAGGTCAGCATATTCCAGGGGGACGTGGCCCTCGCCAACAAACTCGGCATAGACCTCATAGAGATGACCCGCTGCTACGCCGCGTCCCGGATAATAGAGAGGATGGGCGACCACACGGTGGCCATGGCTAAGAACACCCGGATACTGCACAAGGGCCGCGCCGACCCCGTCGTTTGCAGGAACATATCGGAGATAGGCATGGATCTCCAGGAGCTCTTCCTGGAGGCCGTGGGGACGCTGTCCACACGGGACATCGTGTCCGCGAACGAGTGCATAAAAAGGTGCGAGAAGGCCGTGGACCGGGTCAAGGACATCAACAGGATGGCCCTGGGGCTGGAATCGGACTCCGCCGTGGCGGTCACCGCGATAGCCGGAAGCGTCAGGAGGATAATAGAATACTCCATAGACCTGTCCGAGCTGTCCATCAACGCCGCCATGTACTGAAGGGTTATATCCGGACAACCTATTGGAGAGGGTATGAGATTCGTGGTCGCCATCACCGGCGCTTCCGGCAGCATGTACGGCATACGCCTTCTCCAGAACCTCCCCGGGGAGAAGATACTGGTCATTTCGGACGTCGCCAGGGAGATAATACCCTATGAGACGGGGATGTCCGCCGAGGACGTGGAGGCTCTGGCGGACAAGGTGCTCAACGACCGGGACCTCTTCGCGCCCATAAGCTCCGGCAGCTACGGATACGACGCCATGTTCGTGGCGCCCTGCAGCGAGTCCAGCGTCGGGAAGTTCGCCAACGGCATAGCCGACACCCTCATCTCCCGGGCCGCCTCGGTCTGCCTGAAGGAGGGGCGCAGGCTCATCCTGGTGATCAGGGAGACCCCGAAGAGCGCCATAATGCTCGAGAACGAGCTGAAGCTGGCCAGATGCGGGGCGGTCATCATGGATGCCAACCCCGGGTTCTGGGACCGCCCCTCCTCCGTGGACGACATCGTGGACTTCATAGTCGGACGCTGCTTGGACAGGGTCGGAGTGGACAACGGCCTCTGCAGGAGATGGGGCGGGGAGTGAGACCCCTCCGACCCCGTTCACTCCAGATAGATGGCGGGCCTTCCGGGCACCGCGGCCCTGGACTTCCCCTGCGGGTCGTAGAGGCCGTCCGCGTCGCCGGAGAGCACCTGTATCGGGAATCCCAGCTCGGAGGTCATGAACTCCGCGGCCGAGGAGAGGAAGGAGGTCTCGTCCAGCTCCACCGCGGCCGTCCTGTTCTCCGGTGAAGTCCTGGAGAGCTCGGTGGCCACCTTCTTGGCCAGTTCGGAGGCCGCCTTTCCGTTGGACCTTATGTCCGGGTCTGACATGCATCTCTTGGTCAGCCCGGGGATGGTGAGCCCCCCCTCGGAGATCATGTCGAGGGCGTGTCTCATGACCTTCACCTTCCAGGCCGGGGACGTGTACATTATGAC
>JAAYZC010000041.1 GCA_012515075.1 Thermoplasmatales archaeon
GTTTTCACGACCAGCATCCTGTCCGTATCTATAGAGGGCAGGAGATTGCTTTCCACCCATGTGTCGAGCCCCGCTCCGTTGTAGAGGAGGATGTCGGCCTTTGCTGCCGTTAATATATCGGATGCGCTGGGCGACCATGAATGGACCTCGGTGTTCTCAGGGATCAGGGTCGACACGTTGACATGATCCCCCCCTATGATTTCGGCCATATACCCCAGAGGGTAGAAGCTGGCAACCACGTCTACCTTGCCGTCGTCGCCTTTGTCATCGTTATGCATCATCACCGCGCCTATGCTCGCTACCGCAAGTACGGCAACGACACACACGGCGAGAATGGTCTGTTTGGTTGAGATCATTGTATCCCATTAATAAGTTAGATATCATTCAATATATAATTATTATCATATTATACAAATATTCTTATTAATTAATTAATATACTATTGATATTTTGATATTAAAAACGCCTTGTTGCGCGAATCTTACGATTCTCGGCATGCAGTGTGGAAAGCATTCCGCTCGCCCGGTGCGTGTCATCAGGGAGCAGGGTGCTAACCGGCCCCTGCACGGAGGTCCTGTCGGGACGGTTCCGTACAGGATGCGAACGGAAAACAGGAAAAGGGTTTCTGCGGGGGTGCCTAAGGCCCCCGTATGTCGCGGTCGAACATCAGGGGGACGACGAGGAGCTGGAGGACCTCACGAGCTTCTCGGATTCTTTCCTCTCCTCGTCCATCAGGGCGTCCAGGTCCTCAATCTGCTTCTTGATCTCCGCAGCCGAGGGGATGGGCCCCAGTATTTCGTCGGCGGTTCCGACGGCCTCCTCAATGTCCCGGCGGTCGCTGACCGCCCTCTCGGGTATGCCCGTGCCCGCTCCCATGTACTGGGAGATCCCGTCGACGAGCTTGGTGAGCTCAATGGGGAAGAAGAACTTGGACGATTCGCCCTCTCCCACGGATTTCAGGGTCTCCATGGAAAGCACGGACATGGCCTTGGAGTCCAGGGCGGCGGATCCCACCGCGAGTATGCGGAGCTTCTGCGCCTCACCCTGGCTCTCAAGTATGGTGGCCAGCCTCTTGCCTTCGGCCTCCAGTATCATGGACTGCCTCTGCCCCTCCGCCTGGAGGATCATGGACCTCTTCTTACCCTCTGATTCCAGGATCGCGGCCCTCTTCAGCCCGTCGGCCTGGAGGATGGCCGCACGTCTCCTTCTCTCCGCGGAGGTCTGCTCCTCCATGGACTCCTTGACCTTCCTGGCGGGGTCGACCTCTCTGATCTCCACCGCCTCGATCCTCACGCCCCACTTGTCGGTGGACTCGTCCAGGATGTCCCTGAGCTGTATGTTGATCCTCTCTCTGCTGGAGAGGATCTCGTCCAGCTCCATCTCCCCGATTGTGGATCTGAGGGTGGTCTGGGCCAGCGCTATAGTCGCCGTATGGTAGTTGTTGACCTCGAAGAACGCCCTCTTCGGGTCGATGACCTTGATGTAGATTATGGCGTCCACGTTGACAGGGGAGTTGTCTTTAGTTATGACCTCCTGGCTGGGAACGTCGAGGACCTCCGTCCGGAGGTCTATCTTTACCACCTGGTTTATCAGCGGGAATACGAAGTTTAGACCCTGGTTCAGTATCCTCACGTATTTTCCCAGCCTCATGTATATGCCCTGCTGGTAGGGCTGAACGATCTTCACTCCGCTGGTTATCGCGATGATCGTGCCTATGACGGCCACGGCCACCAGTGCCAGTATAATTGTCTGATCCATCTTTCATCTCTCCTCTTCAATGTCCTCTATGCGCTCCAGCACCACGTGTATGCCCTGAGCGGACTTCACCCTGACCGCGGCGCCCTTCTCGATCGTCCCGTCCGAGGTGGCGCTCCAGATTTCCGAGTCTATCCTTACCTTGCCCTTGAGGGTGTCGGGCTCCACCTGTTCGGTTACCCTCCCCTCCCTCCCGACCAGCGACTCCGACACAGTGGTGGTCGGAGGGGCAGGTCTGGCTATCAGCTGGTAGGCCTTTATTGTTATCAGGGTCGCCGGCACTGCCAGAGCCAGCGACGTCACGGGTGCGTGCCAGCTCAACAGGAAGTCGGGGTAGATGTATCCGATTATCCCGATGATTATCAGTATCGTCCCGGGTATGACCATGAAAGCTCCCGGGCTGAAGGCCTCGAACACTATGAAGAGCGCCCCCACCAGGATGACTATCATCGCGATCGTCTGAGGATCCATGTTACTCCATGGAAATGGTCGTATTAAATAAGGTCGCAGGAACACACGGGCTTCGCGAGCATCGTGGGGCCGGTGGGAGAGGTCACTCCCCCTGCCCGGAGAGGCGTCCCCTCCCTAGGCGTGCGGCGGCCCACCTGGCCCCCAGCACGGACAGGAAAGCCACGCCCAGCATGAGGACCACCGTGGCCCCGGGGGGGCAGTCCAGCGCTATGGCGACGAAGAGCCCCAGTACGGACAGCACGGTGGACATCACCGCCGCGGAGATCATCATGTCCTTCAGGTTGTAGGTGAACAGGTTAGCCATGGCTGCAGGTATGGTCATAAGGGCGATGATCATTATTATGCCCACGACGTTGGAGACCATGACGCAGGTCACGGAGATTATCACGTAGAGTATTATGTTCATGGCCTTGATGTTAACTCCGAACAGGCGGGCGTGGACATCGTCGAACGTCAGTATCTGGAGCTCGCGGAAGAGCAGAAGCACGACGGCGAGCACCACCGCCGATACGGCGGCCATGATCAGTAGCGTGTCTGCCCCCACGAAGAGCACGTCCCCGAAGAGTATGGCCTCGTAGGACAGAGGGGTGACGACGGTCCTGTCGACCATTGACATGAATATGACGCCCAGCGCCATCCCCCCTGCCCAGAGGACCCCTATGACGGAATCCTGCCTGAGGCTCTTCTTTATGTTCGTCACGGACATTATCAGGGCCGCCGCTATGCCGAACACCAGGGCCCCGAGCATCGGCGTGAGCCAGCTCACCAGGAGGACGGAGCTGATGTAATAGGCGAACCCGACGCCACCGAAGGTGCTGTGGGCTATCCCTCCCGTCACGGAGACCATGCGGTTGACGACCACGAACGCGCCGACAACGCTGCATAGCACGCAGGCTATGACCGTGGCGACGAACATGTTCTGCACCGCCGGTATCGACAGTATGTAGATCCAGTCCGTCATTCCCCGGACCTCCTTCCGCAGCCGCAGCCGCATTCCGAATCCCCGGGAGGGGCATGCCCGTACCTGAGGAACTCCGGCGGGCAGTGGAAGCCTATCTTCACCATCTCCTCGGTGATCTCCGGGGAATCGTTGCACACCAGTCTCCTGTTCATCACGGCTATCCTCTTGACTCCGCCGGATATGTTGGCCATGTCATGCGTTATCATCATTATGGCCACGCCGTCCCTGTTGACCTTCTTGAGTATGTCATAGGCGCAGTCCTTCATGTTGGGGTCCAGGCTGGCGGTGGGCTCGTCCAGCATCAGTATGCGGGGTTTCGAGGACAGCGCCCGGGCGATCATCACCCGTTGTAGTTGCCCTCCCGAGAGCTCCGAGATGCTCTTGTCCTTCAGATCGCAGATCCCGACGTACTCCATGGCCTCCCAGGAGAGCTCCCTCTCCTGCCTGCTGTAGAAGGGCCTCAGGCCCTTCATGCGCCTGAGCCCCATGAGCACGACGTCCTCCACGGATATCGGGTATTTGGAGTCGAAGGCGCTGCTCTGCGGCACATACCCCACATGCCTTATGCCGATCTGCGCGGGTTCGCCGAATATCTTCACCGAACCCGCCATCGGGGGTACGATTCCGAGGATGGTCTTGAAAAGGGTCGTCTTCCCGCCGCCGTTGGGGCCGATTATCGCCAGGAAGTCGTCCTCGTTCAGGTCCAGGTCCAGGTCGGAGAACAGCGGTATCCCGTTGTACCCGGAGGACAGTCCTCTCACCGAAATGGGGTATGTGTCGCTCATCTTTTTCACTCAGCTTCTTCAAGCGTATCATCGAGGTAGCTTATGAATGCCCCCATCTCGTCCAGGAAGGCGGCGGCCGTAGCGTTGACGGTCTTGACGATGTAACCGTTGCTCTCGAAGAACGTCTTGTATTGGCTTCCCGCATCGAACGGACTCACATATATAGTGTCGTTGACCGAGTGCTCATAGAGGAACTGTATGGTGCCGACGGTCGGGCTGTCACCGGCTCCGGCGTCCTCGGCAGAGACCACGTTGAGGAACGGGTTCTCGTGACCGTAGGCATCGGTTCCGTACACCTCGTTGGCGATCTCGTTCAGGTAGCCCATGAACGGCTCCCAGGCGTTGTGCCAGACGAATATGGTCTGCCCAGCCGAGATGTTCCGGATCATATCCTCCACAGCCTCCTCCAGGGTCCCGAGCTCGGAGAGGTAATCCGCCAGTCCCGAGTCCAGGGCGGCGGACATCTGGGGGTAGCGCTCCTTGAGGGCTTCGGTTATGCCTTCGGCTATCATCCCCAGGTGCTCCGGGCTCACCCATATGTGGCTGGAGTGGCTGTGACCGTCGTTCTCGCTCTCCTCTTCATCCGCCTCGTGTTCATGCGTCTCGTGCTCCTCCAGCATGTCCATGCAGCTGATGGTGTCGGTGGTGAGGGTGCTCCCGAGATTCAGCACCATGGACTCCTCCCATTCCACGCCGCTTCCTATCATTATGTAGAGGTCGGCATTGTAGAGGTATTGGATAGTCCCCGTGCTCGAGTAGGAGGCGTGGGGGCTGGTGTTAGGGTCCATCAGCGCCACTGTGTTCAGCGCTCCTCCGGATATGGTGTCGACCATCTCCTTCTCCCACCCCATGGTCACGGCCACGTCGCATTCGTTCCTGTCCCCGTTGTTCGTCATCACGACGATGCAGCCTGCGGCCACCAGTACAGCCGCGGCCATGATGGCAACTATAACAGTTGGTTTCATGTCCGTGCCATTAATGGTAGATTATTAAAAACTTACTGTTATATTCATAAGATAAAGTTAAATCAGATGGTAATCTTGATAATTAAAGGCCGTTAACTAGTTATCCCGACTTCGGGAGGGCAGGAGTCAGCTCCTCACGAACCTTACATAGTCGGCCTTGCTGCTGGCGTGGATCTCCTTCAGCATGGCGGACAGGTCCCTCGCATCGCTCATTATAACCATGACCTCCAGGCACTTGTGGTCCTTCAGATGTGAGTGGAGCTGCGTCTTTATGCCAGATTCGTACTTGGCCTGGATGAGGTTCATCCAGGGATCGGCATGGTCCCTCCTGACGATTATCAGCACGCCCTCTACCAGGCCCTCCATGTCCCTGAGGTTCTGTATCTCGTTCAGGGCCATGTTGATCGAGGTGCGTATGGCCTCGCTCCTCCCGTTCAGCCCGAATACCGAGCAGATCTCGGCCAGGCCCTCGAGGTTCTTTTCGTTCAGAGAAACGCTGACGACTCCCATGATACCACCTTATTAAGCAACCAAAGCCAACGCGATGATTGGTTATTAAATCTATGCGGGACGGACCCGGGGGCAACCCCGGGGTCCGCCCGCCCCGTCTGCAACGGGATCAAGACCCATCCGAAGGCTTCAGTGCTTGCAGACGTGATCCTCGCCGTGGTGGTCGCACATGGCGTCAGGATCGTAGGACAGGGTTCCGGAGGCCAGGGCCGCGGCCAGCTCGTCGGCCGCACCATGGACGCCGGGATACAGTTCGATGCCGCTGTCCTTCATTATCTTCCTGGCGCCTCCCCCTATGCCTCCGCATACTAGGGCGGACACCCCGCGCTCCTTCAGGAATCCCGCGAGAGACCCGTGCCCCACCCCGTTGGTGGGCACGACCTCCGAGGAAACTACCCGGCCGTCCTCGATATGGTATATCTTGAAGTTCTCGGTGTGTCCGAAGTGTTGGAACACCTCTCCGTTCTCGTATGTGACCGCTATTTTCACTGCTGTCGCCTCCTTGGGCGCTGGAACGTTATATCCGATGGGATATAAACCCATAACGTCGTTAAACCCATGTTAAATCACGGGAAGTCAGACTATCCGGGCCCTCACAGCACGGTCGCAGTAATCGTACTTGCTCAGGGCGTTGCAGACCTCATCCGCCTTCTTGCCGTCCACCTCCACGATCGAGGTGCGGGGGTTCAGGGTAACGTCGACTATGTCCCGGTCGGACAGATCTGCGCCCGTCAGGACGAAGTCGCGGACGTCCGACCTGCTGAGTCCGTCCGAGCTTCCGAGGCATATCTCGATCATGGCGGTCCTCCTCTCGGGCGTCTGCCTCCTGGCGAAACCCGAGGGTGCGGAAGATGCGCTCCGGCCCTTCCCCGAGCCCTCCTTCTTCCTGGCACCCGCGGCCGGTTTCCCGGCAGGGGCGGCCTTCTTAGGGACCTCGGGCTCCGGCCTGCGCACAATCTCCATTTCAAGGGGGATTATGGACTTCCCGGTCTTCCGCTCTATGCTCTTCAGCTCCCCTTTCTCTTCCTCGGTCACGAAGGTGACGGCCATGCCCTCCTTGCCGGCCCGCCCGGTCCTGCCTATGCGGTGGACGTAGGTGTCGGGGCCGTCGGGCATGTCGTAGTTGACCACGCAGTCGACGTCGTCTATGTCCAGGCCCCTGGCGGCCACGTCGGTGGCTATGAGGACGTCGATATCCCCATCCCTGAAGCTCTTGACGACCTTCTCCCTCTTGTTCTGGGCGACGTCGCCGTGTATGGCGCCGCAGACGTATCCTGCCGCCGCCATCTTCTTGCTGAGCTGATTGGTCCTGCGTTTGGTGTGGCAGAAAACTATGGTCTTGGGGCTCTCCCTGTCCAGTAGCGTGCAGAGGGCATCGCGCTTGCTGTCCTTGTCCGCCATCAGGTAGTGCTGCCTGGTCAGATCCAGGACTATCTCGTCCTTCGAGACCAGAAGCTCCTCCGGCTTGACCATCTGCTTCATGGCCAGTTCTCTTATGTCGGGGGACATGGTGGCCGAGAAGAGCATGGTCTGCCTTTTCCGCGGCACCTTGGACAGGATGTAGTTGAGGTCCCTGGCGAATCCCATGTCCAGCATCCGGTCCGCTTCGTCGAGCACGACCATGGACACCTTGGAGAGGTTCAGGTCCCCCCTGTCTATCAGGTCCCTGATCCTTCCGGGGGTCCCGACCACGGTGTCCGCCCCCCTGCCCAGTTTCCCGGCCTGGACGCTGAGGCTCACTCCGCCGTATATGGGGATGCAGACATGCCCCGTGTATTTCGAGAGCTTGCCGAGTTCCTCCGAGACCTGGAGCGCCAGCTCCCTGGTGGGAGCGAGAACCAGTGCCGAGGGGATCTTGGATCCCGGGGCGGTCCTGCCCAGGACGATGGATCCGTAGGTGCCGGTCTTGCCGGTACCCGTCTGCGCCTGGGCGAACAGGTCCTTCCCCAGAAGGCCCACGGGTATGGTGGCCTCCTGCACCGGGGTGGGCTCGGTCCAGCCCATTTCTTTCATCGCCTTTGCTATGTTTTCCTGGACTCCCAGGTCTGAGAATAATGTCATGTTGTCACTCTGCGAAAAGATAATTCGCCCCACGGGGCGGCCGTAATCGTTTCAGACGGTGTTCTTCGAACTAATATATAAACTGTCGGCAGTACATCCCGTTTCGGTTCGAAGCCCCATCGTATACGACCCCGCCTCACCGTTCAGACGTCCGGCAGGCTCTTCCTCCTGGACGCTATGACGGAGGCGGCTATTGTCACCAGGAGGACCGAGCCTATGAACGCCAACGAGGCCGCGACGCTTATCTCCGCGAACTCGGAGACCAGCATCTTTATGCCCACGAATGCGAGCACAATCCCCAGGCCGTATTTGAGGTAGACCAGGGAGTTCAGGGACCCCCTTATGGCGAAATACAGGGACCTGAGGCCGAGTATCGCGAATATGTTCGAAGTGTAGACGATGAAGCTGTCGGTGGTTATGGCCAGGATCGCTGGTATCGAATCCAGCGCGAACACGATGTCCGTCAGTTCGATGACGATGACGCACAGGAGGAGCGGTGTGCCTATCCTGACGCCATTCTTCACGGTGAAGAATCTGTCCCCGTCCAGCTCGGGAGAGGTCTTGATCCATCTGCTCATGATCTTGGATATCCGGTTGCCTCCCCCCTCCTCTTTCTTGAGCATCGTCTTGATCGCCGCGTATATCAGAAAAGCTCCGAATATGTACATGATGAAGTGGAATCTCTCCAGGAGCTCCACTCCCGCGAAGACGAACACGGCACGGAAGAGCAGGGCGCCGACTATCCCGTAGAAAAGCGCCTTGTGCTGGTATTCGTCGGGTATGGCGAAGTATCCGAATATCAGTATGAAGACGAAGAGGTTATCCACGCTCATCGCCTTCTCGACGACATATCCCGCGAAGTATTCGGCGGCCTTGTCGGCACCCATCTCGATGTAAACGAACGCCCCGAACGCGACGGCCAGGGAGATCCAGAACAAGGTGAGGTACACGGCTTTTCTCACGGAGATGTGCTTGGAGCCGCGGTTGAACACACCGAGATCCAATACCAACAGGACTGCGACAAGCACAATGAATCCTGTCCACATGGCCGTGGTATCTATCATGCGGTCGCGGATATCTGTTGCCGTATTTAAAGGAGACACCATGCACAGGGGACAGCGGAAAGCCCCTGACGATCCTGGGTCCACCGGGGTGGCCCGGCGCATATCCTTCCGGGCCCCCCATGCATCCTCGGCGTTTGGCTCGTATGCCTCTCGTAACGGCTGAGAAAGCCTCTGTTCTGCATTAACACGGCTTAATGATACCTTTATTTATCCATACCGCATACTTCGAAATGGATGGGATAGCATGGGTTATGGGAACCTGGGCGATGATAGCGCAAGCAATGAGAAGGGGATTTTGAAGGGGCTCCGTCTTTTCGGGAAGAAGGGCCCGCAACAGCCCTCGCCGCCGTCAAGGCGCGGGGCCGCTGAGACTGAAGGCAGGGGCGCATCCGCCGTAGCCAAGGATGGCATTCCAGGGGCCGACAGGATGGTCGCCCCTTCATGGAGGGCTTCTTCTTCGGCGGCGGTCGCAGGTTTCGACAGGAACGGGTTCGTTAGGTACAACGTCGCCGAAGAGGACGACGTGTTCCTGAGGACCGAGTCCGACAGGGCTGTTCCGGAGGAGGAAGGGCCGGCGCTGAGGAAGGCTGTGCCGAACAGGTTCGCCGTCGCAGAGGAGCCTCCCGTCAGAGAGGGTCCAGAGATAAAGCTGGCCAGTCCCTCGGAGGCCCGCGCGTTCGTCGCCATTAAGCCCTGCGACATGTTCCTGAACGCGTTGGACGTGGAACCCGTCGACGAGGACGAGTTCAACAGGATATTCATAAAGCCGGCCAAATCCGACGAGGAGTTCGATGAGGAGATCCGTTTCGAATCCGACGGGTTCGTGACGCCGGAGGGCCCCGGTTCCGTAATCGGAGGGGTCGACTTCGCGAAGACCTCCACCGAGGCCGAAGGGTTCCCGGCACACGCGGTCGCATACCAGGCGGGGATTCCAGAGCCCCCGGCAGAGGACGGGGGGATGCTGCCTAGGACGGAGGCACAGGCAGGAACAATCCGTGACGCGGAGGCAGATGCAGAGGCATCCTCTCAGAGGGATGCCCGGACGGAGCTCGGTTACGAGAGGTCCGACATCCCCATGTTCTCAGAGGGCGCATATCTCCAGGAGGATCCCGAGAGCGTCGCGGAGGCCCTGCTTATACGTGTCTCCGAACCCGTCTCGATCTCTGAGGAATCAGAAGAGCAGGAGGAGGATGTTTCCGAGTGCGGGTCCGAATCCGGAGAATCAGTGCTGATAATACCGATAGACCTCATCGACCCCGCCTCCGATGAAAGGGAGCAAACACTCTCTCTTTCCTGCGAAACGGAGGCCCTCATCCCCATACCTGTAGAGTTCGGCGAGACCTCCGCGGAGGAGTTCGCCGCTGAATCGGTTCCCGAGCCGCCCGCATTCATCGACATAAGCGCATTGCTGGAAACCGAGAATGTTCCAGACGCCGCATTCGCTTGCGAGGTTCCAGTCGTATCCGAGGAGTGTCAACCGTCGCAGTCGGAGCAGTCTGCGGCATCATCCTCAGAGGAGGAGGCCACAATCGAAAGCATCCTCGGAGAGGCGGCCTCGGAACCCCTCGCCGTCGAGCTCCCGGCACCCGAAGGTGCTATCGCCCTGCCGTCGCCCGAGGAGGAAGAGGAGACGGCTGTCTCCGGAGCTCCTTCTTTCATAGATATATCGGGGCTCATGCATACCGGGGAAGAGCCTGCCGAGGCGTCTCCCTACCCGGAGCCCCCGATGTTCATCGACATAAGCGCATTGCTGGAACCTGTGCTGGAGGCTGCAGGGGA
>JAAYZC010000009.1 GCA_012515075.1 Thermoplasmatales archaeon
ATACTGTAAAAAACGACATTTTAAATAAGATGTACACTTAGTAAGAGACACCTTGACCGAAAAGGGGCCGCGTAAAAGCGTTCTCTTTCCGGTCCTACGTTCGGAGTACGTTCGTGCCGATCTGGAAACGCAAGTGGATTTACTCGGAAAGAATAGGTCCGCTTCAAAGGCCCATCCGCTTCGCCACGGGGCATCTTGCGGATCCCGACCTTCGGGTCCCCGATCCCGTCCCGCGGCCTCCTGTTGCTTGGAACATCATGCTTCAGCGGATGCCCTGCTCCTTTTCGGGCAAGATGATGCGAAATGCACCGATCAGACCGAAATCGGAGAGACTCACACATGTCTTCAAGTATGATGAGAAAGAGGCCGGTCAAAGCCGTGGACGATATGTTCCACGATCGCCTGGTGGCCGGCATGGACAAGATCAAGGCCCGCGTAAGGGGGCCGGTGAAACGTTTTACCGAGGAGCACAGACCACGTTCCCATGGGGGCCGCACCTCGGAGGAGATCTTCGAAGAGGTGGAATGCCCCATGGACGGAGAGGGCAACCAGATCATGATACGCGTGAGCAGCCTCTCCAAGATATTCGGGAAGCATCCGGAGGAGGCTATCAAGATGCTGGAGCAGGGTCATACCAAGGCCGAGATCCAGAACGGCACCCCCAACAGCGTGGGCCTGTACGACGTGTCCTTCGACGTGATGAAGGGCGAGATCTTCGTCCTCATGGGGCTGTCGGGTTCCGGCAAGTCCACCCTGGAGCGCTGCATGAACAGGCTGATAGAGCCCACGTCCGGGGAGGTACTGATAGGCGGCCTGGACTTCACATCGCTGGACGAGGAGGACCTCCGCATAGTCAGACGCGAGAAGATGTCGATGGTCTTCCAGAACTTCGGGCTGCTGCCCCACCGCGACATAAAGAACAACGTGGCCTACGGACTGGAGATGCAGGGCCTCCCAGAGGCGGAGCGCCTGGAGAGGTCGAAGACCGCCATAGACCTGGTGGGCCTGTCCGGATACGAGAACAGCATGCCTTCGGACCTCAGCGGCGGGATGAAGCAGAGGGTCGGCCTCGCAAGGGCCCTGGCAACCGACCCCGACATTCTGTTCATGGACGAGGCCTTCAGCGCTCTCGACCCCCTGATCAGGAACGACATGCAGGATGAGCTGATCAAGATACAGTCCGAACTGGGCAAGACAATCGTCTTCGTCACCCACGATCTGGACGAGGCCCTGAAGCTGGGGGACCGGATCGCTCTCATGAAGGACGGCAGGATCGTCCAGATAGGCCGGGCCGAGGAGATTCTGCAGAACCCCGCCGATGAGTATGTCAGCCGCTTCGTCAGGGAGGTCGACCGCACGAAGATCCTGACGGCCGGTCTATTCATGAGGAGGCCCAGGCACCTCCTGTACGTAACCCAGGGGCCCAGAACCGCCCTTAAGATAATGGAGGAGTCCGACCGGAACAACATGCTGGTGATAGACAGGAGGAATCATCTGGTGGGGATGGTGGAGTCCGACGACGTCCTGCGCGCGGTGCAGTCCAGATCTGAGAGCCTTTCGGACATCGTGATCCGGGACATGCCGGCGGTGGGTCCCGAGACTCCCATGAGCGAGGTCATACAGATCATGGTCACCACGTACTTCCCGATACCCGTGGTGGACGAGAACAGGGTGCTGCTGGGCGTGGTCAGCCCCTCGGTGGCCGCCGAGACACTTAGCATAGGGGGCGACGAATGATGGTGTCGCCCATAGGAAGATTCGCCGAGGATCTGGTGGATGTAATGCAGCAGTACTTCGGATGGCTCCTGACACTTTTCAAGGACATCCTGAGCATCCCCCTGGAGGCCCTGGGGGACTTGCTGTCGTATCTAGACCCGATGCTGTTCATAGTGATCCTGGTCGGCATATCCGTGCTGTTGACCAGGCGTCTGGTGCTGCCGCTGCTCATCGGAGCCGCGTTCTATCTGATCTATTGGATGGGATACTGGAACAGCGCCATGGTCACGCTCAACATGGTGCTGGTGGCCACCCTGGTGGCTGTTCTTATCGCCGTGCCGTTGGGGATATGGGCCGCACGCAGCGAGACAGCCAACCCGGTGATAAAGGCCCTGATGGACTTCATGCAGACCATGCCCGCGTTCGTCTACCTGATCCCGGCGGTCATATTCTTCGGTCTGGGTGTTGTCCCCGGCGTGGTCGCCACGGTGATATTCGCCATGCCGCCCGTGGTCAGGCTGACGAACCTGGGTATAAGGCAGGTGCCGGTGGAGATGAACGAGGTGGCGGACGCCTTCGGCTCCACGGGCTGGCAGAAGCTCACCAAGGTGCAGATACCGATAGCGATGCCGTCCATCATGGCTGGCATCAACCAGTGTATCATGCTCTCACTCTCCATGGTGGTCATCGCCGCCATGATCGGCGGAGGAGGACTGGGAGGGGACATCGTGTACGCCCTGAGCAGGGTGGATGTCGCTCTCGGCTTCGAAGCCGG
>JAAYZC010000003.1 GCA_012515075.1 Thermoplasmatales archaeon
ATCAGGGAGTGGGGACCATTACTCTAAACTCATATTGTTCTGCCAAGATCGTTCTCACTCTACACGAGAGGCCTTTGTCGGAGGGCGCCCCTGTCTCTTGCAATCGATTATCTTGATCTGACACATGTGGTATGAGAACATTTTGTCGAACTCTCTCGGATGTGTTTTTTCAAGGATAGCCCCTCTGTCCAATCGATCTCGCCGTTGAAGGCCTTTGGATTTTGAACGTACACGTGATCGATGACGGTTGCCGGATTCCGATGCTTACAATGAGTCTTTCGAACGTGCCCGTATCCGGATGGGTCCGTTGACGATGCGTGAGAGTACATCTGTCGTTATCATCGTTCTAGAAAGCATTGTGGACAGCTTGATATAATTTGAAATGTCCTTTTATAAAGGGCGGGGGCGGCGACACCGAGTCCCGTGCCGACGTATGCATAGGAGGAGATCGTATGGAGGAGAAGTATTGTCAGAGCTGCAGCATGCCGATGACCGGAGCGGAGGACATGTACGGCACGAATGCCGACGGCAGCAGGAGCGAGGACTATTGCCTGTATTGTTACGAGAACGGGGCGTTCACATGCGACTGTACGATGAACGAGATGCTGGAGCACAGCCTCCCGTACATGGTGGAGGCCAATCCCGACCTCGATGAGGACAGTGCCCGCAAGATCCTGCTGGATTATTTCCCGATGATGAAGCGTTGGAAGCAGTGAACGCCTAGGCGATCGGCCGCGCCTACGGGAGCATGGAACATATATAACGTACGCAGACCGATACAGAGAGACAGGTGTTCTCGAAATGACGAAATGGATCTGTACGGTGTGCGGGCACATACACGAAGGAGACGGGCCTCCGGACACATGTCCGGTCTGCGGGAACCCCTCCGAGGTGTTCGTGCCCTTGGAGAAGGTCTCGGAAAGCAGGAAGAGCGGGACCCCCTACCCGGAGATGGAATCATCCGCGGACCTTGTGGTCGTGGGAAGCGGTGCCGCGGGCCTTTCCGCCGCCGTCACCGCGATCGATAGGGGCGCCTCGGTGATGATCGTGGAGAAGGCGGCCCGCACGGGCGGGACCACCGCACGCTCGGGCGGGGGATACTGGATACCCGGGAACCCCTATCAGAGGGAGATGGGGTACGCCGATGACAGGGGGGACTGCATCAGGTACATGGCGCGCTGCTCTTATCCCGAGCGCTACGACCCGGAGGATCCGAATCTGGGACTTTCAGATAGGGAATACTCCCTGATAACAGTCTACTTCGACAGCGCCTCCGAGACGATCGAGCATTACGACCGCATCGGCGCCCTGCACTCCACCGTGCGGATCAACTGGACAGGGAAACCCGACGTGGACTACATGGACCACCTGCCCGAGAACGGAGGCGTCCGCGGCCGTACCCTCTTCCCGAAGAAGGATGACGGGAAGCAGGGCTGGGGAGTCGACATGATCGCTCACATGGAGAGGTGGGTCAGGTCCCGTGGGGCGAAGATCTTCACGGGATACCGCGCATCTTCGTTGATAATGGAGGACAGTGGGAGGGTGGCAGGCGTGACGGCCAGATCGGGAGACTACGAGATGCGCCTGAGGGCTCGCATGGGGGTCGTCTTCTGCAGCGGGGGCTACACCCACAATCCGGAATTCCTGCGGAACTTCCAGCCGGGCCCTGTGCTTGGCGGTTGCGCCACACCCACGAACACCGGGGACTTCATACCCCTGGCGTGCTCCGCCGGAGCCAAGCTGGGCAACATGAACGGCGCCTTCCGCTCCCAGATAATCTTCGAGAAGGCTCTGGCCGAACCGGAGGTCCCGGCCAACATCTTCTACATACCCGGGGACAGCGCGATCCTGGTGGACAGGCACGGGCAGAGGATCATGGACGAGAAGCGCAACTACAACGACCGCGCCAGAATGCACTTCGAATGGGATGCGCAGAACGCCGAATGGAGGAATCTGCTCACATTCATGCTGTTCGACCAGAGGTGCGCCGACCTCTGGCAGGGGTCGCCCCCGTTCCCCAAGCAGGGGAAGGATGCCCCTCTGCCGGGATATCTGATGAAGGCCGACACCTGGGAGGGCCTGTGCTCGGAGATCTCCGGACGCCTCGGGATGCTCTCCCGCAACACCGGCGGATTCTCCCTGGACCGGGACTTCCCGGACAACCTGAAGCGCACGGTGGACGAGTTCAACGCCTATGCCGGGGCGGGCAAGGATTCCATGTTCCACCGCGGGGACTACACGTACGACCGCGAATGGACCACCTTCCCGCCCAGGAACCCCGATGCCGTCTGGCCTCCGGAGGGCTCCAAGAACCCCACCATGCATCCGCTGGGCGAGGGGCCGTTCTACGCCATCATACTGGCATCCGGCACCCTGGACACCAACGGCGGCCCGGTCATAGACGGCAACGGTCGCGTGCTGGGTTGGGACGACATCCCCATAGAGGGGCTCTATGGTGCGGGCAACTGCATAGCGTCCCCAACCGCCGGCGCATACTGGGGCGGAGGGAGCACGATAGGCCCCGCGCTGACGTTCGGGCGCCTGGCAGCTCTGCATGCAACCCGCGGCATGTGATCTCGGGCCGCAGACCGCTGCGGGATGATGGATGAAGAAGACGCGGCATCGGGTCATGCGATCCGATGCCGCGTAATTGGTTTTCGCCTTCAGGCCTCTATCCTGAGGATCCTCATGTCGCTTCCGACCTCGCCGTTGGCCTTGAGGCCGAAGGTCCCCACCAGGACGTCCAGTATCGCCGGGGTGACGAACTCGGGCAGGCGGGGGCCCAGCATGATGTCCTTTATGCCCAGGTGGAGCAGCGAGAGCAGCACAAGGCATGCCTTCTGCTCGAACCATGCTATGTTGAAGGACAGCGGGAGCTCGTTGATGCTCACACCAAAGGCCTTGGACAGCGCATCGGCTATGACCACGAGAGAGTAGCAGTCGTTGCACTGACCGGCGTCTATGACGCGGGGTATGCCTCCGATGTCTCCGAGACCCAACTTGTTGTAGCGGTACTTGGCGCATCCCGCGGTCAATATGACCGTGTCCGCAGGAAGGGCCTTCGCGAACTCGGTGTAGTAGGTCCTGCCCTTCTCCCTGCCATCGCAGCCGGCCATGACGACGAACCTCTTGATCGCGCCCGTCTTCACGGCATCCACCACCTTGTCCGCCAGGGACAGCACCGTTCCGTGGGCCAATCCTATCACCAGCTCCATGTCGTCTATCTTCTCCGGGGGCTTGCACCCCTTGGCCATCATGATGATCTCGGAGAAGTCCTTGTCGCCGTTCACGTCCGCAGGTATGTACTTCACCCCGGAGACCCCTGCGACACCGGTGGTGAACAGCCTGTCCTTGTACTCGTCGGTGGGTATGAGAACGCAGTTGGTGGTCAGCAGTATGGGTCCGTTGAAGGAGGCGAACTCCTTCTTCTGCTCGTACCAGGCACCGCCGTAGTTGCCCACCAGATTGTCGTACCTCTTGAGCTCGGGGTATGCGTTGGCCGGGAGCATCTCGCCGTGGGTGTAGACATCGATGCCCGTGCCCCTGGTCTGCTCCAGGAGCATCCTGAGGTCCTTCAGGTCGTGGCCGGAGATCAGGATGCCGGGGTTCTTGCCGACACCTGTCTTCACCACGGTTATCTCGGGGGTGCCGAAGGTGTCGGTGTTGGCCTTGTCCAGGAGGGCCATGCACGTGACTCCCGCCTCGCCGCATTCCATGTTGAGTGCGACCAGTTCATCGGCCGACAGGTCCTTCCTTATGGCTGCCAGGCCCTTCCTGAGGAACGCCTCCACCTCTTCGTCGGTCCTTCCGAGGACCACGGCATGGTGGTAGTAGGCTGCCAGTCCCTTTAGTCCGGCCAGCAGGAGCTCCTTCAGGGAGCGCAGGTCGGCGTTCCTGTCGAAGGATTCGATGCCCACTCCCTCGGGGGGATGGGAGGTCCCGCAGAAGTGGCATGCCGCATCCAGCTCCTTTATCAGAGCCTTGTTCTCCCTGAAACAGCTCTGGATGGTATCCAGATCGAAGTTGGTGTTGGTAAGTGTCATGAACAGCCCGTCCGCCACTCTGGCGTCTATATCGGCCAGGACGTCCGCGGGCAGATCCTTCTCCTCTGCGGCCTTGGACAGGACCATGAGCGACTGTATCAGGAGGTCCTGGGCATCCGCTACTTCCGGTGTCTTGCCGCAGACCCCTATCTTCGTGCATCCTCCGTTCTTTATCGTCTCTTCACATTGTCTGCATCTCATATGATTCACCTTTCACGGTTCCCTGTGTAATCCGATAAGAGGTCCGCATTGACATGCATCTCTCGGATATCGACAGTATGCTAGGTATCTAATGTATACCTACGTATAAATGGTAGAGGGTTTCCCCGCGTATACCCTATGAATCGAGTCTCCTAGGGGCGGACCCGCAGATAACAGGAGCCGTGCAGGCAGGGGGCGGGGATCACCTTCCGTCGTCCGAGTTGCCCGGGGAGAAGTATCTCCTCCCACGGGACATCAGGTCCGCGAATTCCGAGGGGTCCTCGCTGAGGGATGCCCTGCGGAGGTCCTCCACCGCCCCGCTGAACATCCCCCACATCCCCTGGCTGTTCGAATTGAGACGCTGTATCTCGTAGTAAAGCATGGGGTCCTCGAGCGCCACCGAACGGTTAGCCTCGAGGTTCTTGTTGAAGGTGGTGCTGGCCACGGACATCATGTCCTCGAAGGATATGCCCGACCTCTCCAGGACCGTGAAGAACGCGATGTTCACGGCGTGGCTCAGACCAAGGACGTAGGACATGTACGCGTCGTGATCCTCCACCGGCATCCTCCTTATGTGCGCCCCGTATCCCCCGAACAGCTCGAGTGCCGCCTCCGATGCACGGGGGCAGCCGCAGTCGCAGATTATAAGGTTGCGGCCGTACATCGACGCCGCGGAGGGTCCGAACATGGGGTGCAGCGAACAGACCTCCCTCCTGGATGCCATCTCCCTGATGGTGTCGCAGAACGGGGACTTCAGAGAGGACACGTCCATTATCAGCGTGTCCGGTCCGCATATACCGTCGAGCTCCGAGAGGACCCCTTCCACCGCATGTATGGGTGTGGAGATGATAACCACGTCCGCGAGGGCGGCATCACGGATGCCCAGACCGTTGTCCGAGCCCGGATCGACGATGTCCAGACGGTGACCTGACGCCCCCAGCAGATGGGCGAACCATGCGCCCATCCTCCCGCCTCCTCCGACTATGCATATCCTCAGGGATGATCCTCTCCGGGGCATGCGGGACAGCAGCTCGGCGGATTCCTTGACCAGAGCGCGGCATACCGACTCCGCTGTGTCCGGATCCGTCCCGTTATCGGAAGCCATCCTGCTGTACCTCTCCAGAGCTGCCTTCTCGGCGGAAGGGTCCACGGCGGGAAGCCCCGCATCGGTTCTGAGGGAGCCTTCCCTCAGGGCCGCATCCCTGCGCATGCGTATCAGCTCCATTATGCGGGCGTCTATCTCCGCCGTGCCGGCGGGCCCCGATGCCTCCTCGGAGCTCATCCCAGCAACCTCATGGCCTCTTCCACGTCCGCTCCGTGGAGGACCATCTCGGAGATGGCCGCGGCCATCCCCCGCACGTCCGAATGCTGGAACACGTTGCGCCCGATGGAGACACCTTTTCCTCCCGCCTCCAGAGAATCGTGGACCATGTTCAGGATGTCCCTGACCGAGCCCATCTTCGGCCCTCCGGCTATCAGAACGGGGATCAGGGCCCCCCTGACTACCTCCCTGAACGAATCGATGTCCCCCGTGTAGCTGACCTTAACCAGGTCGGCGCCGATCTCGCAGCCGACCCTCGCCGCGTGGGCCACAAGCTCGGGGTCGAAAGGGTCCTTTATGCCCGGGCCGCGGGGGTATGCCATGACGATCAACGGAATCCCCCACTCCATGCACTTGGAGGACACCCCGCCTATGTCCGAAAGCATCCTGGCCTCGTCCTCGCTGCCGAGGTTTATATGCACGGACACCGCGTCGGCGCCCATCTTGATGGCGTCCTCCACCGTCGCCACGAGCACCTTGCTGTTCGAAGCGGAGCCGAAGTCCGTGGAAGCCGAAAGATGCAGTATCAGGCCCACATCGTGACCGCTGCTCCTATGCCCCTGGGGAACTATGCCGCGCTGCATCAGAACCGCCGTGGCGCCCCCGTCCACCACCGAGCTGACCGTGTGCTTCATGTCTATCAGTCCGGGTATGGGGCCGATGGACATGCCATGGTCGAGAGGCACTATGACGGCATTCCCGCTGTTCCTGTCCATTATCCTCTCCATCCTTATGCTCTTTCCGAACATGTCTGTCACCGTGCTACGTGTTAGCACGGCACACTATATCAATGTTTTGCAGAGGCCGTGCCGTACGTCTGATCCTGGAACAAACGCTTAAAGGACCATCATCATATTGTACATAGGTGAAGATGTGAACAGGGGCTTCTTGCTCATAGTAGCGGCGGTGGCCGCAATGGTCGCCGTGGGAGGTGTGCTGGCATCGGGTGTGCTCCATCAGGGAACGGACTACGAGGGGAGGACTGTCACCCTCATAGACCATCTGGACAGAGGAGAATACGATGAGGTCTTTGAAATGTTCGACGACACCATGAAAGAGGACCCCTCCGCCAAAAACCTGCAGGCCACCTGGGAAGAGCATATACTAAGCAATTACGGACAGTTCGGCACGATAGAGGAGATCGATTACACCGATCAAACGCCCTACAGAATCGCCCAGGCATACTGCCATTTCATGTACGGCGGCTTGTGCATAACCGTTGTTTACAACATAGGGGGAACCGTGGCAGGACTGTTCTTCGGACCCTGGAACACAGATGATGACATGAATCTGCCCGAAGGTCTGAAGGAATCCGACGTCCTGATTAACAAAGGGACGGAATGGGAGCTTGCCGGAAAGCTGACCGGACTCACTGGAGGGATTACAGGGACGGCCGCCGTGCTCGTACACGGCTCGGGACCCAGCGACATGGACGAGACGATCTACACCAACAAGCCCTTTCGCGACCTGGCATGGGGGCTCGCGGAGAGCGGCATCGATGTCCTGAGGTACGACAAGAGGACGTATGCGCACGGGGCGGCCATGGCCTCCATGGACAAGCTGACCGTGGAGGAGGAGACCATCCAGGACGCCATCGCCGCGGGGGTTATGCTCAGGGAGATGGGATACGAGAACGTGTATCTGATCGGACACAGCATGGGCGGCATGCTGGCCCCCCGCATCCTCGAGGAGTGCCCCGGGACGTTCGACGGATTCGTCTCGATGGCCGGGAGCCCGCGCACCCTGACCGAGATAATCATCGACCAGAACCGGGCCGCCATAGAGGAGCTGGAGGGAGAGCAGAGGGAGTACTACGAGGGATTGATAGAAGCGGAGATCGGGAAGCTGGACCTCATGGACCGGTGGACGGAGCAGGAGCTTCTGTCGAACACCGTGTTCAGCCTGCCGGCCTACTACGTGAAGGAGATGAACTCCCATGACGCCGCGGAGGCGGCCAGGGGGCTTGACGTCCCCATGCTGTTCGTCCAGGGTTCGGCGGACTTCCAGGTCTCCGTCGAGAAGGACTACGAAGCGTGGCGCGACGCGATGAAGGGAGAGTCTTCGGCGGGGTTCATACTGTACCCCGGGCTCAATCATCTGTTCATGGTGTCCCAGGGCGACGACGCGGGCACGCTGAGGGAATACGCCCAGAAGGGCACCGTCAGCAACACGGTGATCGAGGACATCGCGGAGTTCATACTGGGATGATCCGAGCATGCGTCGGACATTTCGGGCAGGATAATATAGACGTCTGGAGATGAAGGGAGGATACCATGAAAACCATCAAAGACTTCGTCACGGACATACCGAACTTCCCGAAAGAGGGGATAATCTTCAGGGACGTCACCACGATCCTGAAAGACCCGGAGGGACTGAGGCTGGCGATAGACGGGCTCTCGGACATGCTGAAGGACGTGGAGTTCGACATGGTGGCCGGATCGGAGTCCAGGGGATTCATATTCGGGGCGCCGATAGCGTACAATTTCAACAAGGGCTTGGTGATCGTCCGCAAGAAGGGGAAGCTTCCCAGGGAGCACATAGCCCAGGAGTACGACCTGGAGTACGGCACGGCCACCCTCGAGATGCACACAGACTCCATAGAGCCGGGGCAGAAGGTCGTCATCATCGACGACCTGATAGCCACGGGCGGGACGACGGAGGCCATGATAAAGATGATCGAGAAGCTCGGCGGCGAGGTCGTGAAGATCTGCTTCGTCATAGAACTCGAGGGCCTGGATGGTAGGAAGAGGCTCGCCGGATACGATGTGGAGTCGCTTGCGATCTACGAAGGCAGATGACCCCGGGCGCGGGCATTCAGCAGACAGATATAGTCGCACGGCGATGATATAAACGTGGGCATCCTGGACGTGTTGATAGCTGACATAGGCGTCACCATTGTGATAGTTGACGCTGTGCTCATAATCATGATGATGTTCTGGGAACGCTCGGATCCCAGATCCGTCCTGGTATGGGCCGTGGTTATGCTCTTCCTTCCGCTGGTCGGGTTCGTGGCCTACCTGGTGGTAGGCCAGACCTTCTACACAAAATGGAGCTTCAAATCCAAGAGAGTCTCCGACGCCCATGCGGTGCGCGCGTTGTCCAGACAGCTCGAGGCCGTGCGCCGTGAGATGGACGCCGACCCCCGCTTCTGCGAACGCCTGAGGTTCGCCGGCACATTGACCGGATCGGGCGCCGGTGCGTACTCCAACCGGAACCGGGTCACCCTTTTCACGGACGGGCGCGAGAAGTTCGATTCCCTCTTCGAGGACCTCAGGAACGCCAAGGAGCACATAAACTTCGAATACTACATAATAAGGAACGATGAGCTGGCCGACGAGCTGATGGACATACTGTCGGAGAGGGCGGCGGCGGGTGTCGAGGTCCGGCTGATGGTTGATGCCATCGGGAGCAACAGTCCCAAGAACAGAATCAGGGAGTTCAAGGAGGCCGGGGGGAAGTACACGCTCTTCCACAGCACCCTCACGGTGCTCCTGAGCCCGCGCAAGAACAACCGCAACCACCGCAAGGTGGCCGTGATAGACGGGAAGGTGGCGTACATAGGCGGGTTCAACGTCGGCACGGAGTATCTGGGCCTGGGGCCCCTGGGTTACTGGAGGGACTCCGCTGTCAGGATCGAGGGGGACTGCATACTGCACATCCAGAGCAAGTTCCTGTCCGATTGGAGGTACGCCACCAGGGAGGACATCGTCACCGAGGAGAGATTCTATAGAAACATCGGACCCGCCCCGGGCGGCGATGACGGTGTCCAGATGGTGTCGGGAGGGCCGGACTGCGCGGATCTAAACCCCATACACATACAGTATCTTAATATGATAACGAAGGCCGAGAGCACCCTGTACATACACACGCCCTATCTGTCCCTGGATCCCTCGCTGATAGACGCGCTGAGGATATCCGCCATGTCCGGAACGGATGTAAGGATAATGATCCCGGACAAGCCGGACCACCCCTTCGTGTTCTGGAACAACCGCTACAACGCCGACCTGCTGATGAGATGCGGGGTGAGGGTCTTCCAGTATCGGAAGGGATTCGTCCATTCGAAGACCGTGGTAGCCGACGGTAGGTACTGCTCGGTCGGGTCCGCCAACTTCGACATAAGGAGCATGAAGCTGAACTTCGAGACCAACGCGATGATCTACTCCGAGAGGGTGGGCAGTATGATGAAGGAGGCGTTCGAAACGGACCTGGAGGATTGCGTGGAATACACCCGTGAGGACTATGCGGGGAGGACCACCGTCGAGAGATTCAGGACGGGCGTCTCACGTATGTTCAGCGGACAGGTCTGAGCTCCTGGATCATCTGATCCTTTTCCTCATGCTGGAGACCCTGCGGGCGGCCTGCACTCCCTGAACGTATACCGAGGAGGGGGCATGGG
Organism: Thermoplasmatales archaeon; assembly: GCA_012515075.1. Classification (GTDB taxonomy): domain Archaea; phylum Thermoplasmatota; class Thermoplasmata; order Methanomassiliicoccales; family Methanomethylophilaceae; genus JAAYZC01. Next base: position 9,962 of record JAAYZC010000003.1, read on the forward strand.
CCATGAACCTGGAGAGCGATGCGGAGCCCATGGCGACCTTCCGAGGTATGCTCTTCTCGAGGCCGATGACTCCGTTGCGCCCTCTCCTTATGCTGTCCAGCAGCCCGTCCGTGTCGGACTCGTCGGACACGGTGAGCACGTTGCCCAGTTCGCTCAGCATATGGCCGTCGGTCCCCCCCGTGTATCCGAGCCCCATGTCGCGTGCGCACTCCAGAGACCTTAGGTTGCCGGCCCTGGTCATCCCGCTGCATATCACCTCGTAGGCGTCCAGGCGCCCCCCCGTCTCCTTGGGCAGGTATCCCTTGTCGATGCACACCTGGAGCCCTTTGTTGGTACCCAGATATCCCATGGGGTGGGCCGCGGAAACTATGCAGTTCAGGCCATCCTCCTCCACCTTGTCAAGGAGCCAGCCGACCTCACCTCCCTTCCTGAGCCCCAGCCATGGATTGGCCTGCAGCTTGGGCCTTATCTCCTCGGCCCAGAAGGAGTAGAGGTCCTCCGCGTCGTAGAAGTACATCAGGATATGGGGGCCGTCGGCCGTGCTCACCTCTATGCCGGGGACGACCGTGACGCCGGTGTCGTAACCGTACGCCTCCCGGACACCGCCGATGAGATTGTGGTCGGTGATGGCCAGAGAAACGTTCCTCCTCTCGGCCAATCTCAGGGCCTGCCTGATGTCGGTGTAGGAGTCGGAGTAGCGGGTGTGGTAGTGCATGTCCGCACATATCCCGTGCTCCTCAGCCAGAGCATCCCAGTCCGGATGCCGGAAGGACACCCTGTCGTCCATCACCTCATGCATAGCTCTCTCCATATTTCCTCGGAGGCATCCATGACCTCGTCCGCGTCCAGCGTCTGCACGGCACCATCCCGGACCACGGCGTCGCCCTGGCACAGGACCGTTCTGACGTTCAGGCTGGAGGCAGAGTAGACTATGTTCGCTATGATGTTCTCGGGCACCAGAGGGCGCATGTTAGGCGCGTGACCGTCCAGTATGACGAGATCGGCGTACTTGCCAGGCTCTATGGAACCCAGGACATCACCCATGCCGACGGCCTCGGCGCCGTTGACCGTCGCGAAGTCCAGGAGAGTCTGGGCGGGGGCGACCGTGGCGTCCCACCTGCTTGATTTCTGCAGAAGTCCCAGGATCTTCATCTCCGAGAACATGTCCAGACTGTTGTTGGTAGTGCTGCCGTCGGTACCTATTGACACATTTACGCCTTCCCTCAGGAACTCGGGCACCGGCGCGACACCGCCTGTGGCCAGCTTCATGTTGGATACCGGGCACATGGACACGGACATGCCGGCCGCCCCCATTAGCCTGACCTCGTTCATAGTGAGCCATGCCGAGTGGGCGGCTATCGCCCTTCTGCTCAGCGCGCCTATGCTGTTCAGCCACTCAGCAGGTCTCATTCCGGTAGCCTTCTTCATGTTGTTGACCTCCTCCCTGGTCTCCGAAAGATGGAGGTTCATGGGGGCGTCAACGGCATCCGAGAACTCCTTGGCTCCCAGACAGGTCTCCTCTCCGCACACGTACACGCCCTGCAGACCGACGCCGGGGACTATCTTCCTCTCCCTCTTGAAGCGGGAGTGGAAGCTCCTGCAGTTCTGCAGGGGGTTCCCCTTCTGTGTGGTGTACCTCTCATCCAGACAGCACCAGCAGAGTACACCTCTTATTCCGGCGGCCTTGGTCGCCTCAGCTATCACGTCCTCGGAGTAGTAGAGGTCCACAAAGGTCGTGGTGCCTCCCCGCATCATCTCCATGCATCCCAGTTTGGTGCCCACGTCCAGGTCGCGATCGGTCCTGTCGGAGTCTATCCGGAAGACCTTGTCCAGGAAGTCCGGGAAGAGCAGATCGTCCACTACGCCTTTCATCACGGACATGGCCACGTGCGTGTGGGTGTTTATCATCCCGGGCATGACTATGTCCCCGGAGGCCTCGATGACCTCATCGGCGTCTCCAGTGTACTCGGGGCCGACGGAGACGATCCGTTCGCCTTCGACTACGACATCCCCCCTCAATACCCTCCGGGAAGGGTCCTGTGTCACAATCCAAGCATCACGGATCACCGTCAACATGGGGCCTTGATTTTCATGCTGTTTATTAACGCTTTCGTAGTTTCATAAAAGGGATATACATCCATCCCCTTGAGGTGGCAATGGCCACTGGCATAATCTTCCTAGGATCGGGAGGGGGCAGGCACTCCACCATATATCAGACCCGCAGCACGGGAGGGTTTCTCATGCGCCATGGCGGATCCATGCTCCATGTGGACCCGGGGCCGGGCGCGCTTTCCAATATGAACCGCATAAGATACGATCCCGCCCTCACCGAATCGTTGATCGTATCCCACTGCCACCCGGACCACTATTCCGATGCGGAGGTGGTCATAGAGGGCATGTGCAAAGGAGGGTGCGTCCACAGGGGGAGCGTGTACGGCAGCCCAACCGTCATAGAGGGATCCGGAGGCCTGGGGCCCTGCCTGTCCGAGTACCACAGAGGGCTGCCCGGCAAGGTGGCCGTCTTCCGTCCCGGGGACATCCTGGACATCGACGGGATGCGCACCGACATCATGCAGGCGAAGCACAGCGACCCTACGAACGTGGGATTCATGTTCCACACCCCGGACGGTGCGGTATCCTACGTCAGCGACACGGAGTACAGCGACGAGATAGCCGACCAGTACTTGGGCTCCAGGGTCCTGATACTGCCCGTGACGACGCCGGACGAGAACAGGATCCGTTTCCATCTCTGCACCGAGGACGCGATACGCTTCTCGGAGAGGGTTGAACCTGAGGTCGCAGTTTTCACCCATCTCGGCATGGTCATGATAAGGGTGGGACCCGAAAGACAGGCCGCCCTGGCCGAGAGCCGCACGGGCATACGTACGGTGGCGGCCGACGACCTGATGACCTTGGAGATCGGCAGGGAGATCGTCTTCGGAGCGATGGAGCCGTACCCCGGAAGATGGCTTCCGGACAACGTCCCGTGATCAGCAGTCGTACACTCTTACATCCCCGCAGGTGTCGGGAGTGTAGGATCCGCTGACCGTGCCGTTCGGCCTCTGTCCCATGCTGAGATATGTGTCCACGGTGGTCTCGCAAACGTAATAGCGCTCGTCACCGCCGGGATCGACCAGGATTGCGCTCCTGTTGTACACCAGAGGGTCGACCGCTTCAAATGGGTATACGCCGGCCAGCCTGACGCCTGTCATCACGTGGCCGTCCACGGGACTGTTGAAATATATCAGCGCGGACGCGAGACCGCGGGCCTTCATGATGGATGCGCAGAGGATCGATGTGTCCTCGCAGTCGCCGGCCCCGAAGTAAAGCGTCTCGGCCGGATACGCCCAATAATCTCCTTTCAATCCTCCGGGGGGCTTCTCCGCCTTTGCACCGTAGATCCTGTCATCGTCATCGTACTTGAAGCCCAGCTGCACGAACGCCAGTATGAAGTCGGCCAGGTAGAAGTCCCGTTCTTCGGCGGCGTATGCGCCGGAATACCTTTCCTCGAAAAGGTCTGACAGCTTCTCCGCTATCGCGGCTACGACACCTTCGGTGACGACGAAACCCGTTATGCTGGAGGGCTGGTCACCGGCGTGCCGGGACACCGACGAATCGGAATAATACGTATACTCCTGCTGCGGAACATGGTATGAGAGCTCATAGTCCTCTCCGTCATAATCCCAGGCGACCGTCCAATCGTTGTGCCCGATGTACCCATCGTAGTTCTTGGGTATCACCACCATAACCGATGTCAGAACCACGGACAGGGCCACCAGGACGACCAGGGTTGTCTTCGTGTCCATGCTCCGGCTACGGGCCTTATCGCATCCGCGGGACTTAGCGGCCTCGAATGTCTCCTCCGCTATACGGGGCACCTCGTATTCGCCCCAGGGGCAGCAGTCCCCCGTGATGTCGATATCCGATACCTCCGCTGGAAGTGGAGGTTCGTGGGACAGAATCGCCCCGCATTCCGGGCACAGAGTCTCAGAAAAGGACACTTTGCCGCATCTCGGACATGTAGTCATATCCTACGTAACATGATTCAGATGGACCGTATATAAAATTAACTAATAAACCTGAGAAAATACTGCGAAATGGATATATATTTGGTCAGTTAGGGAAAAGAACATTTTTATATAGGCACTGTCGAAACCCGGAAAGCCGCGGCCACGGATCATGATTCCAGGAGATGGATTGAAACCTTCTCCGGGGATCCGAGAGACAACCTGCCCACGGGAACGGGGGTGTCCTCGGTGGTCTCGCATCCGTAGTACATCAGACCGTCGGAGGCCCCTGTCCAACACGCCACACCAGGCATCTGCGGGCCCTCCAGGGCCACCAGCGTGAAGGCGTGGGAGAACGGTATCAGTCCTATGCCCGTGGGAAAACCGCAGGCATCGAACAGTGCCGCGCACAGTATGGACGTGTCCTCGCAGTCACCCATCCCGTGGTGAAGAGTCTGGAGAGGATATGCCCAATACTCCGACTGACCGTACACGTATCCATCGGTCCCGATGGATGAATCGGAAGGCGGATAGGATATGCATACCTGCACGAACCCCAGCACGAAATCGGCAAGGTCCCTGTCCTCGGAAAGCTCCGGGAAGGCGTTCCGGAACGTTGCACGCAGCTCCGCTGCCATTGCCTCCATGGATCCGTCGGTCCTCACCAGCGCCACGGGGTCCCCCGACGTACGGGAGATGCCGCTGTCGTAGCAGTGACGGAGATCCGACAAGGGGAAGACCGCCCTGACCTCGAAATCCCTGCCCTCGTACACCCAGGAGAACGTCCTTTCCACGGTCCCGTCCAGGAGGACGTAATCTATGAAGGTGCCTCTGTCGGATATGAGCTCGATCCTGTAGTACCCCGGGCTCAGGCCCAGAGACAGCGGGCCCTCGGCGAACACCACTCCGTCGTAAGGGGTGAAGGATCCCCTCTCCCCCTCATAGGCCGTGTGGTAGAGGTCCGTCACCTTCCATTCGTAACCGGATGCCCCGACGTTCTGCGTCACCAGCACCCCCCCTTCGGAGAGGGTTACATCGAATCCGCTCCATATGCTCCAGCTGTTCACGGCTATCCAGTCCAGGTACCGGAGGGTGTTGCCCTCCCCGTCGGATACGCAGTGTGCTATCTCGTACGTCCCGGGGTCCAGATGCAGGGTGAAGGACCTCTCTCCCCTGACAGGGGACTGGGAGGTGCCGTCGGAACCCACGACGGTCCAGCCGTATTCCTCGGATTCGAAGGGAGAGGTCATGGTGTACGTCCCGTCCCCGTTATATCTGTATGCCTCCCGGGCATCATCGGAATCAGAAATCAGCACGGCGGCGGCCGAAACGGAGAGCAGCAGGATCAATACGGCCATGATGTGATATCGGGACGCGGCGTTGCCCTCCTCCCCCGTTCACGGGGTGATTCGACGTATCGCCCTGCAGGGGTATAAGTGATTGTCTGCGGCGCATAGTAATAAATTGGAAAAGACCCATAGCACGCCCCCGATGAGCATCGAATCTTCCGTTCTGAGAAGGATAAAACCCAACGAAGATGAGATCTCTCGCATACAGAGGTCGGCCGAGAGACTGAGGGCCCTGGCCTCCGATTACGCCCTGAGGAACGGCATCGAGGCGGAGATCAAACTGGTCGGCTCCGTGGCGAAGGGCACCTTCCTGTCGGACCCGGACCTCGACCTGTTCATGATGTTCCCGGAGGGCGTTCCGCGCTCGGAGGTCAACCGCATAGGCCTCCTGGCGGGCGAGGACCTCCTCCACGGACAGCGCCTGTTCTCCGAGCACCCCTACACCCGGGGGGTATTCGAGGGGATGGATGTGGATCTGGTCCCCTGCTACCGCCTCAGAACGACCGAGAGGCTGCAGACCGCCGTGGACAGGACGCCCTTCCACACGGATTTCGTGAGGTCCAGGATGGACGACGACATGAGGGACGAGGTCCGCCTGCTGAAGAAGTTCATGAAGGGCATAGAGGCCTACGGGGCGGAGCCGAACACCAGAGGCTTCTCCGGATACGCCTGCGAGCTGCTTGTGATTCACTACGGCGGATTCCGCAAGGTGCTGGAGGCCGCCGCGGGATGGAAGGAGGGGATGACCATAGCCATAGACGGGAAGGGGCCCGCGATGATCGGCCCCATTGTCATGTACGACCCCGTGGACCCCAAGAGGAACGTCACCTCCGCAGTGCACATCGACACGTTCGCCACATTGATAACCGCCGCCAAGGCCTATCTGAGGGAACCGGACGAGAGGTTCTTCTTCCCCAACGAAAGGGAGCCCATGGAGCAGGGCGGGCTGTCCAGGCTTGCGGAGATCCATGGATCCCGCCTCATAACCGTCATCTTCGACAGACCGGACATAATCGAGGACAACCTCTGCTCCCAGCTGTGGAAGACCCGGTATGCGCTGGCGAAGAAGCTCAACGAATACTCGTTCAACGTCCTGAGGGCCGTCCATAGGATGAATCCGGAGGAGCTTGTCATAGTTTTCGAGCTGGAGCGCGACGTCCTCTCGAAAACGTACAAGCATCACGGCCCCCCTGTCTGGGTGAGGACGTCGGAGGCTTTCCTCGAGAAATGGAGGGACAACGAGTTCGGCGAACCGTTCATAGAGGACGGCAACTGGAACGTGATAGCGGAAAGATTCTACTCCACAGCGGCCGAGATGATATCGGACGAGATATCGATGTCGGGGATAGGCAGGGAGATCGACCCCAGGACAATGTCCATAAGGAATCACGGCGAGACCCTGTGCATGACCGACCGTCGCCTGCTGACCGAGCTTCTGGATCCCCGGCACAGCTGGGTGATCTGAGACCGGGGCCGCTGCCGTCGCCGTTCACACGAACGGCGGGTTTATGAAAAGTATCCACAGACCAAGGGTCAGCAGGAGGAACAGTGCGTAGTTCCCCAGCATGGTCTTGGTCTCCAGCATGTCGACCCTGAACTTCATCCTTAGCAGGAGGGGCTTCATGCCGGCTGTGAGAAGAATCATGAGGATGACGCCCACGTACCAAAGGTCTGCACTCCAAAGCAGAGCGCAGACCACGGACAGGACCACCGACATGAGCACGACCACCAGGAGCACCTTCGTGCCGTATATGTCCCTGAGGATGAATTCCTTCTCGTCGAACTTAGTGGCGACGAACTCGTATTCTTCCTTGGGCTCGTCAGAAGTCCGTTTCTTCTTCTTTGCCATCGCGGTTACAACACGGTTACCAATATAAAGTTTTACACGGGCTCTTTCCGCATCGGGTAGTTTCGGCCCACTCCCCTGCGCCCGGTTAAATATCCGCGAAGCGGTGGGAGTGGAGGTGATACCAATGGTCGTAAAAACCCTTGAAGACATACCAGGAGTAGGACCAGCCATATCAGAGAAACTCCGCGAAGCAGGATACAACGATCTGATGGCCATTGCCGTAGCATCTCCCAAGGACCTCGCAGAGACATGCGAGATAGGCGAGAAGAAAGCGATGGACATAATAGAGGGTGCCAAGCTCTGCGCTGACATTGGCGGTTTCGAAACCGGCGACGAGATACTGGAGAGACGCAAGAAGGTCGTCAAGCTCACCACCGGGTCGAAGGCCTTCGACGAGCTGATGGGGGGCGGCCTCGAAAGCCAGTCCATAGTCGAATTCTTCGGCGAGTTCGGAAGCTGCAAGACACAGGTCTGTTTCCAGCTGGCCGTCAACGCCACGCTTCCGGAGGAGCAGGGAGGACTGGATTCCGATGTGGTGATGATAGACACCGAGAACACCTTCAGACCCGAGAGGGTCATACAGATGGCTAACTACCTCGGGGTCGATCCGGAGGAGACGCTGAAGAGGATACACGTCGCCCGCGCATTCAACTCCCAGCATCAGGTGCTGCTTGTGGACAAGGCACTCGAACTGGCGAGGGAGAAGAAGATCCGGCTCATGATAGTCGACTCGCTGACCTCCCATTTCAGGGCGGAGTACGTCGGCAGGGGGGCCTTGGCTGAAAGGCAGCAGATACTCAACCGCCACATGCACGACCTCCTCAACTTTGCAACCCTGAACAACGCCGTCATCGCTGTCACCAATCAGGTCTCCGCGAAACCGGACGCGTTCTTCGGGGACCCCACACGTCCCATCGGAGGGCACATAGTGGGACACACCGCAACATTCCGCGTGTACCTTCGGAAGGGCAAAGCCGGAAAGAGGATCGCGAGACTCATAGACTCTCCCAATCTGCCAGAGGGGGAGGCCGTCTTCATGGTAACCGAAGATGGTATTAAGGACTGAAACCTAGAGGGGGTGTGAACCCCTTCTTCTTTGAACTGTCCGGGGAGCTGAAGAACATGCCTCTTGCCGAGGCATGCAGATGCATAGAGGCGGAGACGGGGGGTCTGGAGGTTTGCTCCCACGGGCCGGGGTATCTTGTGGCTTCATTCGACGGAACCCGCCTGGACGGCATATCGGACCGCATCGCCCTCACCCGCCGTATCGGAAGGTATCTGGGGTCCTTCGACCCCTCGGATCCGTCCGCGGCCGAGTCCGTGATCCTGCCCGAAGGCAGCTTCGCAATACGTGCGAAGAGGTTCGAGGGCATGATGAAGGACGTGGACTCCCAGGACCTGATAAGGAAGGTGGGGGGAGCGCTCTCCCGCCGTAACGACGTGAACCTCAAAGAACCGGATACAGTGGTGAGGATGCATATGTCGGACAGGGTGCATCTCTTCTTGGAGGAGAGGGCCGTGGACAGGGACCTCATGGAGACCAGGAAGGTAGGTGAGAGGCCTTTCTTCTCCCCTATATCCCTTCATCCGAAATATGCCAGAGCCCTGATCAACCTCACGGGCGTCAAACGCGGAGGCACGGTTCTGGATCCTTTCTGCGGTACCGGGGGCATCCTGATCGAGGCCGCGGAGATGGGTATGAAGGCCGTTGCCTCGGATTTCGACGAGGAGATGATAATCGGCTGCCAGGAGAACATGGAATTCTACAACCTGGAACTGTCCGACATGGAGGTCGTCGACATAGGGGACATACCGGGAAGGTTCTCCGACATCGATGCCGTGGCCACGGATCCCCCCTACGGCAGATCCACCAGGACCGGAGGCGAGGACATAGGCCGCATCTACAGACGCGCCATGGACGCGATACCCGCTGTCCTGAAGGACGGGGCAAGGGCCGGGATAGTGCTACCCGACGAGATATCCTGCAACGGGATGGACCTGGAGTCGGTGTACGTTCAGAGGGTCCACGGTTCGCTTTCCAGGCACTATCACGTGTTCCGCAAACGGAACGGACAAGTATTTTAAGAGAGGCAACTTCACCGGTGCGTGAACAGATTCCTCCAATTGTTCCGCCTGGGTAACGGCCTGATGGGCATAGCCGGAGTGCTGGCCTCTGCTGTTATAGCTTCCGGGCTCGGAATCGGAGACCATGTCCAGGCGCTGCTTCTCTCCTTCCTGGTCGTCATAGCCTTCATAGCGGGGGGCAACTCGATCAACGATTACGTGGACAGGGACATAGACGTTGCCGCCCATCCTGAACGCCCGATACCTTCCGGACGCATGAAGCCGGAGACCGCTCTGTACGTCGGCTGCTCTGCGCTCGGCCTTTCGTTGGCACTGTCCCTTCTGCTCTGGGACGTGCTTTCGACCTCCATCGTCATAGCGGCCTGCACACTGATGCTGGCTTACGAGCTGGTACTTAAGCAGAGAGGCTTCGTGGGCAATCTGACCATAGGTCTGCTTACCGGCATGGTCTTCCTCCTGGGAGGGGCTGTGGTCGGCAATGTCGAGGGCAACTACATCGTGGCCGCGATGGCATTCCTCGTCAGCGTGGGAAGGGAGATATCGAAGGATATCGAGGACATGGACTCGGACAGAGGCAGGAGCACCCTTCCCATGAGGGTGGGCAAGGGCCGGGCGGGAGCCCTGGCGGCCGCCTTCTTCGTATCCGGACCCGTCCTCAGCCTGTGGCCGATGTACGTCGGGACGTTCGGATACCTGTACTTCACAGTCCTCATCGCCGATGCAATCTTTATATATGCGGCTTTAATTCTTTTCAAAGACCCCCATAGGGCCCAAAAATACGCCAAGTATGCGATGCTGGTCGCTCTTGCGGCGTTCATACTCGGAGCGATCTCATGACGGTAAAACAGTATCTTTTGGACATGATCGAGAACGGCACTGTCCATTTCGCCTTGATAGACCCCGATAAGCAGACTGCCGAAAAAGCCGCCGAGATAGCAGTTAAGGTAAAGGAAGCCGGCACGGATGCCGTGATGATCGGCGGATCCACCGGCGTTACCCAGGAGAATCTGGATGCCACCGCCAAGGCCATAAAGGATGCCACCGGGCTTCCAGTGATCTACTTCCCCGGCGGACCCAACGCCCTTTCGCGGCATGTCGACGCCATATTCTTCATGAGCATGGTCAACAGCAAGGACCTGAATATGGTTATAGGCGCACAAAAATATGCGGCCCTGGCGATCAGGGACCTGGGGACAGAGCCCATATCTATGGGGTACATAATCGTGGAGCCCGGCATGAAGGTGGGCGAGGTGGGCAAGGCCGACCTGATCAGGCGCGACGACCTGGAAGGCGCCGCCAGCTACGCTCTGGCCTGCGAGTACCTGGGCATGAGCTTCGTGTATCTGGAGGCGGGCAGCGGCGCGGATGTGCCGGTGCCGCCCGAGATGATCGCCGCCGTGAAGGAGACGATAAGCATCCCTCTTATAGTAGGAGGGGGAATCAGAACGCCCGAAGCCGCAGAGGCGGCAAGGCTCGCCGGGGCGGACGCCATCGTAACCGGCACGTTCCTGGAGAGATGCTCGGACGGGTCCCGTCTCAACACTGTTATAAGATCGGCCAAGGGGATATGAGAAAGAGGTGACAGAAATGGTATCATACAACACGCCCGTGTCCTACAACACGCCCATGTCGTTCACGCCCGAGGAGCTCGCGGTGGGCATAGACGCCGACCTGAAGGTAGCTGCCCGCAGGTTCCTCTGTCCGAAATGCGGCAGGGAGTTCAGTCTCTTCCAGTCCAGGGCCGTGGCCTGCAAGGCCTGTCCCAAAGCCAACCAGAGATGCCCCAACGTCAGATGCCCGCATTGTGACTCCGAGTTCCCCATCAACGGGTTCGTGGTCCAGTCCAAGGAAGAGGCCAGACGCATGAACGACTATTCGGATGGAGTCTTCAACAACTGGCAGAACGCCTACGGCAACAACCGCAGGTGATTCCACCGAGGGCGGTCCGAAAGATAATCATTACGCTTCCCGATCTGAGCATTCCGTCAGGGCTTCCTCCTTCATTGTCCTTATCGTGAGTATGTGCACGGTTACGCAAAGCCCGACGACCAGCAACAGCATGGGCATCCATCCTGAAAACGACAGGGCTACCGCCGAGATGGCCAGCACAGACCAGAGGAAGGTGAGCGATACGGCCTTCACCCGCAGGGGGACACCCACCTTGTCCTTGTAATTCCTGATGTAATGACCGAAATAGGGAGTAATCTCCAGCCATGCGCGAAGACGCGGGCTGCCTGTGGAGAAGCAGGCCGCCGCCAGCAGGACCAGAGGGGTCGTGGGGAGTATCGGGACCACTATCCCGACGGCCCCCACGGCAAGAGAGATACCCCCGGCGACCACCAGGAGCCTGTTCCTCAGGTGCATTTGGTGGCTTCCTCTAGCTCTGCATGGCTCATCTTAGACAGCTCTATCACCCGAGGGAGGTCCAGGCCAAGAGCCTCGGTCATGCGCTCCCCGTACTCCCTGTCCGCCAGGTAGCAGTGAGCCGCATGGCGGTACTTCACATTCTGGGTGACCGGCGCTATGTCCGCCGCCGTGTTCGATATCAACAGCCGCTTCTCGTTCTCGGGTATGAGCCTCCAGAGGTCCCCCGCCTGATAGAAGCAATCGTCCGTCGGATCGTCCTTGGGGTCGTAATGGTATATGTCCCCGTCGACCGAGAGAGGAGGCTCGCGGTAGGAGACCTGTTCCTTCCACTCGTCCATGCAGTTGGGCTCGTATCCTTTTGTGGATCCGTAGTTTCCATCCACCCTCATCTTTCCATCACGGTGGTAGCTGTGTACTCTGCACTTCGCAGAGTTTACCGGGATCTGGTCGGCGTTGACCCCCAGGCGGTACCTCTGGGCATCCCCGTATGAGAAGAGCCTCCCCTGCAGGAGCTTGTCCGGCGACAGTCCTATGCCCGGGACAACGTGGGAGGGGTTGAACGCCGCCTGTTCCACATCCGCGAAGTAGTTGTCGGGATTCCTGTTTAGCTCCATGACGCCCACCTCTATCAGCGGGTACTCCTTCTTGCTCCAGACCTTGGTCACGTCGAACGGGTTCTCCCTGTGGTTGCGGGCCTGCTCCTCAGTCATTATCTGGAAGTACATGGTCCAGCGGGGGTAGTCCCCGCGTTCTATGGCCTCGTAGAGGTCCCTCTGGTGGCTCTCACGGTCAATCGAGACTGTATTGGCGGCCTCTTCGTTGGTCATGTTCTTTATGCCCTGCTGAGTCCTCATATGGAACTTCACCCAGAAGCGCTCGTTGTCCTCGTTGTACAGTGAGAATGTGTGGCTTCCGAAACCGTGCATGTGCCTGTAAGATGCGGGTATCCCGCGGTCGGACATCACGATGGTGACCTGGTGGAAGGCCTCCGGGAGCAGCGTCCAGAAGTCCCAGTTGTTCTGGGGGGAGCGGAGATTCGTCCTGGGATCGCGTTTAACCGCATGATTTAAATCGGGGAATCTGAGCGGGTCGCGCAGGAAGAAAACGGGGGTGTTGTTGCCCACCAGATCCCAATTACCCTCCTCGGTGTAGAACTTGACGGCGAAACCGCGTATGTCCCTCTCGGCATCCGCGGCCCCTCTCTCCCCCGCCACCGTGGAGAACCTGACGAATATGTCCGTCTCGTTCCCCTTCGCGAAAACCTTGGCCTTGGTGTAAGCGGATACGTCGTGGGTGGCGGTGAACCTCCCGAATGCGCCGCTGCCTTTCGCGTGCATCCTCCTCTCCGGTATGACCTCCCGGTCGAAATGGGCAAGCTTCTCCATGAACCATAGGTCCTGGAGCATCATGGGTCCTCTCTGTCCTGCAGTCAGGGCGTTGGTGTTGTCGGACACCGGTGCTCCGACCTCGTTCGTGAGTTTCTTCTTCTCGTCCATAGGATACCTCTCCTGATGCATCGACTCGACGTCGACCCTGAAGATATCGCATCCAGTGGTTTTATAGCTGTTCACGCCGGGATCGCTTGCGTATGGCCACCAACCGGGGCGTCCTGTTCAGGACGGCCGCGAGATCCTCGGGTCTTGCGTAGGCCGCATCCGGTCCCGATTCGCAGGAAACCGCCCTGGCGATCGCACCTGACACCGCTTCTTCGACCAACGACCTCAGGGTCCGCGAACCGTCCGCCATCTCCCTGCAGGCCGACAGGGCATCGGCCAGAAGGGCCGTCTGCGCAGTGTCGAACAAGGCTGCCGACGGCACCCGGACCGAATCCGTGCCCACCTCCAGGGACCTGGTGCCCGACGGGCATACATGGACCTCCTTGCGCCCTTTGGAGAAGACGATGTTGTGCGCCATGGGATACCTGTCCGGTACAGACGGCTTGGACGGCGGGGAGTCCCTCTCCCTCTCTTGCACTCCCGCTGCGACGAAACCGTCGATCACGATGACCCTGTCGGCGGACTCTATGGCCTCCGTTGAGGAGGTTACGGCTATCGCGGAAGGCCCGCCGGATGAGGGTATGCTCTGGATTATCGGTATGAACGGTTCACTGCCTGCCGGTATCAGAAGCGACTTTGCGGATCCGGACGCTATTACGGAGGGTTCGGAGGTGTTCTCATCCAGTAGCAGAAGCCCCGAACCCGACTCGATCGCCTCCGAGGCCGCCACGGCCTGGGACATCGCCGAGGAAGTCCTCTCGGCGGTGAAAGACGAGGGATCGGGGCATTCGCGACATCTTCTCACGAACCGGGACACGTCCACTCCTGATGCTGACCGTCCCTCCTCCCTGCGGATCATCACCGCGTCCGGACGGGTTATGACGAACTCCCTCCCGTCCTCGGGTATGTGATCGTAGACTCCCGCGAGGATCGCTTCCAGGAACGAGGATTTGCCGTGGCCGGACCCCCCGCATACGATGGTGAGGCCCTCCGGTATCCCCAGGCCCCTTACGGGCTCCCCGTTCGGCACATCGATCGATATGACTGTATCCGCGGGGGCGTCGAATGGCACCGCGCCGGAGAGCGGCGCGAGACCGTCCTCCCTGCGGGGGAGGATTGAACCGCATGCCACGAAGGACACCAGCCCCATGCCTCCGAGGCGCGAGCGTATGCTGTCGGCGTTCTCGGCTGTAATTACGTGGCCGTAGACCTTCGACTGCTTGTACGCCCCGAAGAACATGGACTCGCGCACTATGGATGCGAGTCTCCCGAATATCATCTCCTCGGCAGCCCTGAAAGGTACGGTCTTACCGGCTGACGGAAGCACCGCTCTGAACCTCACCTCGATGTAATACGGTGTCAGTACCGCGGTGCCCCTGTCCAGGATCTCCTGCCCAGGACGGGGGACCGATATCTCGCCTCCGGACGCTCCGGGCACGGGGGACTTGGCGTGCACCCTCGTGGACTCCCAGAACCGCCTGGCGATCAGATCCCTCAGGGCTGTCTTCCGGGGGGCGCAGGAGTAAGCGTCCTGCGGGAACCCGGAACGGGAGAGCGGGACCCTCACCCTCATCCTGCTGTATCCTGAGGGATCGTTCTGGATGTCATCGAAAAACAAGGTGAAATCATCCAGGTCGAAGAATCCCTCGAGGGCCCTGTACTTCTGGAAGGACTTCCCGTCCGCGTTCCTGAGGGTCTTCACCAGGACCTCTTTGGAAGCCATCCTCAGCCCTCTATGTCCAGCACTTTGAATCCGTTCTCGTCCGGAAGTCTGCGGGCGGCACCGCCTACAAGCTCCGTGACGGTAACCTCCATCACAAGCCAGACCACGATCCCGGACCGGAAGCACCCTGTGACGGACCGGCCCTCGCGGCCGCATGAACCGTGCATATGCATTAACGGCACACCCTCCTCATCCTCGAAGAGGGTGCCGGTCCCCGTAAGCTCGTGAGGTGCCTCGAGAACGTGATGCAGGGGTTCGACGGCGTGTCCCACGGGGACCTTGGGGCCCACTGTTATGACGGATCCCGTGTCGGCGCCGCCGACCGCTGTAAGCAGCGCGGATTTTATCCCCCGCTCGGCGGCGAAACGCTCAATCTCCACGTGCAGGATCTCGCCGGGCATAAGCCTCAGAATGAAAAACCTGCCTGCCGCGGCCTCCGTGGACCTCATGTGAATACCTCAGCGATACTTGCTGTACTTATCCAAAAGCCTGGAGATCCTGTCGGTCTCCTCTTTGGTCAGGTCGCCGCTGTCCAGGAACGTCCTGACGAACTCCTTTGCCTCCCTGGTCGACTGGCGTGATGCCTTGGCGATTACGGAGGCGAGGAACGAGGATGCCTTGGCCTCATCCATGGCTGAAGAGTCCAGTATCTCGTTCATGTCGTATTTGAAGGGGGCTAGCCTGTGCGTGTTGAGCATCGACTGCCTCTTAGCGGTCACTTTGACCTTCGGCCTAGGTTTCCTTACCGGTTTCTGGCCGTCCTTGTTTGCCGCAGGCGGGGGCGGAGAATGCCTGCGCGTGCTGTTAGAATAGTTGATACCCAAGTTTATAACTCCAATCCGTACAGGACACTTTTTTAAAGTACTTAAATGTGATTGGCGTCCGCCACCGGACCCCCGTGAGGGCTGAGGCCCTCTTAACAACTAAATACGAATGCCCCGATGCTCCCGGTGATGGATGAGACGTCCGCACCGGCCCCCGCCGGAAAGGGGGACAGGGCAATGACCGGCAGGACGATGGCGTTTTACTTCGTGATGCTCGCCGCCGCGGCCGCGCTCTTCGTTGTGAGCATATTCGTAGGGTCCGTCGGCGACACCATTGTCGCCGTCCCGGTGATGGTTATAATCGTCTCCACCATGGTCCTCGACAAGCGTGTCATACACATACCTCCGGTAATGATAGCCTTCCTCATATCCCTCATGTTCCTGGGAGTTGCCGGGAAGGTTCTGGGCGGAGGGACGCTGCTGAACCTGGCAGGGGATCTGATTGTCGGAGTGGCGCTGGGCCTCTGCGGCATAATGACGGTGTACATATTCACGAAGTCCCTTCCGGGGGCCCGCAATGAGACCCCGGCGCTTGTGTCAGCATTCTCCTTCTGCTTCGGGTTAGCCGCGTTCGCCTTATGGAAAGCCACGGAATTCTACATGAACCGCGCTTTCGGCCTCTTCGAAACGGAATCGTACGAATCCATGATGTCGGAGATCGTGCTGGTGGGCGTCGGTGCGGCCTTCGTCTCCATCCTTTACTACGAGAACAAGCACATGGGCCTCTTCCAGCATACCGTGGACAGGTTCCTGGAGTCGAACTACGACACGATAGGGATGAAGAGAACGGACCAGGAGGAGGTCCTCACGCTTGCGAGGGAGGGGGAGAGCGACAGGCTTGAGTTCAAGTCCACCCTGCGCACCAACCTTCAGACGGGAGATAGGGACAAACGCATGGAGAAGGCTGTCCTCAAGACCGTCGTGGCATTCCTCAACACAGACGGAGGGACGCTGCTGGTGGGTGTATCCGACGACGGCACCGTGACAGGTGTGGACGAACACGATTTCGACAGCAGGGACAGACTCAACCTGCACTTCACCAACCTGATATCCAGCCAGATAGGTAACGAGTTCCTGCCCTGCATAGGTTTCGACCTGGTCGACTTCGGCGAGAAGGCGGTCCTGAGGGTCGAATGCGGGAGGTGCGACCGTCCCGTGTTCCTGAAGGAGGGGGGCAACGAGATCTTCTTCGTTCGCTCTGGACCCTCCAGCGTGGAGCTTACCGGCATGGACCTGATAAACTACGTGAACAACAGGAGAAGGAACGGAAGATGGTTGAAAAGGGTTTGATGATGTATCGGACTCAGTCCCCTTCCTCTCCCAGAGCCTTCTTGGCCTTGCTGAGGGACCTCGCGATGAGCAGCGTCGCCACCACGGCGATGATGGTCACCAACGTGGCATAGACGAAAAGCCCTATCAACTCGCCCCCCGTGTCGGGGAATACGGATTTTATGAGAGCCTTTATTGCATCGTTCCATGCCAGTGCCGCCACCAGACCGAACGCGGCGGTTATCAGGGCCACGGTCGTCTCCAAAAGCTGTACTTTGAATTTATTGCTCATTGGTTCACCTGTATAGGTAACCCCGTTACCAGGTATTAATCCCTTCGAGCAGCGGAGGGGGGAGGGGAGCCTGTGAAACCGTTATTACCCGGCAGATGCGTGACGTGTTCCGGAGGCATCCGCTTTGGACATGGATTTCATAAAGGAGAACTGGAAAGAGAGCTGCAACGAGTCCTTCGTGTCCGGAGGGGCCCTGTGGGATTCCAGATCGTCGACTTTCGGGACGACGCCCGTGCCGGACCCCGCCACGGACGTCTTCGCCGGTCTGCTCGAAGAGGTATGCGGTCTGGATCCCGATAGCACGGAGTGCCTGGACATAGGTTGCGGCGCGGGGCAGTACTCCGTGTTCCTTGCAGGCCGCTCCCGGCGGGTTGTAGGAGTGGACGTCTCGCCCGGCATGATCTCCCGGGCGGAGAGGCTGGCCTCGGACAACGGGATCCCCAACGCCAGGTTCAGGGTCGCCGACTGGCTCAGGGACCCTCCGGAAGCAGGCGACGGGCAGGTTTACGACGTGGTTATCGCCCGCATGACCCCCGCAGTATCCTCCTACGGCTCTTTCTCCAAGATGGTATCGTCCTGCAGAGGCCACGGATTCCTGACCAAGTATCTTAGGAGGGACGACATAAGATCCAGGGTATACGGTATGATGGGGCCCGTTCCGGTGGATCAGAAGGATGATGTATCCTTCGCGGTGAACATGCTTTGGAACATGGGATACGACCCCCAGCTGCGCTACGAGAGGAGAAGGCACCGCTCCGAGCATGACGCGGGGGCGCTGATCTCCGCTTACATGCTCGAGGCGGAGTCCGTAGGATCCGACCCCGAAACGGCGGCCAGCATAAGGAGCTTCCTCGAGTCCCTTTCCGAAGGAGGGGTGATAGAGGAGGATTACCGCGCGGACCTGGTAACGGTCTACTGGGAGGGTCGTATCCCGGACGTCTTCCCGACGCGGGCACGATGATCCCCGAAGGAGACCTTCGATATTGCGGCATCCCGGAGATCTCAAGACCGGAGAGGCGCGCCTACGGGGGAGGTATGGTGCGGGGGAAGGGATTCGAACCCCTGAATCACTAAGAACAGAATCTTAAGTCCTGCGCCTTTGGCCAACTCGGCTACCCCCGCTCGGCCCGTCCCCCCATCAACGGACCATTCTTTAATCTATTCTCTCCCGAGAACACTATAATAACGGGTACGTCTTACGTCCAACCATGTCGTACAGCGTGCCTGACGAGGACACCGTCGCGGATGCTATACTGATAGTCATGCACAAGAACCCCCAGATAGGGTCCCAGAACGAGATGCTGGAACTCGTCAGAAGAGAACTGAACAGACAGGGAGGGGACCACCGCATTAGCGGCGAGCGCATGAGGAGGATCGCCCTCAACAGGAAGATGGTCTCTCTGAGGATAGATTACCACGAGACCGACGACCCCGAGCTTCCCGAGAGGTGCCCCGTCTGTCAGAACCCCATGAGCCCTGTGACCAACCGCACTCTCGACGGCAGCATCACCGAGGTTAGAAGGAAATGCACGATGTGCCCGTACTCCGTGGGTTCCAGGAAGAGGATTCCGGGAAGGTACGCCTTCAGCAAGAGGGGCCGGACGTGATACCATGGACAGAGAGGATCGCATGTGTATGCTGGACAGGGCCTCCGGGATGCTTCTGGAGGCTGCCGATCTCATCGACGCCGCCATGCGCATGACCGGCTACACCGAATACGCGGGCACGGCCCGGACCATCAGGGAAAAGGCGCTGTCCGAAGAGGATGCCGGAAGCATCCGCAACATGAGGAGATATCTGGAGGACGGACTCGACGGCGAAGACCCCGGATGGACCTGCCCACTCGACTCCGTTAAGAACCGCGACCTAAAAGATATATGAGCAAAGAGGATTGACACCGAGGAAGAGGGAATGCCATGAAGATATGGGAGTTCGCTAAGGTCGAAGGGTCCAGCATTAAGGTGGACAAATGGGTCTCGGACACTATGGGGCTCATAGAAGGCGGGTGCGTGTACAGCACGCTCTTCAAGTACCCCATGAAGGGTCCGAAGATGTACGAGCTCATACTGTCGATGTTCCCCCAGGAGAACTACCGCACCCTGACCAAGGTCACCATGTACCTGCAGGACGTGCCCGGGGCCAGCGCTCAGGCCGCCCGCTTCCTGGCCGACAGGGGGATCAACATCCTCAACTCGATATCCCTGAACGGCATATCGGACACCATAATCGTGTGGAAGATCCTGGCTGACCTCAACTTCACCGGAGAGGGCGACATAATCAAGGAGAGGCTCGCGGAGCTCAAGGCCGCCAGGGACCCCTCGGTGGACAAGATCGACCACATAAGCGTCAAGGCCACGGACATCGGACGTGTGTTCCGCACCGAGACCGCCCAGGCCCAGGACAAGATAGAGGTCAGGAAGGGTGCCCCCCAGACCCTCAAGGACGGCGCCTTCGACACGTCCAGGGAGTACGGTGACGTGCTTTCGGGGGTCGGGGACAGCAACGTCCTGATAACCATGGACTCCGAATCCTGGATACTGTCCATCACATTCTTCAGACCGGGCACCAGACTCGTGAGGCTTGGTCTGGACATACCCGACTGCCCCGGCGCGATCACTCAGGCCCTGGAGCTTCTGGCCTCCAAGGGGCTAAACCTGATCTCCATATTCAGCAAGGTGAAGATAGCCTATCAGACCATGTCACTGGAGCTTGTGGCCGACATCGGGGGCACGGACCTGACCGTCAGGGGGCTCGGGGACAGCCTGCCGGAAGAGATGAGCGGATTCAACGGAATATTCGAACTCACCGAATGCAGCGAACTTGAATGAGGGGCGGGATGCGCTGGCAGGATTCGACGGGGAGATTCGGGGCGAAGGACGCTGGGACGCTTGCCGCCCTCGTGTCCCCGACCGAGGGGGAGAGCTTCCTCTCCGCAGCCTCCGAGGGGGCCATGCTCCTTGCGGATCTGGCCGCCGAGGCCGTTGCCCGGGCGATATCCGAACACGGCGACGGCGCCCTCCTCTCCCTCCCCGGCACCGAGTACGGCCTGCCGTGCCTTTACGGATGGAAGGGGGTGCGGACGCTCGCCCTCGGGGAAGCGGAGACGTTCCTGCAGACCATGGCGATACCTGAGCCCTCATCCCCAGATTGCCTCCGGACCATCGGCGAGAACTCCCTCCTGGCCGCGGAGATCGCGGAGGCCGCCGCCTGCATATCGGGGAGCGGGGCCTGCATCGGATTCATACCCGACAGCGAGGTCGCCGTGCACGGGCTTTCAGTGGTGGACGGCACCATACCCGGAGCGGCAGTCCTTCTGGCTGACAGCGGACACCGGGAGACCGCCGAGGGTATGGCCGCCGAATGCCTTTCCAGGGGCATGTTGGCAATGGTCTGCTGGGATTCCGGGGCGGGTGCCCCCGCTTGCGACCGGAAACACTTCTTGGGAGAGGCTGCTGGGGCCTTCCGTTCTCTCAGCTTCGCGGTCAGGGTCGCCCTGTCCATGGGCGGGGTGAGGCCCGGCGACCGGAAGGGGCTCAGCTCATACCTGGACAAGAGGTTCAGGGTCGCCGTGATAGGGACGGGCGCCTTCAGCAGGCTCGATGCGGCGTTCTTCTCCGCCGCGCTGCTCCACGGAGCTTCGGTGGTGACGGACCGCGACATCCCGGGCGCCCCGGAAGGCGTGTCATGCTGCGAAGACGGACGCAGGATGGTCATCCGGGCCATCGAGGAGCGTGGCATCGAGGCCTTGGACGCCTTCCCCGACATTCCGGTCAGATACGGTCCGGAGTTCGAAGGGGAGCTGGTGAAGGGGGAGCACGTACGCCTGGTGGCCGGAGGGGATGGGGCGATGTGCTTCGAACTCCTGACATCGGCCGACGGCGATGCGGTGGAGGACGGCAGGGTGCACCTCATAGGTAGGGACATCGGCTCTTTCGGGGAGGGGGACCGTGTCCCGCTCGCTCTGGTCGTGGAGGTGTACGGCAGGGAGATGCATGCGGACCTGGAGTCCGTGATGGAGCGCCGTATCCATCGCTGGATCAATTTCGCAGAGGGGGTGTGGCATTCCGGACAGCGTGACTCCGTGGAGATCAGGGTCAGCGGAGGAGCCCATGCCGCGGGATTCGTCCTGAAGGACCTCGGGAGGATCGTTGTGAGCATGGTTAAGCGGGAGTTCGGAAGGACCGTCACCCGCGTCCAGTGCACCGTGGTCACGGACCCTTTGGAGGTCGGGGCGCGCCACCCCGGGGCTTTGGCAGCGTATCGCCGGAGGGACTTGCGCACGGAGGGTCTGAAGGACCCTTCGGTGGATGATTTCTACTCGTGCTCGATGTGCCGTTCCCGCACCCCGGACCATCTTTGCATAATATCCCCCGAGAGGCCGGGTCTGTGCGGATCCGTGAGCTGGCTGGACGCGAAGGCGGGAAAAGAGATTTCCCCCTGCGGACCCTATCGTCCCGTCGCCAAAGGCATCGAGAAGGACCCGGTAAGAGGAGAATGGACCGGAGTGAACGAGGCTGTGCGCTCCGCCACCGCCGGGGCCGTGCCCCGTGTATGCATGTACAGCATAATGGATGCGCCGATGACCTCGTGCGGATGCATGGAAGCCGTGGTGGCCGTGACCGCGGATGCCCGGGCGTTCATCATAGCGGACCGGGACTACAGGGGGATGACCCCCGCCGGCGTGGACTTCCCCGGTCTGGCGGCCCATGCGGGCAGCGGCATTCAGACGCCGGGCTTCATGGGCATAGGCAAGAGTTATATTGCAAGCGAAAGGTTCATCTCCGCCGAAGGCGGCCTGCCGAGGGTCGCCTGGATGACCTCACGTCTGAAGGCCCTGATAGGGCCGGAACTGAGAAGGAGATGTGAGGAGCTTGGCATGCCGGACCTCCTGTGCAGGATCGCCGACGAGACTGTGACGGAGGATGCGGAAGGGCTGGCGGCATGGATGGAGAAGGTGGACCATCCTGCCCTGCACATGGATCCCCTTCTGTGAGAGTGATAAAATGAACGATATTCCGCAGGTCGCAGAGAAGTACAAGGGTGAGATCGCAGAGATTGTCCTGGGCAAAGGGGACTATGTCGCGGGGGGCGCGAAGGGCATGCCCTTCCTTTCCTTCGAGAACCCTTCGAAGAGGAGGCCCATGATAGCAGGAGAGGTCGTGGACGACCTGGAGGGGTATCCTGAGATGGCCGCCCGCATGTTCGACGGCCGTCAGAACGACCCCGTGGAATGGGCGGTGATGTGGAAGGAGCTGGGCATGGATGCCGTATGCGTGCGTCTGCTGAGCACCGACCCGGCCCGCCGGGGCGCATCACCCGAGGATGCGGCCGAGACCGTGAGGAGGATCGCAGACAGGACCGGGCTGCCAGTGATCGTATGCGGATGCGGCGACCGTGCCGTCGACGGCAGGACCATGGCCGCCGTCAGCGGGGCCGTGAAGGACAGCCGGCTCATACTGGCCAAGGCCGAGGAGGAGGATTACAAGACCGTCTCCGCCGCCGCCATGGCGAACGGGCACGTGGTCCTCGGTTTCTCCAACCTGGATATAAATCTCGCCAAGCAGATGAACATTCTCCTGTCCGATTTCGGGATAGACGGAGACAGCATCATCATGGACCCGCTCATGGCTCCGCTGGGCATGGGGCTCGACTATTCGTACTCCGTCAACGAGAGGATAAGACTGGCCGCGCTTTCCGGCGACGGCATGCTGCAACAACCGATGCTGTGCGATACGACCTCCGCCTGGGACGTGGGGGACGCGACGAGCCAAGACGACCCCGCCCTCGGGGACCCTGTGCACAGGGCCACCTGGTGGGAGGTGATGAGCGCATTGGCCGCAATGATGTCCGGCGCGGATATCCTGGTCATGCGCGGACCGGCTGCTGCGGACATGGTGAAGGTCTATGCGGCGGAACTCACGGAGGCGGACTGATGGCGACCGCGATGGAATTCTTCAAGCTCCTGCCCAAGACCAACTGCAAGGACTGCGGGCACCCCACATGCCTGGCCTTCGCCATGCAGCTTGCCAATGGAAAGGCCTCGCTGGAGGACTGCCCCCACATCAGCGAGGAATCGAGGAAAACACTGAACGAGTCGTCGGCCCCGCCCATGCGCACCGTGAGAATAGGTACGGGTGACAGGGCTGCGGTGATGGGGGGTGAAACGGTGCTCTATCGTCACGAACGCCGTTTCGTGAACCCGACCGTGTACGCGGTGACCGTGTCCGACGGACTGAGCGACGAGGAGATCGTTTCCAGGGTGGGATACGCCGCCTCGCTGAGGTTCGAGCGCGTCGGGACAGTGTTCAGGTTGGACTGCATATCGGTCCGCAACGATTCGGGGGATGCGGAGAGGTTCTCCGCGGCCGCCTCGATGGCCGCGGGATCCTGGGATTCCCCCCTCATCCTGGAGTCGGAGAGCCCTTCGGCGATGTCTGCCGCGCTGGACGCCGTTAAGGGACGCCGTCCGCTGATATGCGGGGCGTACCCCGGCAACATGGACCGCATGATGGAACTGGCCAAAGAGCACGGATGCCCCCTGGCTCTCAGAGGCGGAACGCTGGAGGAGACTGCATCCATGGCCGCCCGGGCGAAGGCCGCCGGAATCGAGGACATGGTTCTGGACACGGGGGCGGTGACCCTCAAGCAGTGCCTTGAGAGGCAGACGGCGGCGAGGCGCGCGGCGGTCAGGAAGAAGTTCCGGGCTCTCGGGTACCCTCTGATGAACCGCGTGGGCTCCGGCGAATACGCTGTGGCCCTGGCGTCCGTATCAACCATGAAGTATGGCAGCCTTGTCATATTCGACGATCTTAAGCCTTACGAGGCTCTGCCCCTGTTCACCCTGAGGAACAACATCTACACGGACCCCCAGGTCCCGATACAGGTCAAGCAGGGGGTGTATCCGATAGGCTCACCCGACTCCCATTCCCCGATAATGTTCACAACGAACTTCTCCCTCACATACTTCACCGTGAGAGCGGACATAGAGAAATCCAAGATACCGGTCTGGCTCCAGGTTGTTAACACCGAGGGCCTGTCGGTACTCACCGCATACGCCGCAGGAAAGTTCGATCCTGAGCACGTGGCCGAGGCCTTCCGGGAATCAGGGATACTGGATAAGAGCGATTCCGCCGTCATAGTGCCCGGACTGGTCGCCCGCATGTCGGGGAAGCTCGAGGAGATCATCGGCAGGAGGGCCGTTGTGGGCACCAATGAGTCCAAGAACATCCCCAAGCACCTCAGGGAATTCATGTCCGGATGATGCGACGGCGGCAGGGTGCGCGCACTCCGGCCGATCAGTCGAACCCGTACCTCGACCTCATCAGCTCGGACACCTGTCCGGTGAGGGCTATAACCCTGTCCGCCGTGGACTCCTCCGCGCCCCCCAGTCCGCACTGCGGGGTGATCATGGATTGCTCGGCGACCTTATCGCCGTCGATCCCTTTGGCCTCCAGAAGGCCTATTTGGGACTCGAGCATGTCCGCCAGAGCTTCCGCCGAGACATCCGTCCCGTCGCTGTTCGGCACTATGCCCCATGATACCACCCCTCCCCTGTCCAGGAAGGACGATAGTTCCGAGGGGAAGAGCGCCAGGGTGCGGCCGTAACCGTAAGCGTCGAAACTGAGGATGTCCAGATCCGTGCTCAGAACCATCCCCCAATCCGTATTGCCGCAGCAGTGCACGGCCCTGTGGCATCCGATGCCCTCCATGGACTCGTTCATCCATCTGACGGCGTCTTCGGGGGATACCGATGCGAACGGGGACCCCAGAAGGGTCAGGGAAGGTTCGTCGAAGAACAGTATCACGTTGGGGTTCCTCTCGGAGAGTTCACGGGCCTGCCATCTGGCAGTCATGTTGACGGTCTTCCTGACAATCTCGCAGTAGGATTCGTCGTATATCACCGAACGTCCGGTCAGGTCCTGGACCTGGAGCCCTTCGCTGACGGGGCCGGTAACCTGCCCCTTGACCGCAGGGAATCCGGAGAGGTCCCTGTCCATGAGCTCATAGAGGCCCGCGTTGCATTCCCTCGGGTTCTCGAAATGGTCGACGTCGTCCGAGAGTATCGCGGTGTACGCATCCGTGGGATCGTATCCTCCGAGGTCCACCGTGATCTTCTGCTCCTCCTCGCTGAACACCACACCCGGAAGGCGCAGCCCCGTCTGGACGTACATGCTCTCCCTGTATCCTCTGGCCGGCAGCTGTGGCCAGGAAGGGAATGTAATGCCTCCATCCAGTATCCTGTCCACGGCCTTGACCGGATCGGCGTAGGGGAGCGAGCCTATCAGTGTGGTTGCGAACCTCCATTCCATGATACAAGCAACGCCGAGTCCCTATTAAACCCTCTTGCCCGGTCCGAACAAGGAGGGGAATTGCTGCGAATCGGTGTGCGGCAGGAACTGGGCCGACGAGTATTCGTCGAAGAACACGGGATCGGAACCCAGATCCCTGTATGTCATCCGCCGGAATGCCTCGGTCGTCCTTGTGCGGAAACCCTCGGAAACCAGGTACTGCCTGGCTCCGCCCAGGGACGCGTTCCCGAGGTACTGGTACCGGTCCCTGTCCACATCTGGGAAGAGACCGATGGCGATGGCGGAGTCAGTGTCTATGAACTTGCCGAACCCGCCGGCAATGTATATCCTGTCGAGGTCTGAGAACTCCGTCCCCAGACCTTTCGCCATGGACCTGGCCGCCGAGTATATGGCAGCCTTGGTCATGATTATGTGCTTTATCTCGGATTCTGATATGTTTATCCCGTCTGCCACCGTCAGAAGCCTTTCCCCGTCCTCTTCGGTGTATGGCGCTTCCCCTGTCATGTTGCCCTTCTTGTCTATCATCCCCGCCAGGAAGAGCTGGGCCACCAGATCCACTATTCCCGATCCGCATATGCCCTCTGGCTTCGAACCCCCGATCACGGTGTACGTTATCCTGCCGTCCTCTATCCTGACACTGTCTATGGCCCCCGGGTTTGCCATCATCCCGGAGGCTATGTTTCCTCCTTCGAACGCCGGGCCCGCCGACGACGAGCACACCAGCATCATCTCCGCGTTTCCAAGGGCCACCTCCCCGTTGGTGCCCACGTCCATGAGCAGGCAGAGGTCTTCCGAGCGGTCCATCCCGGAGAAGACTATGTCGGAGGCTATGTCACCGCCGACATAGGAGGCTGAGCAGGGCATGCATACGACCCTTGCGTCCGCTGATACGCCACGGATTCCGCTCTCGGAGCCCTTTATCTCGGACTCCCTGAACTCGGGCACATAGGGGGGAAGCCTCAGAGGGGCCGGGTCCCTGCCCAGGAAGAGATATGTCATCACGGTGTTCCCTGAGATGCAGACCGAATCGATCTCCGCCGGGGCCTCGAACCATTCCAGAAGGCCGTTGATGGTGCCTAACAGCAGATCCCTGAGCTCCCCGGTCCCGTTGTCCTCGGAGTACTGTATCCTGGAGAGCACGTCCTCGCCGCGGATCCTCTGCATGTTCTCCCCGACGGCCGTGTAAAGCTCCACTCCCTTATCGAGATCCAACACGCTCACGCCCACGGTCGTGGTGCCTATGTCCACCGCGAGACCCAGCCCCCCGGACAGAGGCGTGAGGTCCTCGGCGTCCACCCTCCTGCGGTCCGATGCGGCGATGGTGGAATCGCTCTCCTTCCTTATTACCTGGATTACGGCATCGTACGAAACGGGCGTCTGGCATGCCAGCACCCGATCCATCCCGCATCCGTCGAAGGGAACATCGCTCTCCGGCGCTATGCGCACGCCGCATTTCCCGCATCTGCCCCTCCCCCCGCACGGGAGCCTGATGGGCACCCCCGCCTGCTTGGCCGCTTCGGAGATGAGCGTCCCCTCTTCGACCTCCGTCGTCTTTCCGTCCGGATGGAATCTGACAGTGAATCCTGACATGCACATCAAATCCCACGGTGCGTTAATATTACTATGTTCGGCACCTTGACCTAGAATCTATTTAACGGCGTTAGACTTTAATATCCGCCACAGCGATACTGTAAACCTGGTCCTCACAGGACAGGAGATTTAAAAAATGTGCGAAGAACAGCAGTACAACAAGCTGCCTCTCATAGGCGACAAAGCCCCGGAGTTCGAAGCGGTTACCACCCAGGGCACCATAAGCTTCCCCAGTGACTACAAGGGAAAGTGGGTGATACTCTTCTCCCACCCCGCGGACTTCACCCCGGTGTGCACCACGGAATTCATGACTTTCGCCCACAGGTCCAAGGAGCTCGAGGAGCTCAACTGCGAGCTGGTGGGGCTCTCCATCGACTCCCTCTACGCCCACATCGCATGGCTCAGGAAGATCCAGGACATCGAGTGGAACGGAATGAAGAACGTGGAGGTAAAATTCCCGCTCATCGAGGATATAAAGATGGACATCGCCAGACTCTACGGGATGCTCCAGCCTGGCGCCTCGAACACCCAGGCCGTCAGATGCGTGTACTTCATCGACCCCAAGGGCATCATAAGGTGCATAATGTATTACCCCATGTCCACCGGAAGGAACTTCGACGAGATGAAGAGGGTCGTCATAGCCCTCCAGAAGGCGGACAGGGACGGAGTGGCCACACCTGCCAACTGGCAACCCGGGGACGACACCATAATACCCACGGCCGGATCCTGCGGCACCGCCAAGGAGAGGATGGAGTCCAAGGACGAGAGCAAGTACTGTCTCGACTGGTTCCTCTGCTTCAATAAAGAGAAGAAGTGAGCTGCCTCCGGCATCTCCTCGACTCGCCGGCCTTTTGGCCGGACCAAACCGATTAACACCCAATCTTTTATTCCGAGACACGATTCGGATGGCCATGAAGATAGCGGGATTCCTGAGGACGACACTTTTGGACTGGGACGGCAAGGTAGCCTGCACGGTTTATCTCGCGGGATGCAACTTCAGATGCCCGTACTGTCACAACCGGGACCTGGTCCTGCATCCCGAAGCGGTGCAGGGTCTCGATCAGGAAGCCGTGCTGGGCTACATAGGCGAGCATTCGGATTTCCTCGACGGAGCGGTGATATCGGGCGGAGAGCCCACACTTGACCCGGGTCTGCTGGATCTGATCAAGAGGATAAGGGGCAAAGGGCTGTCCATAAAGCTGGACACGAACGGCAGCCGCCCCGAGGTACTCGACGACCTCATAGGCGCAGGACTGGTGGACATGGTCGCCATGGACATCAAAGCGCCCTTGAACGCAGACCGCTACTCCTCCGTGGCCGGGGTCCCGGCGGACGTGGAAGCTCTCAGAAGGAGCATAAGGATCATCATGGAGTCGGGAGTGGACTACGAGTTCAGGACCACTGTGGCACCCATACTCGTCAAGGAGCGGGACATAGAGGAGATCTGCCGGGAGATAAGAGGCGCCAAGTGCTACTGCCTGCACCAGTTCCGCCCCGACGTCACCCTGGACGACAAGCTGGAGGTTCTGGATCCCTACCCTGAATCGAAGGTGCTCGGCATGGCCGAGGCCGCCAGACCCTACGTAAGGCGCGTGAAGGTCAGAGGGATCTGATCATACCAGGAAGCTCTCCATCCTGGCCTCCTGGGCGGGCCTCATCCCTGCCGTCCCCTCGTTGACGGAATGCCTGACGGCCGGGACCGATGCCTTGAAGAGCTCTATGGCCGCAGGGTCCCTGCTGAATATGCCCGCGGAAAGTCCGCACTCCGTCTGGAACATCTTCTCTATCGCGTCATCCAGGTCCTTCGCGAGCTGTATGACCAATATGGGAAGGCCCGTATCCATGTAGTTCAGGTCATCCTCCTCGTTGAGGCCCATCATTATAGCGGGGATCACGTAGAAACCTTCGGCCGTTGTCTCCTTCCTGACCCTGGTGCCACCGAACACTACCTTGTCGCGACGGCTCTCGACCGTTTTGAGGAATTTCTCCATCGCGCTTTCAGATATGAGCGGTCCGGCGAAGGCCCCCTTCTCAGAGGGGTCATCTATCACCATGCCCTTGGCCGACTCCAGCAACGCGTCCAGGAGTTCCTTCTGCTCCTCCGCGGTGACAACCACCTTGGAACAGGAGTGGAGGCGCTGGCCGCTGTAAATGAACGCCGATTCCAGTATCTCCCTGGCCGCCTCGCGGGCGTTCGGTGCCTTGTACAGCATAATCGGGTTCATTCCTTTCGGTTCGTTCACGAACATCAGCTCGTCGTCGACCTGCAGGAACATCAGATCATCCATCTGACTCCCGGATCCGGATGCCACGACCCCCGCGAGCCTGTCGTCGTTCGCCAGTTCCTGCATGGTCCCCCGCCTTCTGTCCACCAGCACGTTCATTACTCCGGGGGGCAGTCCCGCCTCCTCGAATACACGGTACAGGGAATAGACCGGCACGGGGCAGAACACGGAGGGCATCACCACGACGGTGTTCCCGGCCAGCATGGCGGCGGCGGCGAACCCCACAGGAGACGCGAGAGGAGAGTTGTGGGTGGATATCACCGCCCACACGCCCTTCGGTTTCCCGGGCGGCGCGGCGGATGAGGCCCTGGACGTCTCAGATTCCAGTATCTCCGTCAGCCTGTCCACCTCGGACAGGGCCTCCTCCCTCGTCATCCCCGAACTGACCACGACGGTGGCGGCGAGCCTGTACCTCAGCGACTTGACATTCTCCAGGGCCTTAGCGAATATCGAGGCCCTCTCGCCTGACCCCATGGAGGCCCATCCCCCGAAAGCTCTGGATGCGGCGGACACGCACTCGCGGGCGATGCCGGCCTCTGGCTCCTGGAACATGCCGAACCTTATGCTCTTGTCGATCGGGCTCCAGACAGGGAACTCGTTGCCGGAGGCCACGTTGAAACCTCCCATCACGGTGGGGTAATCCCTCTTCTCCTGCTGGAGAACCGAGAGCAGCGCCCCCTCGAACTTCTTATCATCTTCCGAAGGCTTCTGTCCCGATGCGGTCCTGTCAAACATGGACGATGTATCACAGGGTGTTATCTTAACCTTTTTAGCCCGACAGCGTCAACGATTATATACAAAAAAGGCTTAATCCGGAGCAAGGGCCCGTGGTCTAGGGGTTATGACGTTGCCTTCACACGGCAAAGGTCGCCGGTTCAAATCCGGCCGAGCCCACCATCTTCTACATTGCATCCTCTTCGGATAGCCTGCATGCTTCGTCCGGAGAGGTTCTCGGCATGCCCTTCGCATCATGCGACGCAAAGGGTAAAGACTCCGCCGGCTCATTCTCCGTCGATGTCGCCGGATGGTTGCTGTTCGCATACCTTCCATTACGGACGACGGATTCGGAGGCTTGAATGCAGAAAGGACCCAAGATAAGTCTGACGGACGACGGACCGCTGAGGACGGAGATACACAGGATCTGCGAGACGACGGACCGCAGGGGTCTGGCAAGATGGTCCATCCTTCTGGCGGGACGCGCATTGCACTCCGCAGGCTTGGACCCCGATTCCATAGAATGCGTCCGGGAAGGTTTCGCCGTGAACGGGAGATGGCAGGAAGGCCTTGCGACCGTGGGGGATGTCAGACGGGCGGCTTTCGTCATACACAGGATCGCCCGCGCATGCGAAAGCGAGACTGAGAGGGCTGCGTTGAGGGCTGCCGGACATGCGGTGGCCAGCGGACATGTCGGAGAACATGCCTTGGTGGCATCGGATTACGCTGTGAGGACGGCCTGCCTCGCCGATCTCGGCGATATCGGGGCCGCGACCCGAGAAAGACTGTTACAGCTTGAAGAGCTCAGAGGGGCCTCCGAACACACCTAGCCGAACTCGTGGCATGCAGGTGGGTCCGGGCCCGTCAGCGGGCCATCCTCTTCACAGACCCGGATCGTTTGGGCCGAGGGAATCCAAAAAGGAGGAAGAACCGCTCGACGGTGAATGGCAGACGGGTTCCCTCGGCCCTCATCCATATGGATGGATGCATAATCCATATACAAGCATGCAGATATATAAAACTTCTCAGAACCCGGAGAAGAATATGTGTTCATGCAAGAAGATGGTGGGCCCGGCCGGATTTGAACCGGCGACCTTTGCCTTGTAAGGGCAACGTCATAACCCCTAGACCACGGGCCCGACAGACCGTGATAATGAAGCATTATTAAAAACCATTTGCCTTCGAGCGTTATCCTAATCAGTCATAATGAAATAGTAAGAATATATTGGGATTCACCGAAAGCGGCTGTAGTCTAGTGGTTAGGACGGAAGCTTCCCAAGCTTCTAACTCGGGTTCGAATCCCGGCAGCCGCACCTCCCGTCCTTCTTGCCTCCGAGCCCGATCGATTCCGTCAGACGCCTCGGGGCAGTGCCGGTTATCTACCTTCAAAACGTTCTGAACCCTATGAAAGCGACCGGCAGGACCGGATCGGAATCCTCCGCGGTGCTTCTGGCCGTCTGCGCCGGGTCCGTTCTCACCCCTCTGATGGGTACGATGATGAGCCTGGCACTGCCGCATATAGCCGCCGACTTCGATGCCGGGGCGCGCTCTCTGGCCATGGTCAACACCGCCTTCCTGATAGCCTCGGTGGTCTTCATGGTGCCTGCGGCACGCCTTGCCAGCATATACGGCATGAAGCGCGCGTCCTTGGCGGGACTCGCCGCGGTCATAGCAACCGCCGTCCTTTCCGCATACAGCCCCTCCATGGAGTTCCTCCTTGCGATGAGGTTTCTAATGGGAGCCGGCTCATCCGTTCTGGCGGTGACGGGGATAGCCATGCTGTCCACGGTGTATCCTCTGAACAGACGCGGTTGGGCCATAGGCGTCTACACCGCGGTGATGTATACGGGATTCGCATTGGGCCCGGCCCTCGGAGGGGCGGTATCGGACCTTGCGGGATGGAGGGTGCTCTTCCTGCTGACCGTACCCGTCTCCGTCATCTCCGTTTTTTTCTTCCTGAGATTCCGCGGGGAGATTAACCCGATGAAGGGGGAAGATTCGGACCTCCGCGGGGCCGTGCTTTGGATGACATCGATACTGGTGCTGATGTGCGGAGTGGCCAACGCGACCGATCTCTTGGGGGCGGCTCTGATACCGATCGGGTCGGTAATGCTTACCGTCACCGTCTTCATCCTCAGGAGGACTGAGCATCCCGTCCTGGAAATCGATATGTTCCGCACGGTCATGTTCAGACGCTCCTCCCTGGCTGCCCTTCTGTACTATGCGTCCGTCTCTTCCGTCACATTCTTCATGGCATTGTATCTGCAGAGCATAGGGGGACTCACGGCAACCGAGGCGGGCATCCTGATGATGTTGCAACCGATGGTCCAGGTCCTGCTTACCACTTCCGTGGGGTCCGTGTCGGACAGGATGAGGGACAGACGGATACTGCCCACGGCCGGGGTGGCGTTGACCGCTGTCGGTTCTGCGATGATGATGTCCATCGGAACGGGGTCCTCCTTGCCCTACACGGCGTCCGTCCTTCTCATCTTCGGCCTGGGCATGGCCCTCTTCTCCGCTCCGAACACATCGACCATCATGTCCTCGGTCCCGGACAGGTACCAAGGGGAGGCTTCAGGCACGGTTTGCCTGGTCCGGCAGGCTGGTATGATGGCCTCCATGGGGATCGCCACTGTGTTCGTTTCCGCTTTCATGGGGTCCATGGACACCCTGGACCCTTCGAACTACGGGGAGTTCCTCGGCGCCCTGCACGCGACCTTCGCAGTATGCCTGGCCATGTGCATCGCCGCGGCCACCTTCTCCTGGTTCAGAGAATGAGCGCCGAAGGGCCCCCTGCACCCCCGAGATGCCTTCCGCATCCAGAGATTTATTCACACAGTTTATATCAGGCATTACCGATGAGGTAAGCGATTTGATATGCTGGAGATAGACAGTTCTAGAGGAGAAGGTGGCGGACAGATGGTCCGCACGTCGATCGCTTTGGCTGCTCTTACCGGCACAGAGACCAGACTGATGAGGATACGGGAGAACCGACCGACCAACGGCCTCTCCAAGCAGCATTGCACCGCAGTCTCGGCGGTGGCGGAGATGACCGGATCGGAGGTCACGGGTAACTACCCCGGATCCAGGGAGCTGATTTTCAAACCTGGATCCGTACAAAAGACCCGCATCGAGATGGATATCGGGACCGCCGGCAGCATAAGCCTGGTCCTCCAGGCCGTGCTCCTTGCCGCCAGGAACACCAAGGAGCCTTTGGAGCTGGACATACGCGGCGGCACCAACGTCATGTGGGCGCCGCCCATAGATTCCTACCAGCAGATACTGTTCCCCCTGATGCGCCGGATGGGCATAAACGCCAGCCTGGAGATACTGAACAGAGGGTTCTACCCGGAGGGGGGAGGACGTGTGAAGGTCCGTCTTGAGCCCATAGGGGACATAGAGCCCATGGAGGTTTTCGATATCGGGGAGTTCAGATCGGTCAAGGGGCTGTGCTACATACAGAACCTTCCGGATTGGATGGCCGAGCAGATGATATCCTCATGCACGGCCAAGCTCCCGCGGGACTATGATGCAGACATCGAGATCCAGCGCACCGAGGGGAGCTCGAAGGGCGCAGGCATATCCCTGGTGGCCAAATACGATAACAGCATGCTCGGAAGCAACGTGCTGACCTCCAGGGGGCACCCGGCCAAACAGGCGGGGGAGGATGTCGCCAACGACCTCCTCCAGGAGATGAGGGCGGGATCCACCATGGACGTCCATACTGCCGACCAGCTGCTCCCCTATATGGCCATGGCCAAGGGCAGAAGCGGATTCGTGGTGTCCAGGATAAGCAAGCACTTGCTGAGCCAGATGGATACATTGGAGTCGTTCCTGGATGTGCGGTTCGGAGTGGTAAGGAAGGACGACGGGTATCATTTCTCCGTGTCCCCGGGGGGCTACAATTGAGACCTTTCATACATGTCAACTGCGCCATGTCCGCAGACGGGAAGATAGCCGGGTCCGACAGGAGGCAGGTGCGCATATCCTCTGAGGAGGATATGAACCGCGTGAGACTCCTCAGGAAGAAGTACGACGCCATATTGGTGGGCGTGGGCACTGTGATCTCCGACGATCCGCATCTCACGGTGAAAGGGCTGGGCTACGACGAGAATCCCATAAGGATCGTCCTGGACCCGAAAGGCAGGACACCGGACGACGCCCGCGTGCTGGATGAGACGGCTCCCACTGTGATCGTCACCTCCAGGGACTGCCGGCGCGAATGGGATTGCGAGGAGACCATAAGGTCGGGCGAGGATATCGACCTGGAGGAGGTGCTGGGCATCCTTGCCGAGGACATAGGCGTAGAGAGTGTCCTGGTGGAGGGGGGAGGGGAGACCATCGCCTCTTTCTTCAGGGCGGGCCTGGTCGACCGCTACACAGTGTTCGTGGGAAGCATGATCATAGGGGGCCGCACCGCCCCCACGCCCGCCGACGGCGACGGATGGGTAGCGGAAGGCGGACTCAGACTGGTCCTGAAGGGCTCGGAGGTCCTGGGCGAGGGGGTGCTTCTGACCTTCGACATCAAGGGGCGAGCTCTATGACGAACTTGTAATAGTCGTTCTCGGTGCCGAAGATCTCGCTCCTCGTGACCTCGTACTTCTTACCCATCAGCTTGCTCAGCACCGCCCTGAAAAGACCCTGGCAGAAATAAGAGTTCGAGGGAACGACGAAACCGGGGCTCTTGGCATTGTCCTTTATTATTATGGTCAGCGGCAGGAAGGTGTAGATGCAGACCTCTCCGATGTTGTTGATCTCGTAGAAGTCCTGCACATGTCTTATTATGTCCTCGATCTTGTTGCTGTTTATCTCTTCGGCCATGTACTCCCCGACGCTGTACCCCATGAGTTCCATCATGGGGGCTATGTCGAGACCCGAGGCCGCCACAGCCACTGAGAACGCCCTGACCATGTGCTCGTGGTAATCGCCCCTCGCGCCCGCCATTTCCCGGAAGACCGACTTCGAAAGTTCCAGGCCGGCAGGGCTGGGCTCCTGCGAGGATGCGACCAGCGTCGCGAGGAGAGAGTATATCTTCCTGCGGCTGTCGTTGGGATCGTATTCCGAGGAGATCAGCTTCTCGTTGACCATCTGATCCAGATGGACGGAGAGGGTGGATTGGGCCTTCCCCGTGAGTCCAGATATCTCTGTGGTGGACATGGGGCGGTTGCCGAGTCCTTTCAGAATCTGCAGGTGCAGAGGGTCAGACACCTGCACTAGCCCCTTACCCCCCGCTTCGGAAGTAGAATATATGTGGAAACCTACATAATTCATATCCTCTGGGGTCATGAAGACCAGATATTCTCCAATAATATTTATACTACACTGAAAGCGATATTATATTGGATTCGGACCCGCCGTCCGGGGACCTGCTCCAGCGTGAATCTGTGGTAGTTGTTTCCCGCCCCGAAAACCTCCGACGAAACCGCCCTGAACTCCTTACCCGTGAGGTTACCCATAGCCCTGGAGAAGAATCCCTGGGTGAACCGCCCCATGGCCTCCGCCGCGCGGAAAGTCGTCTCGCACCGGGTGTGGGTTATGACGGACACCGGAGAGTACGAGAATATGCTCGCTTCCCCTATCCCCGCGTATTCGTAGAAATCCCTTAGGCTTGACAGAACGTCCTCGGTCCTGCCGTTCCTGTATTCGTCCGCCAGGGAATCTGCCAGACCGGACCCCAGGTTCTCCATGACGGGTGCCAGGTTTATACCCTCGGCCGTTATGGCCACCGTCAAAGCGTTCAGCAGTAAACCAGGGGCCCGGACCGGATTGGCCGCGAGCCGCTCCAATATCCCGAGATACGATGCACGGGCTCCCTCGTCCCTGCCGACCGAGGCCGCCACAGGGCGGGCCGCCAGGCTGTACACCCGCCTCCTGCCGTCGTCCGGGTCCGGCACGCAGACCACCAGTCCATCGTCGAGCATCGTCTTCAGATGGGACGACACCGTGGACATCGCCCTTCCGGTGGAGACGCACATGTCCTTCGGAGACATTGGCGACTGCGAAAGCTCCTTCAGTATGAGCAGACGGACCTCGTTGGACACCTGTATGAGTCCTTTCTCCGTCGAGTATATCTCTAAACCCCTCAAACTATCGGCCGGGTATGGTCGGGGGCAGTAATAAAAGGGCGCACGGGAACGGGATAGGTTAATTACACGGAATCCGTTAGGAAGCGTCAAGGTGAAGGATTTTGAAAATCTGTTTCAACGGAACGGCAAGAGACATGAGAGCCGTCTGGTTCGAGAACGGCAGAGTCATGATGATAGATCAGAGACGCCTTCCCCACGAGGTCAGTATCGTCGGACTCGACAATCACGTCCAGGTCGCGGAGGCGATCAGGAACATGACCACCCGCGGGGCGCCCTCCATTGGGGCTGCCGCGGCGTACGGGATGTGCCTTGCCGGACTTTCCGGGGCCGACATCGGTGCGGCCGCCGGCACGTTGAAGGCCGCTCGGCCCACGGCTAACGACCTTTTTTACGCCGTCGACCATATGGTCCGGGAGATCGGTTCGGGATCGGACCCGGTTGCCGCCGCCGATGGGTACGCGCAGATGATCGTTGACAAATGCATGCTAATAGGCGGGCACGGTTCCTCTCTAATAGAAGACGGCATGAAGGTCATGACCCACTGCAACGCGGGAGCTCTTGCCACCGTCGACGTGGGCACCGCGCTGGCACCCATCAGGAGAGCCAGGGATCAGGGGAAGGGTGTTTTCGTGTACGTCTCGGAGACCCGGCCCCGCCTCCAGGGGATGCAGCTGACGGCCTGGGAGCTGAATCAGGAGGGGATACCGCATGCCATCATCTCCGACGGGGCCTCCGCGCATTTCATGTCCAAAGGCGTCGGCCTGATTATAACGGGAGCAGACAGGATAGCCGCCAACGGGGACTTCGCCAACAAGATAGGTACCTTCGACAAGGCCCTGGCGGCCCGCGCGCTGGGGATACCTTTCTACGTGGCCGCACCTGTGTCCACGTTCGACTTCGGCACCCCCACGGGCGAAGAAATCGTTATCGAGGAGCGTTCGGAAGATGAAGTCACCGTCCTCAACGGGGTCCGCATAGCTCCTGAGGGGTCCCCGGCCCTGAATCCCGCTTTCGACGTGACCCCCGCGGATTATGTCACGGGATTCATAACGGAGGAGGGGATACTGGGGCCCGGAGAGATCTGGAAGGTGAAGGGATGAACGAGACATTCGCCCGCAGATCCCTCGCAGACATATGCTCCAGGCTTTACGATCGCGGCCTCACGGTCTCCGCAGGCGGGAACATGAGCGTGCGGACGGGGCCGGAGGAGATCCTGATAACCCCGTCCGGTGTGAACAAAGGCATGCTTTCACCCGAAGACATGGTGAGAATGGATATCGAAGGAGAGGTCCTCTCGGGAGGGAAGCCGTCCATAGAACACGGATTCCATCTCGCCCTCTACAGGAGGAACCCGAGAACGAACGCCGTAGTGCATTGCCATCCCCTGTATTGCACCGCCCTTGCGGTGATGAACAGGAAGATAAGATCGGGCCTGACCCCGGAGGGCGTCATACTGCTAGGTGACGTCCCCATGGTCGATTACGAGACCCCGGGATCGGAGGAGCTGATAAGGGCGGTGGAGATGCATTCGGACGCACGCGCCATGCTGATGCGCAGACACGGCGCGCTGACCCAGGGAAAGGACCTGATAGAAGCCTACAACAGGATGGAAGAGCTGGAGTTCCAGGCGAAGCTGCAGATGCTGGTGGGCCGCACGGGGAACCTCCCCCGGTCGGAGATTGAGAAACTCGTCAGGTTGTGATACTCTGTTCCTTGTAACGAAATGGTTCGGTGTTTTCCTATGCGAGGAGAACAGGATAGTTGACAAGAGGCTTATGCCCAATGACCCCGAGGCCGTCGCGGACAAGCTGGCCTCGCTGCAGAGGGGGAACATTCTGCCCGAGGAGAGGGAGCTTGCGGAGGGGAGGACCAAACTGAACGTATCGGAGAGAAGACAGGCGGAGCTGGGCAAGCCTGCTTTCTTCGACTCCTCATTCATAAAGGCCTCCTCCTTCGGATTCAGCGACACCATGATGCATGAGGTCATGGTCAGACTGGGCAGACTTAGAACTTCCGAACCGATACCCAAGGACAGGAACCTTGTTCAAGCCATAAGGAGCCTGGACGATATGATCGAGACGGTCAATCTCCTCAACGAGCGCCTTCACGAATGGTACGGCATGCACTTCCCGGAACTGGGGGACTACGCACGCGACAGAAGGTACGCCGAGCTAGTAGCCAAGCACGGTGAAAGAGCAGGGGCGGCCAAGGAGCTGGGACTTGACATAGAATCCATGGGGTCGGACATGGAGCCCGAGGATATGGCCGCGGTGATGTCCCTGGCTGAAACCCTTTGCAGGGTGTACGACGACAAGGAACGGACCGAAAGATACATCTCGGAGACAGTGACCGGGGTGTGCCCCAACATGTGCGCCCTGCTGGGCGGCCCGCTTTCCGCCAGACTGATATCCCTGGCGGGCGGCCTCGACAGACTGGCCACGCTTCCGTCTTCGACGGTGCAGCTCCTAGGGGCGGAGAAGGCCATGTTCAGACATCTCAAGTCCGGCAAGAAAGGACCGAAGCATGGCGTGATATATCAGAACCCAGAGGTCCACAGGGCCCCCTACTGGCAACGCGGTAACATAGCAAGGGCCCTGGCGGGCAAGGTCCTGATCGCCGCCAAGATAGACAGCTACGGAGGGGAGTACCGCGGGGACATCCTTGTGGAGGAGTTCACAGGAAGGGTGGGGGACATAAAACGCAGATATCCGGATCCGCCCAAGAAGCCCCGCAAACCGGGACAGGGCCGGGGGGGCAGGAAGGGTGGGCGCGGGGGGGCGGGCCCCGGGCGGACCTGACAACAAATATTTAAGTGTAATGAGGATAGGGTAGAGTATGACTATGCGGGTCAACACTATGCTTGGATCGTTCGTGCCATCCTTTGAAAGGGAGATCGACCGCAGGCCTCGCATGGATTGAGATTCAGAGGTGTGTAATCATGTGGGAAATGAAAGAGGTCAGAGAGCTCAAGGTCGGAAGATACGTCAACATAGATGACGAACCCTGCAAGATCATATCGATAAGCACTTCCAAACCCGGCAAGCACGGATCGGCGAAGGCCAGCCTAGACGCCGCGAGTATATTCACGGGCTCCAAGAAATCGCTCAACTGCCCCGTAAGCACCAAGGTGCCCGTTCCGGTCATCGACAAGAGGAAGGGACAGGTACTTTCCCTGCAGGGAGATGAGGTCCAGATCATGGATCTCGAGACCTTCGAGACGTTCTCCATGAAGATCAACGAGGATCACGAGAGCGTCCTGGAGGACGGCGCCGAGATAATGTATCTCGTGGCCATGGGAAGACAGAAACTGATGTGAGGCCGGCCGATGCCTTACGGGACCTCCTACGCTGGAGCGGACTCCGACTACGACGATGCGGACATCGTCATAGTCGGGGTGCCCTATGATCACACATCCTGCTTCAGAGCTGGATCCAGAGAAGCCCCTGCCGCGATAAGAAGGGCTTCGTACAACTTCGAAGAGACTCATTTCGAGCATGGTGTCGGACAGACAAGACCCCGTGTACACGATTATGGCAACTGCGACGAGTATTTCCTGCCAGAGGACATGTTCGACGACGTGAACTTCGCCCTGGGCCCTGCCATAAGGGACGGGAAGTTCACTATAGCCATAGGCGGGGAGCATTCAGTCAACATACCCATAATAAGGAACTTCGACAAGGATGACATCTCACTGATTTCCATCGACGCCCATCTGGACTCCAGGGACGAGTACATGGGTAGCCCCAACAGCCACGCCTGCATAACCAGAAGGGCCGCCGAGCACCTTGGAATGGAGAACGTCTTCGTCCTCGGCGTGAGATCCATATCCGAGGAGGAGCTGGACAGGGACGATGTTATCCCCTACATAGATTCCTACACGATGATGGAGAAGGGCGTGGAGTGGGCGTTCGGACAGGCCCTGGAACATGTCCATAACGAGCGGATATACCTCACTCTCGATATAGACGGCATAGATCCCGCCTTCGCACCGGGCACGGGGACCCAGGAGCCTTTCGGTCTGATGCCCATCGACGTGAAGAAGATCATAAACATGGCGGGAAAGCGCCTTGCGGGTTTCGATGTGGTCGAGGTGTGCCCTCCCGCGGACCCTTCAGGCATAACAGCCAACCTTGCTGCCAGATACATCAACGAGGTCATTGCCGTACACGGCAAGAACCTCGCCAGATGATCATTTCTTCACAGGCGCGCGGCGTTTCTTGACCACCGGGGCGATCTCCTCGGCGGGGACGCCCGCCTTCAACAGGAACCCCCTGGCCGTATCCTCGAACTCCGCGGCCCGGGCCTTCGCCTGCTCCTCATCCTTGGATTCGGAGAATATCCTGAATATGGTCTCCGTGCCGGAAGGCCGTGCCAGCACCCATCCGTTGTCGAAGAGGACTTTGAGCCCGTCCGTTATGTCCGTCCTGTAATCCGGGCTGTATTTCGTCTTTATATGGTCCATGAGGGGCTGCTTGTGCTCGTTGGGGCAGTATATCTTCCTCTTGTCCGTATAGTAAACCGGGAAAGAGGACAGCTGCGTGTGCAGGGGGCCGTTCTTGGCGACGCACTCAAGCATCTTGGCGGCTGCCAGAGCCCCGTCGCGGCAGTACTGATGTTCTGCGAAGATCAGCCCGCCGTTCTCCTCGCCGCCGAACCCTGCTTCGTACTCCATCATCTTCCTGGCGACAATCGGCGATCCGACCGCCGTGTACTTTATTATTCCTCCGGCCTCGTTCACCACATCCTCCACCAGCGAGGAGGAGCTCACCGGAGTGACCACCTTCCCCTTCTTCTTGGAGAGCTCGAACTTGGCTATGAGGGCGAGGCTCTTGTCCCCGCTCACGTACCTTCCCTGCGAGGTGACGAAGACGCAACGGTCCGCGTCCCCGTCATGCGCTATGCCAAGATTGGATTTGGTGGCCTTGGTCAGGGACATGAGGTTCTTGAGATTCTCCTCCGTTGGCTCGCTGAGATGTCCCGGGAACTCCCCCTGCGCGTTGGCGTTGAGGGTGGTCACCCCCACCCCCAGCTTCTTCATGAGAAGCGGGGAGGTCTCATAGGAGGCTCCGTTTGCGCAATCGAGGCATACACGGAGCCTGGCGTTGCGTATGGCCTCGGAATCGACGCATCCTATCACTGCATCGATGTACACGTCGCCTGCGGAGTAGACCCTCTCCATCCCCCCCGTCTGATTCCAGGGCCTGTTGGGGATTTCCGAGAAGAAGAACTCCTCTATCCTCTCCTCGTCCCGCCGGCTGGCCTCGGTGCCGTCCGCGGCTATGCACTTTATGCCGTTGTATTCGGGAGGATTGTGGGATGCGGTTATCATCACGCCGCCCATTATGCCCTCATGTGTCTTGACGAAGTACTGTATGGCGGGGGTCGGCAGGACGCCCAGGTCCAGCACGTCGCATCCCACAGCCATCATCCCGGACATCACTGCTGTTTTCACCATCTCGGCGGACGTCCGGGTGTCGGTGGCTATAGCCACTGCGCCTCCCATGTGAGTGCCTATGGCCTTGCCCATCTGAAGCGCCAGCTGGGAGGTCATGTCTTTGTTTATGACTCCGCGCACCCCGTTGGTGCCGAAAAGCCGTGTCACCTCACGACCTCCTTGATACGATGAGGATCGATATAGTATCCGCACACTGCTTGCAGGTGTCGGCGGCCATCTCCAGGGCCTCTATTATGCTGCGCGTCAGGACTATGCCCTTGGTGTCCATGTCGGAAGTCAGGATGCATTTGAGCACTTTGAAGTAGAGGCCGTCTATGATCCTCTCCTGGTCCTTTATCGCATCCACCAGCCTGAGGGTCTCGTTGCGTTCCCCGCCCATGGACTCTATGGCCTTCAGTAGCATCTTGACCTGCACCACCAGTTCCGCCGTGGCCTTGTTTATGTTCTCCCAGACCTCCCGAGGTACTTCGGCATCGATGTCGCATATCATCTGCACGTAGAGCCCCGCCTCCTTCGCCCAATCCGCTATCGTATCGGACTTCTTGACGAAGTGCAGCAGGTCCTCCCGCTCCTGGGGAGGGAGCTCCCCGGTGGACATCTCGGCGCAGAGGCGGTCCTCTATGCGGTCGGCCTCCCTTTCGCTGACGATCAGACGTTCAACGCATTTGGATGCCTCGGCCCTGTTCCCGTTGGCCATGGCCGAGATCGCCTTATCCACCTCGGTCACCACGTCCGAAATAACGAGGGCGTGCCCCCTGGTGCCGCTCTGCACTAGGTCCCCCTTCCTCCTGGAGAACCAATCCAACATGTTCTTCATATCACTCAAGCCTAATCGCCTCCTCTAGACCCTCCGAAGGCCTTGCGAACACCAATGTCGCTTTCTTGTTGAAAACGAGGAAGACCTCGTCTCCCAACTCGGGGATGTCATCGTCCGCCGGAATATTATACTCTATGTAATCATCAGTGGCCGACAGGGTGCGTATCCTCCAATACGTGCCCATGAAAACCACGTTCCTGACCGTCGCCGGCAGGCCGTCGCTGGCGGTGTAGACGTGCTCGGGGCGCACCGATATCACGACGGGGTCCCCCACGTTGAATTTGGATTTTGCGACCCTCACTATCGTGTCGTTCCTCAGACGCACGGTGGTCTTGCCGGTCTTGGTCTTGCCCACCACGGTACATTCCAGGAAGTTCGTCTCTCCCACGAAGTACGCGGAGAATATGGTCTCGGGGCGCCTGTACATGTCGAGGGGAGTTGATGTCTCGGCTATACCGCCGTTCCTCATGAGTATCATCCTGTCGGACACGGACATGGCCTCCTCCTGGTCGTGGGTCACATGGAGGACCGTTATGCCCAGCTTCTTCACGAGCCTCCTGATCTCATATCTGAGCTCCATCCGGACCCTGGCATCAAGCGCGGACAGGGGTTCGTCCAGCATCAGCATCTTGGATCCCGAGGCCAGGGCCCTGGCTATCGCCACCTTCTGCTGCTCCCCCCCGGAGATCTCGTTCGGCATCATGCCTGCGCGTTCCAGCATATTCACCAGCTCCAGGTATTGCCTGGAGGTCCCGGTCACGGCCTCCGAGTCCAGGTCCCTCACCCTTGGACCGTAACCCACGTTGTCGGATATC
Organism: Thermoplasmatales archaeon; assembly: GCA_012515075.1. Taxonomy (GTDB): domain Archaea; phylum Thermoplasmatota; class Thermoplasmata; order Methanomassiliicoccales; family Methanomethylophilaceae; genus JAAYZC01. The sequence goes on from JAAYZC010000003.1 coordinate 53,294, forward strand.
GTCATGTGCGGGAACAGGGCTATGTTCTGGAACACGTATCCGGTGTCGCGGTCCTCGATGGGTACATCCGTCACATCCTCCCCGTCCACGAAGACCCTGCCCTCTGTGGGCCTCAGTATGCCCGAGACGATCTTTATAAGAGTGGTCTTGCCACAACCGGACGGACCCAGGATGGTCACGTACTCCCCCTTGTCTATCGTCATGCTTATGTCTTTCACGGCGTAGAGGTCACCGAACTTGACGGAAACATGGTCCAGTTTGATCTTCATTTCAATCCAACCTCAGCTCGTCCTTGATTCCGTTCTCCGGGTAGGGGAACACCGAGGCCTTGGAGGGGCTCCATGTTACCTCCACCTCCTCCCCTACATCGTAATCGTCGTATTTCCTGTTGGGAAGCTTCGACGATATCAGTCCCAGGCCCGGGACGTCGATCTCCACGGTTATGGTCGCCCCCTCGTACAGTATACGGTCTATCCTCCCTCTGAAGGAGAAATCCAACACGGGCTTTGGTTTGGGGATCTTCTGTATCGGCTCTATCCTCTTCGCCTCTGGTTCCGGAGGCTTCTCCGCTTTCACGTGGCTTATCTTGGTGTTGCCTATCTTCACGGCCACCAGCACCTTCGTCCCCGGCTCGTATCCCGGATCCCTGGCCAGAACCGTTATGCCTTCTCCGGCGGATATCCTGGAGGTGCCGTTACCGGCGTAAACCAAGGTACCCTCGAATATGTTGGACCTTCCCACGAAATTGGCCACGAAAGGCGTGGCAGGATTCTCGAAGACCTCCTGCGGGGCCCCTATCTGCACGAACCGCCCATCCCTGATCACGGCTATCCTGTCGGCCATCTCCAGGGCCTCGTCCTGATCGTGGGTGACGTGGATGGAGGTCAGCCCCATGGATTTGGCCAAGGATTTGAGCTCCTTGCGCAGCTCGAGCCTCAGCCTCGCATCGAGCGCCCTTAGGGGCTCGTCCAGAAGGAGCACTTTGGAGCCTGACGCCAGGGCCCTGGCGAGGGCCACCCTCTGCTGCTGCCCACCGCTGAGCTCGTTGGGCAGCCTGGACCCCCGGCCCTCCATATGGGTCATGCCCAGCATGTTCCTTACAAGCTGCTGGCAGCTCTCCTCGTCCCACCCTTTCAGCCTGGGCCCGAACAGAACGTTGTCCTCGACGTTGACCCTTGGGAAGAGAGAATAGCTCTGCGTGAGCATGGTGGCCTCTCTTTCATCCACCGGCATATCGGTCACATCCTTCCCGTCGAAGTATATGCGTCCTTCGTCCGGCGAGGTCAGGCCGCAGATGATCCTCATGCAGGTCGTCTTCCCTGCTCCCGTGGGGCCCAGTATGCACAGGTATTCCCCATCCGCTATATCGAGGGTCAGACCGTTGGCGCCGACGGTGTCGCCGAACATCTTGGATATGTTCTCTAGGCGTATCTCAGGCACCTTGCTTCCTCCTCCCTGTAAGATACCTCACACCGAACATCAGGATGAAACAGATCACGATCAGAATCATTGCCGCCACCGCCCCCTGGTAGTATTGACCCTGCTCAATGAGGTCCATTATGTAGACGGGGACGGTGACTACATCCTTGGATATGGATATGGTCGCGCCGGTCTCGCCCAGGCTCCGCGTGAAGGCCAATATGGCCCCCGCTATGACGGAGGACTGCACTATCGGCAGCAGGACCTTGGAGAAGGCCCTGAAAGGTTTGGCTCCCAGTGTCCTGGCCACCTCCTCGTAGGATGGATCCACCTCCGATATGGCGCCGGTTATGTTCCTTACCACAAGAGGGTACGTGAAAGATATGTGGCCCAGGGTGACCAGGAAGAAGGCGGCGCCCGCCGGCAGATTGAAACTTCCCCAGAACATGCTTAGAGAGAGTCCCAGCACCGTGGTGGGTATTATCAGCGGTATGTTGACAAGGTTGTCCAGAAGAACGCCCAGGCGGGTGTTCCCGTTCCGGGCTATGTAAATCGCCATCGGTATACCGAAGACTATGTTGAAAACGACAGCGATTCCAGCTATCGCGAAGGATATGCCTATGGCGCCGAAAAGGGAGTTCAGGTCCGCCACGCCAGATGGTGCGGTCAGGTACGCGAATATGTAGAAAGAGGGCAGTATGACGATGACGAAGAGGAAGACGAAGGTGAGTATGTCCTTCGAGCGGGCCGCCAGCCCTTTGCTGAGCCTCCTCTCCCATACGGGCCATACCTTGGTCCAGGGCAGCCTGAGCCTGTTCATCATGTATTTCGCTACCAGGAGGAGTGCCACGGCCAACACTATCATTATCACGCTCACGACTATCAGCGCGCCCGTGGGATCCGCCCCTGGGAGGTCCTTCATGTACTTTATGAAGGTCGGGCCCGTGAAGAAGGAGGAGCTCACGCCCAGCATCTGCAACGCTATGTACGTGCCCCCGGTCTCGCTCAGGGACCTGGCGAAACAGAGGATGAACCCAGTGACCAGCCCCGCCCTGAAGAGCGGGAGCGTTATCGTCCTGACGGCAGTCAGACGCGAGGCCCCCAGGGTCATGCCGGCGGTCTCGAAGCTGGGGTCTATCTGGTCCAATATGCCTGCCAGCGAACGGACCATGTACGGGAACGTGAATACCGTGTGGAGCAGTATCACGATGAGATAGGGGCTCATCACGAGCCCGAGCCCGGGTATTGCCACGCCCTCGGGGGCGCCCCAGAACATCACCACGGATATGCCCACCGCAGCCGTGGGGAACGCCAGAGGCATGTCTATAAGGGTGTCCAGGTACCTCTTCCCCCTGAAGCTCCTCCTGACGAGTATCCACGCCATTGGCAGGCCCACCACGATGTCCAGGATAGTCACTATCAGGGCTATGCTGAAGGAGTTGGACACCGCCCCCCATATCATGCCAGTCATGGTGGGGTCCCCGAGCACCTCCGAGACGGACTCCCACTCTATGACGGCCTCCAGCAGGACGAAGACGGCCGGTATTATTATCAGAGTTAGGAATATTATAAGAGCGGCGGAGAACCATCCCTTCCTTATCCTGGGACTGCTGGATAAATCATCTATCCTTTTGAAGATGGACATGATCAGGCCGCCTGAAAGTGTTACGGCGCGACCCTATAAAACCGTTTAGGGACGCGCCGGTGGATCGATCACAGAAGTGAAGGCTCGATCAGATTATCGATATGCTGACCACGTTGTTGCCGCGGAGGACCACCGAGCCGAGACGCCTCTGCTCCTGGTTGGCCGTGCGCTCCTCGGTGTCCTCCAGGACCATGTTCATGTACTCATCGAATCCGGCGAGCTTTCCCTCAAGGACCCTGTTGTCCTTGAGGAGGAGCGACACGCGCTTGTCTATTGACTTTTCCAGTAAAGCGATGGGCATGACCATATAAATCAGGACTGCTAACCGCGGTGGACGATATAAATGTTGGTATAAGCGCGGATTGCGGGGTCATCCATCCCGGGAGTTCCTCTCGATCCAGGTGCGGATGTCCTCTTTCCTTGTGCTGCCTATGCCGAAATACTCCGCGAACTTCTTCGTGGTGGTCAGCTCAAGGGTCTGGCCGGACCTCTTCCCGGAGACGAACCCCGACTCCATGAGGGCCTTAACATCGTCATACGTCCTGGATCCCCTGGTGCGGAACAGATCCGACTGCAACACGGGCTGGTTGTACGCTATGGTGCTTAAGGTCTTCCGGAGCGCCGCCGGGAGCTCGGACTCGCCGAACCTGTCCGCATATTCCGCGTATTCGGGACGGAGCATCATCCTGTAATCCCGGCCCAGTTTGGCGATCATGATCGCGGAGTCCCTCTGCCCGTACGCCCTGATTAGATCGAACAGGGCCAGCCTGACCTCCTCCACCGGCGAATCCAGCTTTCCCGCGATGTCCTGGATGCTGAGGCTCTCGGCGCTGGAATACAGCAATGCCTCCACAGCGCCTTTGACGGACACCTCAGATCACCGCCTCGGTGACCCTCTGCCCGGGGGATGTATCCTCCACCTTGCCGGACATCCAGTCGAGCTTTATCTCAACGAAGATCTCCCCGTAAGGGAGCACGTCCTGCCAGACCGCGAGCTTGCCGTTCCTGACCAAATGGAGCACGGATACGAACGTCCTTATATTCTCAGTGATGTCCCCGGTGTAGAGGTCGGACATGGTTATCGCCCCGGTGCCGAGCTTCTGTATCCTGGACCAGACGCCTTCCACGACCTTCTCGTCGTCCTCGTCGTGGGCCTTGTTGTCGAACCTCCTGTCCGCGGGCCGGGGCGCTGCCCTCTGCCTCTCCCTCTCCTCCCGGACCGCGATCTCCTCCCTTGCCTCCTCGAACGCGTTCAGGAGTTCTATCATCGTGACGGGGCGGGTCGGTTCCCTGCGGTAGGTCTCCCTGAGCTCGACCTCCGGCACGAAGAGCCTCTCCCCGGGATCCTCCCACTCGGGGGCCTCCTCGAAGGGGGCGGGCTCCGGACCCTCGACCTTCGTGAGCGTGCGGTCTGACTGCATCCTGAGTACCTTCCAAGCCATCAGTATCAGCTTACCCGCCACTATCATGTCGAACGTGTTCTCCTCGACCTTCGTGCCGTACAGGCGCACGAACTCGCGGATGTCTATCTCCCAGGGATCGAGTTCGTTCTCCAGTACAAGACTGAAAACCGACCTAACGGCCTCATCCACAGGGTCCTGGAGCCTTTCCCCGGACCTCTCCTCCCTGAGTATGCCAAGGTACCTGTCGATCCTGCCGCTGTCCGCGGAGTCATCGATCAGCGCCTTGTGGAACAGCAGATGCTGCTCCATGTCATTCACCGTCATAGTGTTCCCATCCATTTTCATCCCTTCCCTGTATCTTCGACCTTGTTCTGTTTCCTTAGTGATTCGGACTCGTACTTGGATACCTCTGTCAGGTCGGGCTGCATTATGACCTTGCTTATGCCCGAGGGGGGCCTGGAGACACCTATCAGATGCTCCGCGATCGCCAGCGTCACCTTCCTGAGGGACACCTGTATGAACTGTGCGCTGGAAGAGCTCTCCTTGACCCTGGCCGCAACCATCTCCGCGTTGACCGAATCCAGGAACATGTCCACCTCGTCCAGCACGTAGAACGGGGACGGTTGATACTCCTGTATCGCGAATATGAACGCCAGGGCCGTGAGGGACTTCTCGCCTCCGGAGAGGGCCTCCAGCCTCAGCAGCTTGCCGTTCTTCGGCTTGGCGTTTATCATCAGGCCGCCGATGAACGGATCCTCTTCGTATTCCAGCTTCATGAAGGCTTCGCCTCCGCCGGAAAGCTGTGCGTAGACCTCTTTGAAGTTGGTGTTTATCGCATCGTAGGCCTTCATGAAAAGGCCCTTCTTCTGCGAGTTCAGGGACTCCGTGAGGTCCGTGAGGTCCTTGATCTGGTTACGGAGCTTATCGCAGTCCCCGGAGAGGCTGTCGTACCTGGACTTCCTCTCGTCGTAATCCTCTATGGCCCGGAGGTTGACGTTCCCCATCCTCGTGATGACGCTCTCGCAGGACCTGATCGTCCGCCTTATCTCCTCCTCCGAAGGCAGAGGCGCGACCACCTCCGCCCTGACCGTCAGCACCTCGGCCTCCAGGCCCTCCACCTTCGCGCGGGATATCTCCAGGCTAGCCTGGGTCCCGGCCTTTATGCCCTCCAGGGTCTCGATCCTGTCCGCCGTGTTGGACTTCTCGCTCTCCGCCTGGTACTTCCTGCCCCTGACGGAGTCCAGGTCGTCCCTGAGGCCCTGTATGCCCTTCTCCATCTCCCTCTCGATCAGCCTGAGCGCGTCCAGCTCCACCTGGGCCTCTCTGCAGGATGATTCGTACCTCTTGATGTCCGCCTCATCGGCGTCCATCCTCTTCTGCACGGACGCCGCCTGCCTTTCCAGGGATTCGCGCTGGGCCTCGATCCCTTTCCTCTCGGCCTTCAGGTCGTACATCTGCCGTGAAAGCTCGTTCACCTCGTTGTTAATTTCGAATACCGCTTCCCTCGCCTTCGACATCCTCTCCTGCATGCCTGCCGGAGCTATCTCGTTTATGCGGTCCCGCACGGCCCTCCTCTCGGTTCTGAGGTCCTCGAGTCTGGACGATGCCTCGGCGAGCGCCGACCTCGTCGCGGCGAGTTCTACCGATGCCTCTTCGAACCGGCCGCGTTTGGCTTCCAGCTCCTTCGAGAGGCGTTCCCTGTTGCCTCTGAGCTCCCTGATCTGTGCCTCCAGCCTCCCCAGCTTGGAGGAGGCTTCCACGGAGCCCACCGAAGCCGCCCTCATCTCGTTGTCCGCGGTGCGTATTTCCTCTCTGATGTCCCTCAGCCTCAGGTTGACGGATTCCAAGGCCTCGTTGGCCGCCCTGAGCTCCGATCCCACCCTGTCCAACTGGGATTCGGAGGCGGTGCCGAATTTCATGATGTTCTGGGGGCTTATCGTCCCTCCCACCATCGCACCGGATGCCTCCAGCAGCTCTCCTCCCTTGGTGACGATCCTTATTCCGCCCATTATGCGACGGGCATCCGCCAGCGATTCGGCCACCAGGGTGTCCCCGAAGACGTACCAGAATGCGTTGGCGTACCTCTGATCGTAGTCCATCAGGTCCGTGGCGTAGCCCAGGGTCTCCTTCAGCACCATTATGGCCTTTGCCCTGGGCTTCCCGCCCATCATCTTGGAGAGCGGGAGGAATGTCACCCTCCCGAGCTTCTCCTTCTTGAGGAACGCTATGCCGTCTGCGGCCACGTCGTCATTGTCCACGACCACCGCCTGCATCTTGGATCCTGCGGCCACCGCCAGGGCGGTCTCGTACCCCGGATCCACCGTGGCCAGCTCCTGTATGGTCCCGTGTATCCCCTTCATGGCCCCCTTGTCCCGCAGCTCCAGTATCGCTGCCACGGCGGCGCTGCCCCTGTTGAACCTGTCCGCCGCCTTCTTCTCGGCGGACAGGGCGTTGTACTCGTTGCTGAGCCTGCGGACGGCGGAATCGAGTTCCTCCTTCTGCCTCTCCAGCTCGGCCTCCCTGCCCTTATCCTCGAGTATCCTCTGCGAGATTGCCGCTACACCGCCCGCCGGACCGGCTTCCTTCTTCACCTGCTGATAGTTCCATTCCGCATCCTTTATCTCGAAATCCGCGGATTGCACCTGTTCGTCCAGAGAGGCCATCGAGCGGCTGGCGTCGTCCTCTGAGGCCTCGGCCCGAGATACCTTGACCTGGGCCTCGTGCTCCTCCCTCTCCGCTTCGTCTATCTCGGAGTCCAGCTCCTGAAGCCTGTTCTGGAGGATCGTGTGCTCGCCGCCCCTGTCCTTCATCTCGTCGCCTATGCGATCGTTCTCGTCCTTCGCGGCGTCCAGTCTTTCCTGGACCGATGCCAGGGACCTCTCGGTCTCCGCAATCGCGTTTATGCATGTCTGAAGGGCGGCGCCGTTCTCCCCTAGGGACTCCTTGAACGATGCAAGGAAGCTCTCCTGCTCCCCCCTTTCGTCGCGGGCCCTCTCGATGCGGTCGCTCATGGTCGCCAATCTGATCTTCACGCCGTCTATACTCTCTTTGAGCTCCCTGTACTCGGGGCCGACCTTCCCCTCTATCTCGGCCTCCTTTGAACGAATCTCCTCTTCGAGGCGAACGATCTGGGCGGCCAGATCCTCTTTCCTCTTCCTCAGGGAGAGCATGGCCTCGTCGTGCCTTGCGATCTGCTCCCTGAAGTGCTCGGCCTCGGCCCTGGCCGTCTCCAGCTGCCGGTGCACGAGCTGTGCCTTGGCCAGATCCAGCTGGTCCTGGGCGGCCAGATATTTCCTGGCCGCCTCGCGGTCCTTCTCCAGCTGTTCGAGCTGCGCCCTCAGCTCGTTCATTATTATGCCTATCCTCTCGAGGTTGGACACCGCCTCCTCCCTCTCCTCCTTCGCCTTTCCGATATCCTGGTCGTAGGAGGCTATCCCGGATATCCCGTCTATTATGCGACGCCTCTCGAGGTTGCCTATCTGGACGATGTTTGTGACGTCGCCCTGCTGCACCATGTTGTATCCTTCCGCGGAGATCCTGGCCTTGGTCAGCAGGCTGTCGAACTCCGACATGGAGGACTTCCTGTCGTTGATGTAGAAATATGAGCTGTAGTCTTCGCTGTTCGTCCTGGAGACCCGGACGTGGCGGGTGAGCCGGACCGTGTCGGAATCCCAGGGTATCATCCTGTCGGTGTTGTCGAAGACCAGTGAGACTCTGGTGAAATCCGACCTGTTCTTTGTCTTCCCACCGTCGAATATGAGATCTGTCAGCCTGCCGGCCCTTATGGCCTTCGAGCTCTTGGGCCCGAGGACGAAAAGTATGGCATCGGTTATGTTGGACTTCCCCGATCCGTTCGGACCGGTGATCGCCGTGTATCCCTCAAGTAGAGGGATCGTCAGTTTCCCACCGAAGGATTTGAAGTTCTCCAACTCAATCTGCTTTAAGTACACGCTGCACCCCGCTCAGGAGGCCGACCCGGGGCGCGTCCGCGCCCCCAACTGCATCCCCGTCCGTGGTCACGGACACACTATACATCGCGTGCATACGTATAAATACGTTTTTCGCAAGAACACTTCTGTGGCACGTCAGAGAAGCCCCGGTATCTCGCCTACTGACCCGACGACGTAAGTGGGACGCATTGAAGATCCCCGGAGGTCCTCCTCCGTCGTCTCCCCCGAAAGAACCAGTATCGACCTGATACCGCAGTCCTGAGCCATCCTCATGTCCGTATACAGACGGTCGCCGACCATCACCGTGCTTTCCCTCTCCGCACCCATCTCGGCAGCCGCCATGTCCAGCATCAGGGGGTTGGGTTTCCCGACCACCGTGGCCTTCCTGCCCGTCAGGTACTCGAACATGCATATGAACGCTCCGATGTCCACATCGTAACCTCCCTCCGTCGGACAGAGGTCATCCGGATGGGTTGCGACGAGCTCCGCTCCGGCCATGATGAAGCTGTAGGCCTTGTTTATCTTGTCGAAGGTTATCGTCCTGTCGAAAGTCAGCAGAACTATGTCTGGGTCTTCTTCCGTGAGAGGTATCCCTGCTTCCCTCATCTCGTCCTGCACCTCCGGGGTGGCCAAGACATAGACCCTCTTCCCCGGGCGCTGATCGAGAAGGAACCTCTCGGTAGCCACCGCCGATGTGAGTATGTTCTCGATGGATGCATCTAACCCCATGTCCCTGACCTTCTCCAGATAATAGCCGCGGGAGCGGGAGGAGTTGTTGGTGAGGAACACGAAAGGTATGCCCTTCGACCTGAGGAAACCGATGAACTCGGTGGCCCCGGGTATGACCTCCCCTCCGATGTACACGGTCCCGTCCATGTCGATGACGAAACCGGAAACATCTTCGATCATAGGAACTCCCGCTTTATCATTCTGATCGTCATCCTGAACGCCTCCCTTGATTCGCGACTGTATATGCAGGCCGCAGGATGGAATGTGGGTATGAATGCTATGTCCCTTCCGCCCGCCTTTATGGTCATCCTGGTGTTCACGATGTCCTTCATCCTTCCCTCGTATCCCGCCAGGTCCCTGCAGGCGGACCTCCCGAGACCGACCACCACCCTGCTGCCGCATATCTCAGAATCCAGGAAGGGCCTGCATGCGACCATCTCCTCCGGCGTCGGGTCGCGGTTGCCCGGAGGACGGCACTTCACTGTGTTCGTTATGAGCACGTCGGAGCGGCTGACACCCTCTTCGGACATCATGCGTTCCATGAGTTTTCCGGACCTTCCCACGAACGGCCTCCCCGTGAGGTCCTCGGTCTCCCCCGGGGCCTCCCCCACGAACACCACCCCGGAGGATGGATCCCCGTCGGGCAGCACTATGCGGGTGCGTTCCCTGCACAGGGAACAAAGCGAACAGTCAGGCGACGGCCTCATATCCTGCCCTTCAGAAGCTCGGAGGAAGTGACCAGGGGAGAGAGCACCACACCTATCTGGTACAGCGCCTCCGGGCCTCCTGACTCACGGTCTATGACCGATATCACGTCCCCCACGACTGCTCCTCCGTCCCTCAGCGTGCGTATGGCGGATATGCTGGAGCCCGCCGTGGTTATCACATCCTCGGTGACCAGCACCCTGTCCCCCTCTTCCAGTATGCCCTCGATGAGCTTCCCGGTACCGTGGTCCTTCTTCTCCTTCCTGACCATCACGAAAGGTATCCCGGTTTCCAGGGAAAGGGCCGCGGCCAAGGGCACGGACCCGAGGACCACACCGGCTATCTTGTCAGCCACTATGCCCTTCTCCTTCATCTTTTCGGCCATCAGCTCGGCTATCAGCCGGAGCATGCGCGGCTCGGTGCTGGCCCTCTTTATGTCTATGTAATAAGGGCTCTTGACCCCGGAGGCCAATATGAACTCTCCGAACTGCAGTGCCCCGCATTCGGCAAGCGCGTCTCCCAGATCCTTTCTCATATGATCACCACGGTTCATCCTTGAGGCCCCACCTGTAGGCGACGTTATTGGCCACACGGTGCACGCCGAACATTATCGCCAGAAGGAACAACAGGGCCAAGATGTTCCATCCCTCTATATAATTGCCGTAAACCCAGTGGGGGAAGAGAACCCCGGTGACGATGAACGCCCCTATCACGAAGTCGTACTGGTCCATTACCGGGAACTTCTCGCCCCTCCCTATGCCCAATCTCCTCTTGAGGAAGGAACCGAGCATATCGCCGAAAAGGGCTCCAAAAGACAGACACAGCAGTATCCCCACGTTCGACCAGAACGGTCCGTAGCCCCAGTAGTCAGACGGATCCCAGAAAGAGGATATCCCGATGAGCAGAATGCCCAGCAGAACCCCGGAAAGGGCTCCTCCGAACAGACCCCTCCAGGTCTTTCCGTCCCCCAGGATCCTTCTGCCGTCCTTCATGCTCCTGCCGAAATCCACGGGCGTACCGCCTCCGAATATGACCGCTGCGGAGTTCGGTAGCATCGCGGGGAGGAACAGCCAAAGACCCGACAGCATTATCGTCAGGATACCTGCAACATCCATCTTATCGGGGGCCTATGACCTATCGACGGTATAATCCTTTCATCTCTCCCCCACATCGGCGGAATGCCGTCGGCTACGGCATGCCGCAGGGACAATGATTAAAGATTATGCTGTAGGTCCCTGCAGCATGTATATCCTTGACAGCTCCGCGCTGTTCGCGATGCAGGACCTTCCCGAGGGGGATGCGGTATGCCCTCCCGGCGTCGTAGAGGAGCTCAGGAGGTATCGCGACCCCAGGTTGGATCTCTGGGGCGACATGCTGATCGTGTCCGACTGCACGGAGGCCTCCGTGAAGAGGGTAAATGATGCTGCCAGGAGGAGCGGGGACCTGGGGAGGCTGTCTCCCGTGGACATATCGGTTCTGGCCCTTGCGCTGGACCTGGAGGGCACGATCCTCACCGACGACTTCTCCATACAGAACGTCGCCTCGATCATGGGTATCGGGTACAGGGCCGTGGGCACTTCGGGGATAAAGAAGGTGGAGAGATGGAACTATCAGTGTCTGGGGTGCGGAAAATGGTACAAGGAGAGGCTGCCCGAATGTCTGATATGCGGATCCCAGCTTCGTTCCCGCAGGAAGAGATGATCAGGGGAATATGCTCCTGCAGCGTATCAGTTTTCCCATCCTGCGGCCTCCCAGCATGCGCATGCAGATCGCTGTCCTGGCATCCGAGCCGAAAGCGAACGTGTCCGCCAGCTTCTTGTTGAACACCGCTTTCTTCAGAGGCTTCAGCATGATATCACGCCATTCCCTCTGGTAATCATTCAAAGGCCTGCCGTTGAGGATGTGGTCCCCGGCGACGCTGCCGCATATTCTCCCGGCTATCATGGCCGTGGGTATGCCTCCGCCGTTGACCGATATGACGTGTCCGGCCGCATCCCCGACCACCATACCGTTTCCCGAGACCGTCTCCGATATGGGACCTTCGGAAGGGACGAACTTGCCCTCCGTCCTGCCCATGGTCTCGAGACCGTGCCTGCCGGCGAAGGAGTCGAAATAGCCGCTGAGGCTTCCGCTGGCGAATCTGGGGGAGAAACCCACCCCTACATTGGCCTGTCCTTTCTTGGGTATTATCCAACCGTAGGCCCCGGGTGCCACCCCTCCGAAGAACATGACGATGCAGGGGTCGAAATCCCCTTTGGCCTGCGCCGTGACCGCGGGATAGGGCATCCTGTTCGCGGGGAGACCGAGGCTCCTGGCCACCCTGGAGCCGGGGCCGTCCGCTCCCACGACGACCTTGTACTGGATGTCGCCCAAGGCTGTGACGGCCCTTCCATCCTCTATCCTTTTGAACAGACAGTCGGTTATCAGCTCCGCCCCTTCCTTCTCGGCGAGGGATACGAGATGCTTGTCGAAACGGTCCCTGTCTGTGGTGTAGCCGCTGAAATCGAGCAGCGTGCTCCTCATCTTCGGATCCACCAGTCTTATCCCCTCCAGTTCACGGAGACGAAGATCCCCGGGGACCTCGAAAAGGGATTCCAGATCCGCTGCCTTCGGGAACATGTCCCCTATCTCCTCCGAGGAGGGGAGGAACTCACCGCAACGCACGGGGACGCCCACTTCGGGCCTCCTCTCTATCATAGTCACACTGAGCCCCTTGGCCGCGGCGAAACGGGCGGTCGTGCTTCCGGCCGGACCTGAACCCACGATCAGAACATCGGTCTTATGGAAAACCATGCACCATCACCTGTCACGGCGGACCACATAGTTCGCAAGATCCACCAGGGCATCCTTGTAGACCGAATCCTCGAGAACGGACAGGTACGATATGGCACGGTCGGCGTATCCGTAGGCCTTCTCCCTGCATCTTTCGACGGCATCGGTCTTCTTCATCAGACCTATGACCTCTTCCACGTCATCTTGGCTTGTGCCGTCCCTGCTGAATACGGAGCGTATCCTGTCCCCGTAAACAGGGTGCCGCATAGCATATATCACGGGCAGAGTGGGTTTCCCTTCTATCAGGTCCACGCCTATCCTCTTGCCGGTCTTCTCGGTATCCCCGACGATGTCCAGAGTATCGTCGATTATCTGGAAAGCCAGGCCTACATCGAGGGCGTAATCGCCTATGGCCTCTATCGTGTCATGATCCGCACCGGACAGATACGCCCCGGATTTGGCCGCGGCCACTATGGGCATCGCGGTCTTCCCACGTATTATCTCGATGTAGTCGGCCTCCGTCACGCGGGGGGTGTGCTCGAAGTCCTTCTGTATGAACTCGCTCTCCCCCATGGCGGCGGATGCCTCCACCACGAAATCGACTATCGCAGAAGAGGACCTGCCCAGAAGCCGGAATCCCATGGCGAACATGAAATCCCCCGTTATTATGGAACGGCTGATCGAATACTGCCTGTAGAGAGCCTTGCGGCCTCTCCTGAGTTCCCCCTGGTCGTTTATGTCGTCGTGTATTAGGGTTGCGCTGTGTATGATTTCAAAGGCTGCGCCGACGTTTATGACCTCTCGCTTGTTCCTCGCCCCGCCGCATGCTAGGTGCGAGAGGATGCATACCGCGGGCCGGATCTTCTTCCCGCCGGTGGCCACCATGTATTCGCACATCTCTTTCAACTTTGGTTCGTTGGATTGCAAAGCCTTCGCCATCGCTTCGTCGACAGCAGCCATCTCGTCAGAGATGGATTCGTACCAAGGTTGACCCATGGGCGTATGAAGGTGGAGACGTACTTAATGTTTTCTTTTAATAAGCGGACCGGGTGTTCCAGGGCTTCCGATGGCCTATGAGCTCACTCTATCTCTATGGTGACGTTCCTCTTCAGACCCAGATCTCCGGCGACCTCTACAGCCTTTATCATGGCACAGGGAACCGGGCATGCCGCGTGAGGCAGCCTTTCACTGGCCCACTTGTATATGACGGTCTCGTTCATGGGGGCCTCCACCTCGGTGTACGGGCTGACAGGCTCCATTATCCATGTCATCCTCAGTATGTTCGGGCAGTCGCTCTTCACATCCAGCTCGACAA
>JAAYZC010000042.1 GCA_012515075.1 Thermoplasmatales archaeon
AAGGTAACGTCGGTGGATGACACCGCCAAGACCGTTACCGCCGGAGGCCTGGAATACCCTTACGACAAGCTCGTGGTATGCGCGGGAGGAACGGTGTTCATACCCCCGATACCCGGTACCGACCTGGAGAACGTTTTCGTGGTCAGGACAATCAGGGAGGGAAAGAAGCTCCAGAACGCCCTCGGGAGCGCGGAGAAGGTCGTAATAGCCGGCGCGGGGGTGATCGGCCTCGAGGTCGCCCTGTCCCTGCGCAACATGGGCAAAGATGTCACGGTGATCGAGATGATGGACCAGGTCATACCCCGCATAGCCGACAGGGACATGGCCGCACCGATACAGGAGTACCTAGAGGGGCTCGGCATAGAATTCGTCATGAATTCCCCGGTGCAGTCCGTCAACGGAGAGGGCCGGGTGTCCGGGGTAACCGCCGCCGGCAGGGAGTACCCCTGCGACATGGTGGTTTTCGCAACGGGCGTCCGCGCCAACCTGGATATACCCAAGATGCTGGGGCTTGACATCGGACAGCTGGGGGGCGTGATCGTGTCCCCTACGATGCAGCCCTACCGGAGAGGCAGGCTGGTGGCCGACGTGTACCTTGCCGGGGACATGGTGCAGTGCCAGTCCGCGGCTGTTCCCGGAGCCACCATGAGCCAGCTGGGATCGACCGCCGTCAAGCAGGGGATCGTTGCCGGCAGGAACGCCGCCGGAGGGACGACCGCCTTCGGAGCAGTGGCCAGCCCCTGGGTCAGCGTGATAGGCGAGAAGCAGATCGCCGGCACCGGGCTCTCCGAGGGCCTGGCGGCCTGGTACGGCATCGAGGCCGTGTCGGGCACCTCCCGGGGGTACACCAGGGCCAGATACTACCCCGGAGGCAGGGAGCTCATGGTGAAGGTCATTGCCGACAGGGTCAGCCACCGCATAATAGGCGCGCAGATAATAGCGGGCGAGGATGCCACCGGTCGCATCAACTGGCTAACCTCCGCCGTGATCGAGGGCGTTACGGCCGAGGACTTCCTGGTCCGGGCCGAGAACGCATACTGCCCCCCGACCTCCATGGTCAGGGATGTCGTGATAACGGCCGTCGAAGACCTCTGCGCAAGATTCTTAGGATGTTATCGAGATGAAGATGGAGTATGAGGAGTACAGGGACCTGTACAACAGTCTGAACTGTACAGAGGACATAGGTAAGCTGGAAGCGAGGGGGTACGACCACCAACTACTCGAAACGCTTCTGACGCAGAAGACCAGCAGGGACGTGAAGAAGAGATTCTACACGGTCAAGAAGAAGACCCCCCAGATGCTGAGGGAATGGAAGAAGGGCACGAGCCTCATGGAACTGTCCAAGAAGTACCTTTTCCCCCCGATACTTACGGCCATGTTCGTGTTCATGGAGGACGGGGCCTCCAAGAAGGAGTTCTGGAGCTACGTGAGGGAGCCGGACCAGCTTAACGACGTTACGGCGGCCGAGCTGCGAGAGGTCATATCCAACGACCTCGTGTATTCGACCGAGGGGAACGAGAAACAGCGCCAGAGAGGGATCTGGGGCGAGGGGCTGCTGCAGGAGTGGCTGGACGGCCAGGGGATCTCGTACAGGACCGAGAACGATCTCCGCGGTGAGTTCGGCAAGACGCCCGACTGCCTGCTGGACGAACCGATGATGTACAACGGCAGGAAGATACACTGGATCGAGAGCAAGGCATCCTTCGGCGACAACACTGAGTTCAGGTTCAACTGCAGGAAGCAGCTGAGCCCGTACACAGAGCTGTTCGGCCCCGGCGTTGTGGTTTATTGGATAGGGTGCCTGGACGACCTCGAATGCCCCCCGGGCGTATATGTGTCCGATATATCGATACTGCAGAACAAACTAGAGACGATTAAGGAAGAAGAGTAACATTTTCCGGTCACCCCGGGGATTGCGCCCCGGGATCCGGCACCTCCCCGGAGGATTTCCCGCATCGCGCCCGACTGCTCCGTTTCCGCACGGCGCCTTTCTAGATATACGGTGCACGATTCATCTGTTATTTGCACATAACATCACTGTATGAACACTTTTAATAATCTTTAAAATCATTAAATTCATATATCATTAGACATTTGTCTAATCATCGTATCATATGTGATACGTATGGAGAAGATTGACTTGCAAATGCATACGAAGTTTGTTCTGGGAGCGATCCTGGCCTTTTTGGCAGCGTCCGTAGCTGTCGCGATCGCCGCCCCCGGTGTCTCGGCCGCGGACGCCGAGGCGGCCATGGATACCGGCGACATGAGCTGGATCATCCTCGCGGCCGTGCTGGTGTTCCTGATGGCCCCCGGCATAGCTCTGCTCTACGGAGGCATGCTCAGGAAGCAGAGCATGACCTCGGTCATCGCCCAGTGCATGATGGCCATGGCCGCGGTGTTCCTGATATGGGCCATCGCGGGATACTCTCTGGCGTTCGGAGGGGACACGTACGGCCTGGTGGGAGGGCTGGAGCACCTGATGATGATCAATGTTCCTTACGACTACAGCACGTTGGGGCTCACTATACCCGATATGGAGTTCTTCATCTTCCAGGGCATGTTCGCCCTGGTTACGGCCTGCATAATTGTGGGGGCCACAGCCGAGAGGATCAGATTCCCCGCCATAATGGCGTTCCTCGCACTGTGGTCCGTGCTTGTGTACGCCCCGATGGCGCACATGGTATGGGGAGGCGGGATCCTTTCCACGTCCTTCGGCTGGATAACCACGCTGGACTTCGCGGGAGGGACCGTGGTCCACATCTGTTCCGCGGTGTCTGGAATCGCCTTGGCCGTGCTGGTGGGAAGAAGGAGCGCCAACACCGTCAAGGAGAGGCCGCACAGCATACCCCTGATGTTCCTGGGCGCGATGCTGCTCTGGGCGGGATGGCTGGGGTTCAACGGAGGGTCCGCCCTGGGCATGGACGGGGTGGCGATAAACGCGATAGCTGTTACCCTTGTCAGCTCCGTCACCGCGATCGTCATATGGGGGGCCGTACAGTACCTCCATGTCGGACGCATAAGCGTGACGGGCATGTGCGCCGGGTGTCTGGCCGGTCTGGTGGCCATAACCCCGGGCGCCGGGTTCGTGGACGCTCCGGCAGCCATAATCATAGGCGCGGCCGGGGCGACGTTGTGCTATTTCGGCGTGATATTCATGCGCAAGAAGTCGGGGATAGACGATGCGCTGGATGTGTTCGGAATACACGGCGTAGGAGGGATATGGGGCGCCATAGCCACCGGGATATTCGCAATCCCCGCGCTCACGTCCACGCCAGGACTGCTATACGGGGGAGCGGACCTCTTCCTGGGTCAGTTCGCAGCGGTGGCCTTCACCCTGGTGTACTGTTTCGCGGTCTCCTTCATCATAATCAAGGTGCTGTCCCTGGTCATGCGCGTGCGCCTGACGGAGGATGAGGAGATGATAGGGCCGGATATGGTCGAGCACGGGGAATCCGCATACAACTGAGGACGTTCATGAGAACAAAGGTAGCCATATTGCACCCCTCGGAGCCGATGCCCGCGGAGGGTACCTCTGCGGAGGAGGGCGGATCCCCCGTGCCCGACATCCGGGCGATCACGCGGATCCGTCCCGGGTTCACGACGGAGGCCGGCTTGTTCCTTGTAAGATATAGAGAAGGTTAAGATGGAAAGGAGAATGAAAAGATGATAGCGAACACCTGCAGGCATGAGGAGACATGCTAATCTGAGGCCACCACCATGAAGATGATTGTAGCCATATTGCGCCCGGAGAAGCTCCAGGCCGTGAAGGATGCCCTCAAGGAAGAGGGCATCAACGGAATGACCATCACCCGCGTTACGGGACGCGGATCCCAGTCCGGGGTCCGGTTCACCACGAGGGCGGGGGAATTCTGCGTGGATGAGATAGAGAAGGTCAAGTTGGAGATAGTACAGGAAGACGAACGTATCGATACCGCCGTGGCCATCATACGCCGGGTGGCGGCCACCGACCATATAGGGGATGGAAGGATATTCATACTCCCCGTGGAGAGGTCCCTGAGGATACGCACCGGAGACTGACCTGAACATCCTCAAGGGCCGCGCCCGGCGCGGCCCGGTGATATTTTTCAATGGATCTTCGGAACAGCCGGCGAGGATTCGCCGTCGGGAATGCCCCCGGCGGAAAAGGAAAGGCGTGGGAAAAGATGGTAGCGAGGGGTCGATTTGAACGACCGGTCTCCGGGTTATGAGCCCGACGGGATATCCTGGCTACCCTACCTCGCTATGGAGCCATCTAATCAGGATGTTATATAAAAACTTTTCATAGAAGGGTTTTTTGCGTCGAGAACTCAGAACAGCTTCCTCAGATGCATTATGTCATCCAACTTTCCCTTGATCGCGACCTTCTTCGTCACG
>JAAYZC010000004.1 GCA_012515075.1 Thermoplasmatales archaeon
TCAGCGACCTCTCCGCCGACCGGCCGGTTTACTTCTACGATCAGCTCGGATGCGGCAGGTCCGACCGGGCGGCGGATCCCGGATACTACACGCTCGAGAACTACGTGAAGGAACTGGACTTCATCAGGGGGGAGCTGGGGCTTTACGATGTGTTCCTGGCCGGATTCTCCTGGGGCAGCGGGCTGATATGCTCCTATGTCCTGGACAGGGGGGCGGAGGGCATAAGGGGGCTGATCCTCTCCGGGCCGCTTCTCAGCTCCCCGCACTGGGAGAAGGATCAGAGACGCAACGTGGCCACCATGCCCGAGGTCTTCGTCGGGGCGATCGAGGAGGGGGAGCGGAAAGGGGACTACGACGGGCCGTACAACGAGGCCGTCATGGAGTATTACAGGAGGTTCGTCTGCCGCCTTGACCCCTGGCCGGAGCACTTCAGGGAGTCCCTCGACGCGATCAACATGGACGTGTACCTCAGCATGTGGGGGCCCAGCGAGTTCACCGTCACCGGGACGCTTAAGAATTTCGACCTGTACCCCAGACTGACGGAGGTCCGCGTACCCGTACTCCTCACCTGCGGGGACAACGATGAGGCGGGAGTCAAGACGGTCAAGGACTTCCAGACGGCCTTCCCCGACGCCCGCATGGCGGTGATACCCGGATCCTCCCACATGCACCATATCGAACGGCCCGGGATATACCTGGCAGTGGTCAATTCGTTCCTGGACGACACCGAACGGCGTTCCGCTGATCCGTGAATCCGGAGGAAGGACGGCGCACACGGACCTTCATGAGGTCAGGCCTTTCCCTCCGCGACGGCCTCCCGCCGGACGCGGTTCGCAAGCTCGTGGGCCCTTCTGAGAGGGGATGGGATCCCGCGGTCCAGCAGTCCCGAGCAGACCTCCGCGGCTGTGTCCAGGGAGATGCCGCTGCCCACTGACACGAAGGTGCGATTGCGGCCCTGCCTAAGCATGATGCCGGAACCCCTCCCCTCCAGGACGACCTGTGACCTCTCGGCCTCTGGGTCCAGCACTTTACCGGCGAGGAGACTCTTCGCCGCCCCCGCCGCGGGCACACCGAACAGCACCCCTATATGGGACGCTGCCCCTGCACCCCGGGGGTGCAGGGTCCCGTGGCCGTCGACCAGGTACAGCGTACCCGCCTCTTTCGATATCAGAGGCGCCAGGGCGGGCACCTCCCTGTAGGCCAGATAGCCGGGTATGTACGGGAATCCTATCCGGGTCTCCGCGGTCCTCTCCGATATGGGCTCCCCGCTGTCCCACTCGTGCACAGCGGCCGCGGCGAATGCCCTGTCGCCTTCGTAGGAGACGTCCAGCCCCACCACCCTTTGCAAAGCTCCGAAGGAGTCCGACTCCGTGACCTCGGCACGTATCAGCTCCTGCTCCCTGCGCATGCCCTCCAGCACCGGGGGCACCCGGAAATCCCGGAATCTGGCATCTGCGAAGGACACGACCCTGCCTCCCCTGACCTCCAGGCCCTCGGAGCGCAGCAGACCGGCCCTGGCGTTCCCATCCCCGCCGTGCCCCGCGTGACCGCCGACCGACCCGTCGGAGTAGACGATGCGGTGCACCGGGGCGCCCAGGATCCCGGGGAGCATCTCCCCGACGGCTCTGGCGGCGGCCCTGTCGCCAAAGGCTGCGGCTATGTCGCCGTATGTGGACACCGACCCCCTCGGCACCTGACTGACGGCCTCGCGCACCAATGCGACCATGTCGGGAAGGTTCTCTAGAATCATGACGCTCGCCTCTTTCGACCGGGGGCACGGCCGCCGTCCGACCTCCGGGACATAATCTGCGCGCATGGGATTAATGGCTTTGGAACGGGGGCCCATGTGCCCGGATGTCATCTGACGGCTGCGAGCCCGTTACCGGTGCAATGTGCGCGGACCCTGCCGGAAGGGGTCTCCCGCACCGTTGCCCTCTGACTCATGGACCGGTACTGAGTAACACTAACTTAATATTCGTGTTATCATATGACATCGCATGGAACTACTGGCAAGCATAGCGGAATATTGGTCCATGCGGGCCGAAGGCTATTCGGAATCCGTGAACAGGAACCTCGATTCATTAGAATCGGGTTCTTGGCTTCGGAGGATTTCGAAGTATTCGGACCTCGGTTCCCCCATGAGGATATTGGATGCGGGCACCGGCCCCGGGTTCTTCCCGATGCTCCTTGGCGGTCAGGGCCATGATGTGACTGCGATAGATTGCACCGAGGCTATGCTCCGGGAGAGCGAACGCAACTGCAGGGAGAGAGGCGCAGAAGCCAGATTCCTGCGTATGGACGCCCAGGACCTGGATTTCCCCGACGGAAGCTTCGACCTGGTCCTGTCCCGGAACCTGATATGGAATCTGGAGAGACCGGAACGGGCCTATAGGGAATGGCTCAGAGTACTGGCTCCAGGAGGCAGGATGATAGTCTTCGACGGCAACCATTACCTTCATCTTTATGACAGGGATTACTCGGAGAACTCCCGTCTCGCCCTCGAACATCCTCGTGTGAATATCGACGGAGTGGATACCTGGATAATCAGAGAGATAGCCAGGGACCTCCCTCTCAGCCGGGAGAGGCGGCCCCAGTGGGATCTGGGGGTCTTGATGGAGGCGGGAGCCGTTTCGGTCTCTGCGGAATTCGAACCCGGTGAAACGGTAAGGGTCGACAGCCCCCGCGGGACGGTGTTCCTGCCTGACAGATTCACGATATGCGCTGTGAAGTGATACCTTGAAAGGAATCGACGGCGGAATCGCACCGATCGCGTTCCTGATCGCAATGCTTGTGGCGACATCCGCAGCGACGGGGTGGGCCCTGTTGCAGTGGTCGGGCGGGGCAGAGGAGTTCCGATACTCCGTGGAGGGTGTGTGCGACGGCGGATTCGGATGCTCTGGCGAAGGGTGCTGCAGGGATACGGGGGAATCCTCCGACGAGAAGGTGTACCTATGCACGTTCGAGGTTTCGTATACTGACGGATCGGGAGCTTTGATCTTCATGGGCGCAGGGACATCCCTTGTGATGCTGGGGAACGTTCCGGAGCCTTCCCTCTACAGATATCTCGGTGAATCCTCAGAAGGCATGGGAATGTGGACCAATTCAGACGGGACCGAAGGATGCTACATCTTCCATGTTGACCTCCGGGGGGTTCCCGTGAGGATCGACATCGAGGACGGGGGGCTCTCGGCCACCGCCGTTCTGATCGAATGAACCATGGAATCTAACGCTTCGATCGCGGTCCGCGGCGCGTCCGAGACAGGGGCGGTTCAGTGTGGATCCCCGCTGACTGCCGTGCCGCCGAGTGACCGCCCCTCGTATCTCTCAACCTCCCTGTGTGCCCAGGCGATCATCAGCATTCCTCCCGCGACGTTCGATATTATAAGAGCATAGAATATGGCCTCGAAGGAATGCAGACACGCTACACCCAACAGGGACAGTTTGAATGCGTTTATGGCAAGGACTGCCGACGTGGCCTTCCTGGACATGCGCAAAGTCTGCAGTATCGCGGAACCTAGACCTATCAGGGCATAGAACGGGATTATCACGCAATACGCCCTCAGCGACCATGCCAGCAGGGGTCTGAGCCCTTCCATCGATTCGGAATAGGAGAACGGCAGCACCAGCTGGTCGGCGAATATGAAAATGAACACTGAAAGACATGAGCAGATGATCATCGCGGACCTGACCGCATATCCGATCCCCTGCTTCGCCTTGCCGGGGTCCCTCTGACCGAAAGCCGCCGAACATACCGGTATCAGGGCCGAACCGAGGGCGGCTGCGGGGATCATGGCCAAAGCCACATACCTCCAGGTAAGACTGTACACTGCCACACCTGCCGTTCCCGCCACGAAGATCACGAACACCCTCTGGATCATATCCGACCCGTTTGATATCATCGACTCTGCGGCACGGGGAACGGCCACATCCAATAATTCACGCATATCGTCCTTTCTTGGCCGAAGGCCTTCCAATGAGAGCCTCGCGAATGTACTGCCCCGCATGTACCAAGAGAGACCTAAAACCAACGGAAGGAGCGAGGATACGACCGTGGCCCATCCCGCTCCCGCCACGCCCATTCCGAATGAGTATATCAGGAGGGGATCCAGCACCATGTTCAATGCCACCGAGGAGATGAGCAAGACCATGGACCTTCTCGCCGCTCCCTCGGCGCGTATCATTCCCGCCAGTACCGCAGAGGTGAGGGGGGCCCAAGACATGACAAGAAACGGGACCATGTAGGCCTTGGACATCTCGCGGACATCTCCGGCTCCCATGAAATCAATGACGGGGTCAAGAAGCAGGGCCGCGACGACCGAAACCGCCAAGGAGGAGACCAAAGTCAGACTTATCAGCTGGGACGCCAGCCTGCCTGCCTTGGACCTGTCTCCGGCCCCTATGCAGAACGCTATCGTAGACATCGCGGCAATGCTCAGACCCATGCCGGCGGACATCATCATCCAATGAAGCGGAGATATCGTGGTGACTGCGGAGCTCGCCTCTATGCCGAGCCCCGAGCACCAGGAAGCGTCGGCGAAGGAATTTATCTGGGACACGAGATAGGATACGACCATGGGCACGGCCATGGACGCGAGGGCCCTCCGGGGATCCCCGAGGATTGTGTCCGAGTCCCTCGTCATTAATGACCTTCATTCCTTCTGAGCGTTAGCTCGGCCATTATGGTGTCCACGCCGACTATGGAGACCTCCTTCAACACTGTCTTCGTGCCTGATGTGTCCGACAGCATCAGAACCCCGTCCCTGATCCTGGCCTTTATCACCTTTCTGGCAACCACCTCTTCACCCAGCAGCACCGTGAATTCGCACATCTTACCACCCGATGGCCCTCATGAGCCTGTCATTCACCGAGAGGATGTCCCCCATGGCCGCCGAATCCGGATGCCGATCCATTAAAACGACCCCATCCCTGTCCGCTTCCAGGACGTTCCGGTCGTATCTCACGCCTACCGCCATATGCGCCGGCATCCCTGCCATGTGTGCGGCGAAGCCCGTATCCCCGGGTGCGTCGATCTTGTTCACGACGAGGATGCTCTCCTTCACGCCGAGATCCCCGGAGAGCTTCAGCACCTGACGGGAAACCTCGGATGACTTGACGGTTGGCTCGCAGAGTATGAGGTTGCAGTCGAAATCGGACGCCAGCCCCCTGCCCAGGATCTCCGGGCCGGCCTGCGAGTCCACGACCGCCACATCGTAGGCCCCGCATGCTTCCGCGTATCCCAGGAGGATCTTCGTCAGCGACACCGCCGAACACAGACAGCCCTCTCCGCCGTGCAGGACGGCCCCCATGACCACGATCCTGATCCCGTCGGGGGTGACGGAGGAGTGACCCTCCATTATGCTCTCTCCGATCTCGGAGACATCGGCACCCTCCAGATCGTGTACGATGTCGGCCTTGTCCCCTGTTATGGTGGATATGACGTCATATGGTATCCCGAAAGTGAGCGCCAGATTCATGCTGGGGTCGGTATCGAAGACTATCACCCTCCTGCCGGACCTCGCCATGATGATGCACAGATTTGACAGGACGGTGGTCTTCCCCGAACCCCCCTTCCCCGTGGCTATGATCTTCTTCATCTCACGACCTCATGACCAGGGTTGTTATGAGAACGGTCTCGTCGAACTCATCCTCCACGAATTTATCCGAATCCCTGTGTCTCATGAGAAACATCCACTCCCCGGCATGATCGATCCTGAACGATACCTCGCCTGCGTCGTCGGTCCTGCCGTATGCCTCCCTCCCGGTCCCCCTGCAGAACGCCTTCATCTCCTTGCCCGATAGCGGCCGCCCCTCGTAAAGAACCCTGAACCCGACCCCGCAACCCTCTTCCAGACAAGGTCTGTCGGATATGATCTCCAGAAGGGTCTGCTCGGTGGCGGATGGCGCTGAATCCGCGAAGACCGCTTTGGCGCACATGTGGTACGAAGCCGAACTCTTTACGTCAGAGAAATCCCGTTTTAACCCTGCCCTCCACGTTCCGTCGTTGATGTGGTTCCAGGTCACGGGAAGGGACTCCACGTACATGGTGTACGGCATCCTTCCGTTGCCTTCGAATGAGATTCTGTATCCGTTCCTTATCTCCGATACTTCGCTGGGAATCGGATTCCCCTCGGAATCCAACACCACAGGGTTCACATACTCCCTGGGGGCGGTCCCGTCCGACACCATATTGTGTCCGTACATGAGGTCCGCGGAGAACCTTCCTTGATCCTCTGAGGCGTTCTCGATCCACATCTCATGGCCGAATATCACCTTGCCCATGGATTCGTATGTCTCATGATCAAGCCCGTTCACTATTTCCATTATCCTGTCTGCATCCATCGTATCACCCGAACGTCTAAAATTGAAGAGGACGGGGCATAGCCCCGTCGGTTTCAGGCCACATACACCGAGAAGAACTGGTCCAGGTCCAGAAGGTCATAATAATCCTCTGAGGCGAAGTTCTCGAAATAGTATTCGAAGAGCTCCGCGTAATCGACACCGGTCACCAAGGTCAGCTCCGGGTACATGACGTTCTGCATAAAGGCAAGCTCTATCACGTAAAGCGGGCTGTTTCCCGCTTCCCTGGCCATTCCCAGGATCGTCGGCGGATCCGCCATGCCGGCGAACCTCTGGGCGTCCAGGGCCATGTTCGCCTGCAGGTCGTACTGCTGCCGGAGCCCGGCATGGCAGTTATCCATGTAGAACACCTCGTAACCGCTGTTCTGATACTGCTCGAAATAGGTCATTATGGACTCCATGCTTATGGTCTGATAATTCTTGGAAAGCCCGGCTTCGTGCATCCCGATGGAGTACACGCCCACCCATTCCGCATGGAGGTTGTTGGTGTTGTTGTAACCGGTTATGCTTATGTCGGCGTTCAGGTCCGTGGGCGAGGAGCGTCCCATCAGATAGGCCGAGTCCTGCTCAGTTCCTGCGACGGCCGATGCAAGCGTCACGATTATGGAATCGTGCCATGCAAGATAGTCGTACGTCTTTATCATGTCCCCCTGGAGAAGATACGCCATTGTGATTATCGTACGGTCTATGTTCTCATTGGGCCGGTCGATGCCGCTGTTGTCGCATGTCGTCAGGAACATCACGTCTATGCCTGCGGGATTGAGCTTGGAGAGGCTCTCCTCGTCGGTGCCTGCAACGCAGTATCCCACCACATAGACGTCTATGCCCTTCAGCATCATGGCCTCGTAATCCGGCTCGCCGGTGCCTCCATAGCTCGACGCCTCTGCGAAATTGGTGTTTAGGGCGGTCCAGTAATCGGCTATCGTGTTGTCCACCATGGTGACCTTATCGGCGACGCCGATAAGGTCGGCACAGTATGCTCCGCTGCAGTAGCCTATCGCAATGCTTTCAACAGGCCAGGACACCGACGCCACGGTGTCGTAGTTGTCCACGTAATAGACGCGCATATCCTCGGAGGATATCATCTTCTCAAGGTGCTCCAAGTCCTTTTGATCCACTCTGCCGTCGCAGTTGGCATCGGCCAACTCGGTTGCCTCGACGCTTCCTGATACTATGCCGTTCAGATACGCTATGTCTGAATCGTCTATCCTATCGTCCTCGTTGGCATTCCCGTACACCCAAAGCCTGGAATCGGCATCGGGCAGTTCCGAGGCCGATAACTGCGTCCCCACACGTGAGCCTTCGGGGGAACCGCCCCCGGAGCTCATAACAGCATAGATTCCCACTGCGGCGATGATCATCGCCACTGCGGCTATCACTGCGACCGCTTTCGTCTTCTTCGAATCCATTCAAAATCCTTCCTTTCGATTTGACTTCCTCGGCAGGAGTATCACGTGAGGTCTTCCTTCGACGTCTATCACGCGGGAATCCACATCATACACCTCCCGGATGTTGTCTTCAGTTATCACGGACCCTGCGGGTCCGTCAGCGTACACCCCCCCTCCGGACAGCATCATTATCCTGTCCGCGAAGGCGGATGTGATGTTCAGATCGTGGCAGACCACGATCGTTATGATGCCCCTTTCTGATGCGTAAGACCTCAGGAACGCCATCGTCTCCATCTGATATCTGACGTCCAGGCTGGAGGTCGGCTCGTCCAATATGAGGATCTCCGGCTCCTGGGCCAGACCGCGGGCTATCATGACTCTCTGGTTCTGTCCGGCGCTGAGTTCACGTATGTTCCTGTCGGCCAGCGCCTCGAGTTCCATGGTCCTCATGACGTTTTCCGTCACAACCAGGTCTCTGTCGCTGGTCATCCATCCGGAATGAGGGTGCCTCCCCAATAGAACCGCATCGGTGACGGACATCGAGAAAACGCTGAGCATCGAGTTCGGGACGTAGGCCATCCTCCTGGCGAGATCTATCAGGGGCGTCTGTTGCACATCCTGTCCGTCCACGGCGACGGTGCCCGAGCAGGGCCTCAGCAACCGGTTCATGCACTTTACCAGGGTCGTTTTTCCAACTCCGTTGGGGCCCAGTATGCAGACCAGTCCGGGCTCGGATACGGTGAAATTTACCTCTTCGAGCAACGGAGTCCCGTCATAGCTGAAGCAGAGATTCTCCACGCATATCTGCGTCATGACCACACCTCCTTGCTGTTGCGAAGGATGAGATACATGAACAGAGGGCCGCCCAGGCATGCTGTGACCACTCCGACCGGCAGCATAGTCGGAGCTACGATGGTCCTTGCGATTATGTCGGAAAGCAGAAGCAGGACCGCTCCGAAGACCGCGGACCCGGGAATCAGGAACCTGTTGTCAGCACCCATCAGTGTTCTTACTATGTGCGGGGCCATCAGGCCGATGAACCCGATTATCCCCGTGAAGCTCACCACCGAAGCGGCAACCAGGGTTATCACCATGAGGATGACCAGCCTCTGCCTGTCAACGTTTACGCCCAGGGTCTTGGCGCTGTCATCCCCGATGCACATGAGATTCAGCTGGTTGGCCATATACTGCACGTAGACGGACCCGAACACGGTAACGATGGTTATCACCACAAGGTCCGTCCAGTCGACCGAACTGAGCGATCCGACCATCCATGTATATACCGAGGACAGGTCGTCGGGGCTGGAAACCAGCATGAAGAGCTGAGTCATGGCGTTGAAGACGTACATCAAAGAGATGCCGCAGAGTATCATCATCGTGGGGGTTGCCTTGCGTATCCTGCTCAGAAACAGAATCACGAATGCGGGAACTATGGCGAATATGAATGCATTGAGTACTATCCCTGTACCGGCGACTATCTCGAATCCGAATATTATGGCGAGTGCCGCTCCGAAACCGGCCCCCGAGGATATGCCCATCGTATACGGGTCCGCCAGGGGATTCTTCATCATGCTCTGCATGGCGGCGCCGCATATCGCCAAGGATGCGCCGCATATTATCGCCCCCAATATCCTCGGAAGCCTCAGCTGCAGAACCACATGAGCGGCGGTGGATCCGCTCTGATCGACACCGGCGATGGCTTTGATTATTATATCGTAGACCTCGCCCGCGCTGATGGGATATGTCCCCAGAGTGGCCGAATACAGCGCCACGACCAGGCATACCATCGCGCATGATGCGATGAAGACCGCCCGTACAGCGATCCTTCTTCGATAAGAATTCCTCAGAGAACCGATATCGGCAACCGTTTCTTGCTCGTTAACGTGCATTTCAACGGACCCGTAGATGTTGAATCTCGTATATTAGTATTACTAATCTTAAAAAAGTATGTCTTAAAAACATAAGTATCTCAAAAATAATCATAATCAAATGCAGAGACGATGCTTTGCCACCGGTAGTGAAACCGAGAGCCCTGCAGAATGCGGTCACTCGCCGTGGATGCCGTTGTTCCGTTGCGACCCCGAATGTCCGTTGCGGGAAAATCCTATACATGGAGCCGCGACGATCCCTGGGCCGTTCGAATCCGTCATAAACGGTGTGCGTTACCCTGAAAACCCTCATATACGCGATGCGCGAAGATTCCCGACATGCCGAAGACGGACTTCGGGAACCCCACGGACCCGCACAGGGTGAGCGATGCCAGCCGCCGGCTTTTCCTCGTGGTCCTCGTCTCCGCGCTGACGCTGTCCGTACTGGCCTATCTCTTCCGCGCGAATCTGCTGGAGGAGATGGGAGGGGGGATGCTGCTCTTCGTCACCTTCAGCATGTCCCTGGGCATTGCCTTCGCCGTCTACAGGGCCGTTACCATAACGATGGACCGTCTGAAGAAGAGGGGCTGACGCCCTCCGGATCGATTAGACCTTCTTGATCGTCTCGAACGTCTGGAAGTCCGGACGGGTCAGGAGCGAGTAGAATATCGTGAACCCGTCGTAGAAGGCCACCGGTATCTGCAATATGAACAGTATCAACGCGTACTTGCGCGATCCGTTGTAGAGGGCCCCGAACTGATAGTACCCCATGAATGCCACTATGTTCAGTATGCATAAAAGCAGTATCGTGGGGGATATGTAGATGTCCGACAGTATGTAGACCGACAGCATGACCAGTCCGGCCAGGCCGGTAACGCCCACCAGATACATGTATATGTAGAAAAGGTACGTGCGGAGGCTCAGCCTCCTGACCTTGCCGTCGTTCTTGAATATCGACCAGAACCACCTCCGCCTCTGCTTGTAGTAATCCCTGGCGGTGGTGGGGGGTGCGATGTATATGTTGCCCGCCGGTATGTGGCAGAAGCCGTACCTCTTGGAGATCTCGAGGCCCATGATCAGGTCCTCGGCCCCGTAGGTCCCGTAATCCCAGCCTATCTCCTGCTCGACGTCGGCCCTGACCACGATCCCCTCCCCGTGCACGAACTGGGGCCTGTTCCTCCTGTTGTAATGCCTGCACCAGGCCTCGCAGTTGGCCACCCTCACGATATCAGAAAGGGATGAGAAGAGATGCCTCCCGAACTCCCTGAGCCTTATGCACCCCTGACCCCCTTCGGCGGTCATGTGGTTTATAACGAACTCCAGATACGGCCTGTCCACCATGCTGTCGTCGTCCAGATGACATATGTACGTCTCCCTGCCGTACCCCTCCCGGCGGAGCCATTCGTTGCCGTACTGCATCGCCCGCATCTTGTTCCTGGAACCGTTCGGGCACACGTATTCCTTGGGGACCGTGATCTCCCTGCTGCTGTACGAGAACCCGTCCCTGTGCTCCTTGACGACGAATATCTCCAGGTCCAGCCCGTAACCTCTGATGGTCGATATTATCTTCTCGACCACGTCAGTGGCCATGCCGTTGGTGGTTATGACCACGATCACGTTGTTGGCCCTGTCCAGAACGGGAAACCTCTTCGCCTCCCCGGCGTCGTTGCCGAACAGGCTGATGACCATGAGGTAGATCTGGTACACGGCGAACGGGGAGTAGGAGAGGACCACAGCGGCGAACGCGTACTGAATCAACGACCATGACAGCACATCCTGGGCCAGCATCGTCAATGGCATGTTGTTCACCGCCTGCGATTCATGTGATGGTGCCGAACCATCCGCCCGGAAGCCGCCCTGTGGCGGCGTCCGCGGAACCGGACCTCAGTTCAGCGTGGACACTCCGCGTATGAACTTGACGAAGAGCACCAGGATGCCTTCGAGGTATTTGTCGAGATTCTCCGCGGCGTACGGGGGATCCGCTTTGGACTTGACGAAATCTATGAGCTCGTTGCTGTCGCATCCATCCGGACGGCTCTTCGCGAACTCGGTCCATACATCTCCGCTGACACGGAATCCCATGGTCTGCTTCAGTTCGAGTATCTCAGCGTCGGTGATGTGATAAGTCTCCATGGGAACCCTACCATGATGGACCCTATATCAAGTTATCCTAGAATCCCCGGGCCCTCCCCGGAGGACGTCCCCCTCTTGATGCTGCGGGCAGGATTGCCTGCGACAACGTCGTCCGGCGCCACATCCCTCGTCACCACCGAGCCCGCGCCCACGATGGCGCGGTCCCCCACGGTGACCCCGGGAAGTATCAGGGCGCCGGCACCCAGCCAGACGTCGCTGCCTATCCGGACCCCGACGTTCGTGGTGGCCGCCTTCCTGCGCCGGGCGTGGTCCTTGGGATGGTCGGCGCCTATTATGGTTACCCTGGGGCCGATCATTGTGTTGTCCCCTATCTCGATGACCCCGCAGTCCAGGAAAATGCAGTCGTAGTTGGCGCGGACGGACTCGCCCAACCTGATGTGACGACCGACGTCGCAGTGGAAGGGAGGGGTTATGGAGCAGTTGCGAGGACGGTACCCCAGCAGCTCCTCGAGTACGCCCTCCCTCTCGCGGTCGGAAAGCCCCGGGGAGTTGTACCTGCCCAATATGCGCCTGGTCCTGGAGATGTCCTCCATGACCTCACCGTATTCCGCGCAGTCGGAATCAACCTCCCTGCAGCCGATCCTCTCCCAGACATCCATGGGGACCCGATACCCGAAGAAGGATATGAACCCTTCAGGACCGGCTTCGGGAATCCCGCCCGCATGGATGGTTCCGAGGGGCTCAGGCGCTTTCCCTGCCGCTGATCTCCCCGAGCAGACCGGCTATGAAACCGTCGCATGTCCGGGTGCCCATGTCGCCCCTGTCCCGGCTCCTGACCGCCACCAGATCGCCGCTCTCGCTCTCCTTCTCTCCTAGGACCAGCATGTACGGGACCTTATCCAGCTGGGCCTCGCGGATCTTGTATCCGATCTTCTCATCCCGGTTGTCGATCTCGCATCTTATTCCTGCGGCCTTCAGCTTCCCAAGGACCTGCCCGGCGTATTCGCGGGACTTCTCGGAGACCGACAGGACCTTGACCTGGACGGGGGACAGCCATGTCGGGAACTTGCCGGCGTAATGCTCGATGAGAATCCCTATGAACCTCTCCACGGATCCGAAGATGACCCTGTGCAGCATGATCGGGGTGTGCCTCCCGTTGTCCGCACCTATATAGGATATGTCGAACCTCTGGGGCATCTGGAAGTCCAGCTGTATCGTGCCGCACTGCCAGGTCCTGCCGATCGAGTCCTCCAGGTGGAAGTCTATCTTGGGCCCGTAGAACGCCCCGTCGCCTTCGTTGACGGCGTAGTCGAGGCCGATGGCCGCGAGCGCCTGCCGGAGGGCCTCCGTGGCATCCTCCCAGTCCTGGTCGCTGCCCATGCTGTCCTCCGGGCGGGTGGAGAGCTCCACCTTGTACTTGAACCCGAACTTGGAGTAGACCTCGTCGATGAGCCTGACCAGGGACTTTATCTCGTCGGTCACCTGGTCCCTCGTCATGAATATGTGCGCATCATCCTGGGTGAAGCACCTAACCCTCATCAGCCCGTGCAGGGTGCCCGACCTCTCGTGCCTGTGCACCAGCCCGAACTCGCCTATCCTGATCGGGAGCTCCCTGTAGGAATGCGGCTCGTTCTTGTACACCAGTATCCCGCCGGGGCAGTTCATCGGTTTGACGCAGAACACCTGCCCGTCTACCTCCGCCGTGTACATGTTGTCCTTGTAGTGATCCCAGTGCCCGGACTGCAGCCAGAGGTCCTGTGTAAGCATTATGGGCGTGCATATCTCCAGGTATCCTTCCCTCTCCAGTATCCCCCTGCAATAGGACAGCAGGTTGTTCTTGAGGACTGTGCCCTTGGGCAGGAAGAACGGGAAGCCGGGGCCCTCGTCCATAAGGGCGAAGAGTCCGAGATCTCTGCCGAGCCTCCTGTGGTCCCTCTTCCTGGCCTCCTCGAGCATGGCGAGGTGTGCGTCCAGGGCCTCCTTGGAAGGGAATGCCGTGCCGTATATGCGCGTGAGCATCTTGTTGTCCTCGCTGCCACGCCAGTATGCTCCGGCCAGCGATGTGAGCTTGAAGGCCTTGACTGCCTTGGTGTAGAGGGCGTGGGGCCCTGCGCAGAGGTCCGTGAAATCCCCCTGCCTGTAGAATGTTATGGCCACATCCTCGGGGAGGTCGCGGACCAGTTCCGCCTTGTACGTCTCGCCCTCCCCCTCCAGATACTCCAGGGCCTCCTCCCTCGTCAGGGCGTAGGTCTCGACCTTGAGGTTCTCCTTCACGATCCTCTTCATCTCCGCCTCGATGGCTGCCAGGTCCTCCTCGGAGAAGCCGCCCTCCCTGTCGAAATCGTAATAGAATCCGTCCTCTATGGCGGGGCCGATCGCCAGCTTGGTCTCGGGGAAGAGCCTCTTGACGGCCTGGGCCAGAACGTGGGCCGCGGTGTGTCTGAGCACCTTGAGTTCGTCTTCGCATTCCTCAACTCTGCCGTCGTTGTATAGAGCTCTCATCTCGGATTCGTCCCCTTGTCCGTTAAAGACGTGCGCTCAATGATGCTGGTTTATAATAATACTTCGGAAACACGCGCAGGCGCGCAACAACGGTAGACGGCACTGGACATATCGAATCTGCCGCCACCCGGGCGCGGGAGGGCGGTGACGCGGCATGTGATGAGGATCCGTTCCGCGACCCCGTCACTGGCGTGACGGCAGGGGGCGACGGTCGCCGGTGCCGTACGGCATCGAGAACTCGGAGGCGGGCGCTCATCGCCCGGGCCTGCGGACGGAAGTTCGATGGAAGGACCCGATGACGCACAGCCTCACGAAGCCTGGCATGATGCCTTTCGTTCCGATAATCGTCCTGCGGGCCCTCTCAGAACGTGCCGTGCCGGAGGGCCTGATGCTCATCCGGTCGGGAACCGCCGGTGTTATGCTCTCCGCGGCCGCCCCCGGCGGCCGGGATGGAAAGAGGACAAGATGTTTAACGGACCGGGTCCCGGCCCCTGTCGGGACTCACCTCCCGGACGGTATGCCGCGTATGTACATGTTCACCTCCTCCTGCATCCTTCGCAGTTCCTGCATCCCGAGCATCCTCCCTTCCTGAGGCTCCTTATCATGAAATAGGCCGACACGGTCAGCACGCATGCGGTCGCGGTCGCGACCGCTGCAGTCGCGGCGTTCAGCATGCGACCTCCCCGGACCGCCTAGCGGACATCCTGAAGGGATCGTTGCTTACCACCAGGTATACCAGCAGGGCGGCCACGGCCAGCGACACTGCCGTCCAGACACCGAATGTCCCGTATATCGCAAGGCTGCCTATCTGGAACACGATAAGGGAAACCGCGTATGCGAGTCCGCACTGGTAGAGCACGGCGGCGCCTGTGGCCTTCCAGGTTCCGAGTTCGCGCCTCATGGCCCCTATGGCGGCGAAGCACGGGGCGCAGAGCAGGTTGAACAGCAGGAAGGAGAACCCTGCTATCGGTGTCAGCATCGCCGCCACCATGGTCCAGATCTCCTCGCCCGCCTCCGAGACCTCGGAGAACCCGAAGAGGACGCCGAACGTACCCACCACGTTCTCCTTTGCGAGAAGGCCCGTGAGGGTGCCCACCGTGAACTGCCAGTCTCCGCCCCATCCCAGGGGCACGAACATCCAGGATAACGCCCTGCCCATATCCGCGAGCATCGATGTGTTGACATCTTCGACCAGGACCATGTTCCAGCTGAATGTCGAGAGGAACCACACCAGGCCGCATGCCAGGAGTATGAACGTACCCGCCTTCCTCACGAAGGCCCATGTCTTCTCCAGCGTCGACCTGAAGACCGTCACCGCACCCGGCATGTGGTAGGCGGGGAGTTCCATTATGAACTCCGAGGGGGCGCCTGCCAAGGACTTCCATTTCTTCAGTATTATGCCGGACATCAGTATCGCGGCTATGCCCACCAGGTATGAGGCCAGGGCCACCAGGGCCGAACCCCCGAACAGGGCGCCGGCTATCAGGGCTATCACGGGCAGCTTCGCGGAGCAGGGTATGAAGGTGGTCGTCATCGCGGTTATCCTCCTGTCCCTCTCGCTCTCTATGGTGCGGGATGCCATTATGCCCGGCACACCGCAGCCCGTGCCTATCAGCACGGGTATGAACGACTTGCCAGAGAGCCCGAACCTCCTGAACACCCGGTCCATGACGAAGGCTATCCTCGCCATGTATCCGCAGTCCTCCAGTATCACGAGGAGTACAAACAGCACCAGCATCTGGGGTAGGAAGCCTATTACGGCTCCGAATCCGGCGATGAGGCCGTCGACTATGAAAGCCGTCAGCACGGGGTCCACGGATGCGCCCTCCAGCCAGGCGCGCATGCCGGGTATGATCCACTCCCCGAAGAACACGTCGTTCATCCAGTCGGTTCCCCAGGAGCCGATTGTGGATATGGATATGTAATACACCAGGAACATCACCCCGGCGAATATCGGGAGGCCCAGCCAACGGTCTGTGACTATCCGGTCTATCCTGTCGGATGTCGTCCTTCCCTTGGAGGCGCCCCTCTTCCCCGTCGAGGATGCCGCGGCCCGGCTGACGGCGGAGTACCTGTCGGATGCGACCACCGAGTCGGAGTCGTCATCCGTCTCCCTCTCCATCTCCTCGACTATGTGGAGGATCTCGCCCTCCAGATCGCCTGTCCTCTCCAGAGCCAGCGGGTCCCTCTCCAGAGCCTTGACCGAGTACCACCTGATCTGACCGTCAGGAACCTTGCCCCGGAGGACCTCCGATATCCTGGATGCGCTCGCCTCGGCGGCTTCGGAGAGCCTCAGGGGTTCGGGCACCTTGCCCGATGCCGCGGCTTCCGTTATTGCGGCGATCAGCTCCTCTATGCCTTCCCCTTTCAGGGCGGACATCCCCACCACCCTGCACCCTAGCGCGCTGGAGAGTTTCACGGTGTCTATCTCGCCGCCGTCCTTCCTCACAGCGTCCATCATGTTGAGCGCTACGACTGTGGGTATGCCCACATCGAGGATCTGGCTGGTCAGATACAGGTTCCTCTCCATGTTGGTCGCGTCGACTATGTTTACTATCACGTCTGGGCTTTCGTCCAGAAGGAAATCCCTGGAGACGATCTCCTCGGGGGAGTACGGGGACAGGGAGTATATCCCTGGAAGGTCCACCAGGATCGCGTCCGCGCCCTTTATCCTCCCCTCCTTCCTGTCGATCGTCACGCCGGGCCAGTTCCCTACCCTCTGGGAGCTTCCCGTCAGCTTGTTGAAAAGCGTGGTCTTCCCGCAGTTGGGGTTCCCCGCTAGCGCCGCACGGATCATGCCCGTCCTCCCGCGCACCCTTTTTTGAAGAATTCACTGTCGTTCATATGTTCATTCCACCTCGATGGATTCGGCCTCGCTCTTCCTGAGGCTGAGCTCGTAGCCGCGCACCGTCACCTCCATGGGATCCCCCAGCGGGGCGATCCTCCTGACAGTGACCGTGCATCCCTTCGTTATGCCCATGTCCATGATGCGCTTCCTCATGGAGCCCCGGGCGCTGATGCCCATGACCTTGGCCGTGTCCCCGCATGCGACCTCCCTGAGCGTTCCCATCAGGAGCCCTCCGGCATGATGAAAACCTTCGATGCCATCGTTCTGTCCATCGCTATGCGGGTACCGCGTACGTCCAGCAGTAGGTTTCCAGATATCGTGTTGACCACGGATACGTCGGCCCCGATCACGAAGCCCAGGTCCGAGAGGAACCTGCGTACCTCGCATCTGCCCGCTATGCGCACAATCCTCCCGGTATCGCCGTCCTTGGCCACGGCCAATGGTATCCCGCCCGCGGCCGGTTCGGCCGGGGCCCCGAGGGGCGATACGCCGCCGCATCCGCGACAGCAGCCGCAAGATGAGAAACATGTCTGATCCATGATTTAGGAACAACTAAATGGTATATAAATTTAGGTGTTCCTAAAAATATCAACATGGTCATGATAGAAGGGGGGTATCGCAAACGCGTATAAACCCCCCGCGACATGGAGGTGCATGGTCAAACAGGTCAACGCCGCGCACATACTCGTCAAGACCGAGAAGGAAGCGAACAACATAATGCAGAACATCAAGATCGGCGGCAAATTCGCCGACCTGGCCAAGAAGTACTCGCTCTGCCCCTCCGGGAAGAAGGGAGGGGACCTGGGCTGGTTCGGACCCGGACAGATGGTGGCCGCCTTCGAGAAGGCCGCCTTCGAGGCCAAGAAGGGATCGATAGTGGGACCGGTGAAGACCGATTTCGGCTATCACCTGATATTCGTGAAGGATCAGAAATGAGGTCCGGGACGTTCCGCCCCGGACCTCGTTGATCCCCGCCTTCGAAGTTGCACCGTCGGGCATGCCGCCCGACCCGGTTCACTCTATTTCTATCTTCACGGCCCTCTTCAACCCCAGATCTCCGGCGACCTCGACGGCCTTCACGAGCGCACAGGGAACAGGGCATGCCGCGTGAGGCAGCCTTTCGCTGGCCCACTTGTATATGACGGTCTCGTTCATGGGGGCCTCCACCTCGGTGTACGGGCTGACAGGCTCCATTATCCATGTCATCCTCAGTATGTTCGGGCAGTCGCTCTTCACATCCAGCTCGACAA
>JAAYZC010000043.1 GCA_012515075.1 Thermoplasmatales archaeon
CCTCCCTGCGTGAGGGGCCCCTGTCCGGAGGGAAGGCTCACCTGCGGAAGACCGCGCAGGGACCTTAAGTAAGGTTTAAATAACTATACCCTTAATGCGGGTCACTCGGTGAAAGATATGGGAAGAATCAGGCCCACATACATCAAGAGAGTTTCCATCGAACTTGTGAACAAATACCCTCAGGCCTTCACCAAGGACTTCGAGGCGAACAAGGAGATGGTAAGCGCTCTCACGGACGTGTCCTCTATCAAGATGAGGAACAGGGTGGCAGGCTACATAACGCGTTATCTGTCCCGCCCGGAAGTGTAAACACATTAAACCAAATTATAACTCGCTTTCCGCATTTATATGCCCGCGTGGGGTAGCTTGGATATCCTGTGAGATTGCGGATCTCTTGACCCGGATTCGAATTCCGGCGCGGGCACCATCATTCATCATCCTCGGATGACCACACTCTGCGGACGATCTCCACGTCTCCCGGAGGCAGTATGCGTGAGACCTCCTCCTCGGGAACGGCCAG
Source organism: Thermoplasmatales archaeon (assembly GCA_012515075.1). GTDB lineage: Archaea > Thermoplasmatota > Thermoplasmata > Methanomassiliicoccales > Methanomethylophilaceae > JAAYZC01. Next base: position 521 of record JAAYZC010000043.1, read on the forward strand.
GTCCTTCGCGATCTCGTTGGCCCGGCGTCCTCCCTTCCCACGTCCGGGGCGTATCACGAAGTACCTGCGGCAGAGCCTCTCCACCGCGTCCAGCGGTCCGCACATGACCTTCCTGGAGTTCTGATAGGTCATCTCACCCACGGCCAGTTCCAGCGGCAGGTGGTGCTCGTAGTTGCGCTTGCCGCGTATTATGAAGGCCCCTCTGGGGACGAACTCCCCTGCCTGGGGCGTCTTGCTAACCTGGTCGGGATAGGCCCAGAAAGCGGATCCTTCGGCCAACGCAGAGACCCAGGCCTTCGACTGGGCCAAGGCGAACAGGCAGGCCTGGCGCTTGTCCGTGTCGTCGGCCCCCTTCCCGTCCTTGACTATGACGGAGGGCGCCCCGTGAACGTCCGCATGGGCGTAGAGGTCCTCCTCCTTGAGATGCTTCTTGACTATCTGGTCGTTGGTGTGGGCATCCCTGCCCGCTATGACCAGCCGATCGGTGGAGGATACAAACCACTTGTATCTCTCGAACCAGAACTGTTTTGTCGGCTGTGCCTTGGTGAGGGCCTCCGCTTTGGCCCTATCCAGTCCCTTCTGCCTCTTGGAGAGCTGTTCCCTGCTCTCCGCCAGCGCATCCTCTGCGCGCTTGGCCCTATCCATCAGCTCCTTGCTCTGCCGGTATATGTCCGAGGCGTTAGCGTCTATTCCTTTGGTGTAGTCCAGGGTTATCCGTAGATCGCAGAAAGTGCCCGTGACCTTGTTCTTGGAGGGCACTATGTCGGTGACGAAAGGGATCTTCATGGCCCCCTCCTGCAGCTTATCCCAGGTCAGCTTCTTGGACTGCTCCGCCAGAACCGTGAGGAGATCATTGACCCTAGAATAGTCCTCGTATATGGTGTCCGCGCGCTTCTTGAGGTCCTCTGCCTCCATGCGGTACTCCTCCACGGTCTCGGTCTGACGGTCTATCCTCCTCTGCAGTTTGGTTATCTCGGGATCCACATAGGCCTTCTCCTCGTCCTCCGCTATGGAGTCCAGGAACACCGCCAGCGCCTTGGACATGGTCTCCGCGCTTTCCGAGGACCCCTCGCCGTAGATCGTGAGGGGCACCGGGGCGGCGTCCACTATCACATCCCCGCTCCTGAACACCATCGGTTCAGGCCGGTCCCTGACCGCCCGAACGAAACCCTCCATCTCGGCGTACATCTCCCGGAGCTTCTCGTCGGGGATGTCCGAGGGAGCTGAATTCTTGTCGACACCGCAGCGGAGGCAGATCTCTTCAGCGTACTGTCCGCCGAGGTTTATGGCTGTGGCAAGGGATCTGACCGTGTCCGCCTTAGAAGACCTGAACATCTCCGAGAACTCCCCGTATCCGGAAGCGGTGGGGTCGAAACGGGGTTTCTCCATGGAATAATCCTCTCCGGGGCGTATGCTGCGACCCTTCCAATTCCTGTGGATGAGGCAGTTGACTATCTTCCCGTCCTGTATGAGCAGCACGTTGCCCCCGCTGAAAAGCTCGAATACCAGGGTGTAATTCCCATCGGACTTGCTGAGTTCCATCACGACAATCCTGTCGAACCCCACCTGGTACACCTTGTTCACTCTGGCGTTGGTGATGTACTTCCTGAGGAAGGAGGCGAAGGAGGAGGGGCGGTCGGGGGTCTCCGGCCGTGCCTCGGGCATGTAGAGCCATCTCTTGTCCTTGAGGAAGAGCTCCTTCTTTCCCTGGCCCTGGATGTTGATGCGGAACAGGACATTCCCGGCCCCCCAGTGGAATATCTTGTCCATGTGCCCGTTCTCCAGAACGGCCATCTCGGTTACCACGGCGCGGACGTCGAAAGAACTCATCTCCTTCTTCATGGGATGTGCAATAGCGGAACCTCAATAAAGTTTGTCGGTCGCCCCCGCAGGAGGGCACCGGTATCAGAAAGGTTTATCAATGAAGCATCAATTAGCCTGGCTGACGCCGCTGTGGCTAAGGGGTATAGCGACGCCTTGGTAAGGCGTAGGTCGTGGGTTCGATTCCCATCAGCGGCTCCATACTTTTCCCATCAGTCTCCGCCCCGCGGGTCCCGTTCCGGCAGGGTCCAAGCCGTCCGCGCGGGAATGCATCGATGCTTTTGAAAGAAGGAAAAAAAGCGCGAAGGGGCCCCCTGCCCCCTCGGGTATCGCGATCAGTGCATGCTGTAGAAGACCCAGCCGGACCAGATCTTCGGGAAGAAGTACGTTGTCTTCTTGGGCATGCGCCTGCCTATCATGGACAGATCCCATATGGCCTTCAGACTGGGATCGTTCAGCACTATGGCCAGATCGTACTCCTTGGCGGTCATCTTCTCCATGACGGACGGAAGCTCCGCGTCGTACGACACCGTGGCCTTGCCGTCGTCGTACTTGTATATCCCCTTCAGTATCAGCTCCTGGGCCACATAGGTGTCCAGATTCCAAAGGGGATCGTCCCCGCCATCGTATCTGGCCAGGAAGCATCTGCCGGATCTGAATACCAGTCCCATCTCCCAGTCCCCGAGTGACCTCTGCATCTCATCCGCGGTGGCCTCCTGCATGGTCATCCTCTCGGACATCTTGGCTATCGCGTTCTTCTCCGATATGGACTCGGCCCTGACAAGACGGTGTGTCGGCCAGATGACCAGGCCCTTGTCGTCCCCGGCGACCAGCGTCGCGAGCACGAACCCCTTCCTCTCATCCCCGGGGTTCTCCAGGGAGTAGTTCAGGGCCGTCTCGTACCTGTGGTGGCCGTCGGCTATAAGCATCCTCTGGCCCTTCAGCTCCTCGGTTATGGCTGAACAGATCTCCGCGTCCGCGATCCTGTGGAACCGGTGCTCCACGCCGTCTCCGTCCACGAAGCGGTAGACGAGCCTGGCCTCATCTGCGATCCTGCGGCCCAGGGCGTCGGAGAGCCCTTCGAATATGCCGAATATGGATTCGAGATGGGTCTCCATGTCCCTCAGGAGATTCAGGCGGTCCTCCTTGACCTTGGAGAAGGTCTCCTCGTGGGGTATAACGCTGCCGTTCTCGTAGGGTTCCGTCCTGAGTATCCCGACCAGCCCGGTGCGGACCCTCCGCGTGCCGTTGTCATCGAAAGTCTGCTCGTACAGGTAGAAGGAGTTCGTGTCCTGTTTAAGATACCCTTCCGATATCCACTGGTCCAGCTCCTGCCTGGCGTTCCTGTATCTCTTCCCCGCGTCGGGCATGAGGGTGAGCCTGGTCACGTTGTGGGGGTCGGATTGAAGCTCTTTGAGGTATGCGTCGCCTATCACGTCGTATGGCGGCGAGATGCGTTCGCTTATCTTCTCTCCGCCCCGAAGGGCGGGCCTGTATCCCGGAAAAGGCAGAAATGTAACCATTATGGATTCCTCTGAATGTATCGCTCGTACGAACTACAAGGGTAATAACCGTTTTCCCCGAAGATACTCAGCATATCCTGGGAACGGGATCCCCCGCGGGCGCCTCCAGGATGCGCCTTCCGCCGACCTCGGTCCTGAGTATGACTCTGGGAGCCCCCTCCTTCGCGTACCCTATAACGGCCGCGTCCCGGCCCTCCGGGGTCGATCTGAGGGTCCTGACTACCTCATCCGCCATGTCCGGTACGCAGGCTATCATGACCTTGCCCTCGTTTCCTATGCTCAGCGGGTCTATCCCGAGCAGGTCGCAGGCGCTGACAACCCCCTCTCTCAGCGGTATGCGGGGGTACTCGATCTCCATGCCCACGCGGGATTTGGAACACCACTCGTTCAACGTGTTGGCCATGCCTCCCCTGGTGGGGTCCTTCATGGCGGTTATGCCTCCGGTTTTCAGGATCTTCTCTATCATCCTGTTCAGGGGCGCCACGTCGCTCTTTATCTCGCTGTCGAAGCCGTACCCCTCCCTGAAGGACAGCAGGGCCACGCCGTGGTCACCGAGATAGCCGGATGCTATTATGGCATCTCCGGGGCGCACGTTGTCATCGGTGCACCAACCGGAGTCGAAATTCCTGTACTGGGATGCGACCTCTATGTTGTGGTCCAGGTGCTCAGACCTCTTGCCCACCGCAGAGGTGCACATGAACAGCTGGTCCACGGCGCCGGACTCCACGACCTTGGTGTCCCCGGTCACTATGGGGACCCCGCAGCCTTCCGCGGTGCGTCCGAAGGATCCCATTATGCGGTCGACTATGTCGGTGTCCAGCCCTTCCTCGAGTATCACCGCGCAGGAGAGGGCCAGGGGCTTGGCGCCCATCACCGATATATCGTTGACCGTGCCGGCGGCGCAGATCATGCCCATGTCCCCTCCCGGGAAGAAAAGGGGCTTGACCGTGTGCCCGTCGGTGGTGAAAACGATGTCGTCCACTATCGCGGAGTCGTCCATCGAATCCAAGGACACCTCGCACCCCGTCTTAGGGAAATGAGAGGTTATGTGTTTCGATAGGAAGTCCTGCATTGCCTCCCCGCCTGCTCCCTGATTCATGACGACCTTGGGCATGTGCGCGAGATGCACAATCTCGGATATAGGTTTGTCCATCCCATGGCGCCCGCATAGCCCGGATAAAGTGAAGGGATGTGTGGCATATCGTTGCCGGACTGGGGGATTTCCCACATGATTTATAACAAGGTGGCGATGGGGTAGCGGGCCCGTGGGGTAACTAGGATCATCCTTTCGGCCTTCGGAGCCGATTATCCGGGTTCGAATCCCGGCGGGCCCACATGGGGAAGGCAGTCTTCAGACAATATGTCGGAAACCGAGATATGTTTTATATCATATCCCTCATTGCATCTTCATCGCGCGCGAAGGCGTGGAAGAGGAGAATCATATATGGCGGATACTACTAAGCTCGGAAAGCGGGTCACCATGTACAGGGAGCACCTCGGACTGTCCCAAGAACAGCTTGCGGTGAACTCCGGGTTGGAACCAGATTTCATCCAAGACGTGGAATCCGGAGCGGTATACCCCCCGATAGGTTCCATCATCAAGATCTCCCGCGCCCTGGGTCAGAGGGTCGGGACGTTCATGGACGACCAGTTCCAGCCCGACCCGGTGATCGTACGGGCCGACGAGAGGGAGGAGGACACCTCCAAGAGCGGCGCCAAGGGCCACTATCATTACTTCCATCTCGGCAGGGGCAAGACCGACAGGCACATGGAGCCCATGTTCATCAGGATAGAGGAGGACGAGGCCAAGGAGATGTCCTCCCACGAGGGAGAGGAGTTCATAATCGTAGTATCGGGCAGCATACTCGTGAGATACGGCAAGACCGAGACCGTGCTCTCCCCCGGAGATTCAGTCTATTACAACTCAGTGGTCCCCCATTTCATAGGGGCCGTCGACGGGCCGGCCGAGATATACGCGGTCATATACGCCCCCATCTGAGGTGCGCAGGATGCCTTGCATACCCAGAGAAAACATAGTGTCCGACGAGAGACTCGGGGACCTTTTGGACAAGTGCATAGACGGCCACCCCGACAACGACGCCCTGGTTTACGTGGACCGGGACCTGCGGCTATCCTGGAGGGAGTTCGGCACCGAGGTCGACAGGATCGCCAAGGGACTGTTGGCGATGGGCGTCCAGAAGGGGGAGAAGGTGGCGGTCTGGGCCACCAACGTCCCGGACTGGATAACCCTGATGTTCGCAACCGCCAGGATCGGTGCGATACTTCTCACCATAAACACCAACTACAGGAGCGCGGAGCTGGACTATGTCCTCAGGCAGTCCGACATGGAGAACCTGGTCCTGATAGACGGCGTGCGGGACTTCAGCTACGTGGACGCGGTCTACGACCTTGTACCCGAGCTCAGGGAGCAGCCCAGGGACGGCTTCCGCAGCGAGAGGTACCCTCATCTGAAAAGGGCGATATTCCTCGGTCCGGAGAAGCACCGTGGCATGTATTCCATGAACGAGGTCAAATCCATGTCCTCGGCAGTGGACGACATCGAATACCGCCAGGCCAAGGATGCCGTGGACGTCAACGACGTGGCGATGATGCAGTACACTTCCGGCACAACCGGCTTCCCCAAAGGGGTCATGCTCACCCACTCGAACATAGTCAACGACGGGTATTGGATCGGAGTCAACATGAATTACGACTCCGATGATCGTCTCTGCATAACCGTGCCCCTATTCCACTGCTTCGGGTGCGTCCTCGGGGTCATGGCGGCGATCAATCACTGCGTCACTATGGTGCTATGCGAGGTGTTCGACCCGGTCAAGGTCATGACCTCGGTGGAAACCGAGAGGTGTACCTCCCTCTACGGCGTGCCAACGATGTTCATCTCAATGATGGAGCACAAGCTGTTCAATAAATTCGACTTCTCCTCGCTCAGAACGGGCATAATGGCAGGTTCGCCCTGCCCGATAAAGACGATGCAAGAGGTCGTGGAGAGGATGAACATGGCAGAGATCACCATAGTCTACGGTCTGACCGAATCTTCTCCGGGCATGACCCAGACAAGATGGAATGAATCTTCTCTGGAAAAGAAATGCTCCACCGTGGGCCCGGCGCTGCAGGGCATAGAGACCGAGATCCTCGACACGGAGACCGGAGAGATATGCCCCCCGGGGAAGATAGGCGAGTTCTGCTGCAGGGGATACAACGTAATGAAGGGATACTACAAGATGCCCGAGGAGACATCCAAGGTCATAGACAGGAACGGATGGCTCCACTCGGGCGATCTCGGAGTCAAGGACGAGGACGGGTACTTCAGGGTCACCGGCAGGATAAAAGACATGATACTCCGGGGCGGGGAGAACATATATCCCAAGGAGGTTGAGGATTTCCTCTACCACATGCCCGGGGTGAGGGATGTCCAGGTCGTCGGCGTGCCCAGCGAGAAATACGGGGAGCAACCCTGCGCCTTCATTGTAAAGAAGGATGGCGCGGACATCATAGAGCAGGATGTCCTGGATTTCTGCAAGGGCAGAATCGCCTGGTACAAAACACCCAAGTACATCGCGTTCGTCGAAGAGTTCCCGCTCACGGCAAGCGGCAAGATAATGAAGTTCAAACTCAGGGAGACGGCGCGCGAGCTCTGGCCCGACGCGTGAAAGAACAAACGATTTCCTCTCCTGACCCCCGAAGGGGGGAAGGGTGACGGTCGCTTTTACGACAGTCTTGCTGCGGTCATCCGTAGAGTCTTGCAGACTGCGAGCGATCAGCGGGCAGTGATAAGAGGAAAGTACCAATCGGACACGTCTTTCTCTTTCGCAGACCCGTACTCCGCATTGCAATCTTCGCCGCGCATCTTAATTACTTGCCGTTTCGAAATTGTCACTTACCTCCGAATACTACATTGCGTTACTACTATTTATAGTAATCTTTTTACGATTTCCATAGTTTTTATAACGTTTTCAGCGTTTAAAGCATCGGTGGGCGACGTTTTACACAACGCTGTGTGCTGGCAGTCTCCCCGGGCTCACGGCCAGCACCAAATACTTCAAGCATCCGCAGGTGCTATGGGCTCCTCGGAAACCATGTACGGCGAGTCGGAATTCGTAAAGGAGATGGGGCTGTTCAGGGAGGCCGCGCAGAGATTCGGCCGCGCAGAGATCACCCGGAAGGAATACAAAGGAATTTCAGGGAGGTACGGAAGCTACGCACAGAAGGGGGACTGCTGTATGCTGAGGCTCCGCATACCCGGGGGAGCCCTTTCCAAAGAAAATCTGGAATTCATAGCGGGCTGCGTTGAGGAGCACCACATAGACATGGTGCACCTTACGACATGCCAGTCCGTGCAGCTTCACAACCTGGAGCTCCAGACGGCCTGCGACATAGCGGAATCGGCATTCGCGAGAGGGATTCACACGCTAGGCGGAGGCGGGGACTATCCTCGCAACATCACGGCCTCGCCATTGACCGGTGTGGAGCCGGGGGTGCACGGCGACGTCCTGCCGTATGCAAAGGCGGCCGAGTCGTATCTGATGGGAATCTTCGGACGCACAAGCCTTCCACGTAAGATGAAGATAGGTTTCTCCGACTCCAACAGGAACGCCGCCCATGCAACCTTCAGGGACCTCGGATTCGTATGCGATTCTGGCGGAACGTTCGATGTGTACATCGCCGGCGGTCTCGGAAAGGATCCCCGTATGGGCCTCAAGGCCGCCCAGGGGATCGATCCCGGGGATGTACTGTATCACATCAGGGCTATGACAGGCGTGTTCGAGACCCACGGGGACCGTTCGGACAGGTCTCGCGCACGCACGCGCTACATGCAGGACTCCCTCGGCAAGGAAAGGCTTTTGAGAGCATACCGGGAGCATCTGGAGGGGGCAAAGGCGGCCGGAGGTCTCGGGATAAGTACGGAGGAGTCCTCGGAATGCAAGGCTGGCGAGGGCAGGGCACCGTCACACCCCCGGGTGCACGCCCAGAGGCAGCCCGGCCTGTACTATGTCTCCTACCATCCGATCGGAGGCGACCCTCCCCCGTCCAAGCTGGGTGAGATATACGATACCATAGCGGATATGGACGGTGCAGAGGTCCGCATAGCCCCCTACGGTACCGTGTATGTGATCAACTGCACGTCCGGGGAGGCCCTCCGTGTCGCGGATTCCACCGAGGGAGGGGCTGAGACGGTCTTCCAATCCTCGGTATCCTGTGTTGGATCCTCCATCTGCCAGATCGGACAGGGCGACTCCCGCTCGCTTCTCGACGAACTGGTGGACATGGAGCGCCGCAGGGGTTTCTGCGACGGGGTGCTGCCCCGGGTCCGCATCTCGGGATGCACCTCCTCCTGCGGAGCGCACCAGGTAGGCTCTCTGGGATTCCGCGGGGCCACCAAGCGGATAGGGGGAAGGCCCTTTCCGGGTTTCGAGGTTTTCGTCAATGGCTCCCACGTCAGAGGGGAAGAGAGATTCGGGATCTCCCTGGGCGTCATGCTGGACTTCGACGTGCCCCTCTTCCTGGGGGATCTGGGGGATGTCGTCTCGGCCGCCGGGACGACATACGATCTGTGGAACCCGTCCCACGGGCCGGACCTGGAAGCCATCGCCCGCGTGTATACGGAAAAAACATGATGGGGGGATTTCTCCCCCCGATCCCCTTCACTGAAGCTGCTCCGAGCAGTACGGGCAGAACTTCGGGGTCTTGGGCAGGCCGGCGAGGTCCTCCCCGCAGTAGGGGCATCTGTTGAATGCCTTCCTCCCTGCCACGGGCGCGGCCGCAGGCGCGGCTTCCGCCGCCTGGGCCGGCGCCGAGGGGGCGGGTTTGCCGCACTCCTTGCAGAACTTGTAGGGATAATCGTTGACCCCGCCGCAGTGGGGGCACATTATCTTCGGGTTCTGCTGCGATGCGCCCTGCTGCTGCATCTGCTGCATTGCCTGCTGCTGCTGTTGCTGATTGAGCTGCTGGTACATCTGAGGGAAAAGCAGCATACCGGTGCCTATCGCTGCCCCTCCCGAGGAATCCCCTATCGCGTCAGCCATCCTGTCCATGACCTCATACCTCTTGAAAGACTCTCCGTTGGCGCTGCTGAACTGAAGGTACTCGAAGACCTTCTTCATATCCTCGTCAGTGGTCCTGACCTCGTTTATCTTCAGCGATAGGAGCTCGATGCCCCTCTGGTTGAAGTATGGCTCGTTGAGCACCTTTGTGGTGGTCGAAGCCTTCTCCAGATTGTTCAGGACCTCCATGTAGTACTGCTGGGAGAGCTGCTGGGTTATCTGTTCGCTTATGAAACTCTTCATGAAGGCGTTCACGTCGCCGGTCGTGTAGCTTCTCATCCCTCCGAGCACCTGCGTGAAGAACACGGGCACGTCGTTTATGCGGAACTGGTACTCTCCGTTGGCCATCAGGGTGATCGGGACCTCGTATCCCTGCTGTGCCTTGATCATCCCGCGTATGCCCCACTTGCCGTTGAAGATCTTCAGTGAGATGTAGATTATCTCCGCTTTGAACGGAGTCGTCTTGTATCCCAGTATCACGCTGTACAGTTTCGTGAGCCAGGGTATGTTGCTGGTGGAAAGCACATGCCTTCCTGCCTCCAGCACACCCAGAAGCTGTCCGTCCCTGACGAACACAGCCACCGCGTGCTCAGGGACCGTGACAGATGTCAGGGTCCTGAGGTCGTCGTGGGCGTATCTGTAGACTATGTCGTCCTGGCCCTGGTTGTTCCATGTTATAACATTCTCTTTTCCCGTTGCCATTGGGATCCCCCACTCACTCCGGTACGTCCTCCGTACCGGCCAGGCCTTTGATGACCTTGTTCCTTTCGGAGAAGTTCTCCATCATCGCGTCGACGCTCCTCTCGAATTCCCTGAGCGGCTTCTTCAGGTCGAGTCCTCCGGAGTCTATGTATTCGACCAGTTCGGAAGCCTCCTTCCTTATGGTCGCGGCCTCCTCGACGAGTCTGGCATCCCACTCGACGACCTGGGAGAGCTCCTGCTCCTCCACCTTCATGGATGCCCACACCCCCCCGTAGCCGTTTATGGCCTTCTTGATGCCCATGGTGTATCTGTCCGTCTTGGAGCGTATCCTCTCCAGGTCCCTCATGAGGTCTGGATTTCCCAGAGCCGCCCTCTGAACGGTGGCCAGGTCTGCCTTGGCGCCTTCGAGGGTGCGGACGACTTCTTCCCTTATGGCCCTGTCCTCGTCCCTGCGCAGGTTCTTGGTCCTGTATCCTCTGTAAACGGGCACGTAGGTGCTGACCCTGTCGGTAAGGGTCCTGGTGCTCTTCATCTGGTCCTCGACCGTCTGATCTAATGCCATGTCACTTCATCTCCTTCTTCCTGAGGATCCCGAGCATTATGGCAAGCAGCGCTATGGCGACAAGCATTATAGCCACGAGTATCCACGGGTCGATGACCGCAAGGTCGTAAACGATGAGTATCAGCCCCGAGGTTACCATGAGGGTCCCCCATACGATCAGATAGGCCTTGCTGGAAGGTCCGAAGCCGCTCTCCGCCCCGCCTGCCAAGGAGGAGCGGATAAGAAGGAATGCACCCAGTATAACCAGCACAATCCCTATGGCCCCCACCAGGTCGATCTCCTTTGTGAACACATCGACCATTATCGCCACGGCCAGGGCTAGTATGAACACACCAACGGTTATGCTCAGGTCGCTCCTGGCGTTTATCCTGTCTCTGTCAATCGCCATTTTCTCGCCTCTTTCGGTCTTCTCCTGATTCCCTTATGGTCTTTCTATCTTAAATTGTGAGCATGTCCGAGGCGTTCATCCTCCTGACCCTCTCAGGCACCAGGGCGCCGAAGTCGGCGGGAAGGCGCACCTTCCCCCCCTCGATGTCGCAGGGGATGTACATCAGGCCCTTTATGACGGGCTTGGTGAGCTTGAGCTTGTTGTCCCTGCTGGTGCGCTGGGCCAGGTACATCTCGGCCAGCTTCTCCGCCTCCTTCTTGGTGCTCAGAGGTATGATCACCTTCCGGGAGCCCGCCGAATTCGGCGAGGCGGTGTCCGAGAGGCGGGTGATGCCCTCCCCCTTGCTTATGCTGGTCTCGCTGCCCTTTATACCCGCCAGTATACCGCTCTCCGGACGTATCCTGAATATGTCGGTTATCCCGGAGGTCGCATCCGTCAGGCATCCCGGGTCTATCACGAAGTCCGCCGGTATCAGCAGGTCCTCGGTAACCTCAACGCCCTTCTTGCTCCATAGGGCGCCGGTCGTGAAGCTGTATCTCAGATCGACGTCCCAGAACGGCATCAGGTAGGCGCCTCCGCCCGAGCATATGGTGATTGTGCCCCCGCTCCCCTTCGAAGATAGCGCCTCGGCCACGTAACCGAAGATCTCCAAGTATCTGGATCTGGAATTCAGAAGGAAGGACCACTGGGGGTTGGTCGCGGGCCTGATGTCCAGGACCCTCTTGATGACCTCCAGGGTCTTCAAGGGGTCCATGTCGGTCCCGTGCCCCAGTATGTCCACTACGTTCCACAGTATGTTGGCCAGGCCGAGCTCCTCCTCCACGGCCTGGTACATGACGCCCAGCTCCGGGTTGGAGAAGAGCCCCGCTTTCACAGCCTCAAGTTTGGTCTTGCCGCTCTCGAACTGGCCGGTGCTGTTGACGACGTCGCCTCCGAGAAGAGTCTCGGTCCCGGTGCATATGGATGCAAGGCCCTCCAGGCGGTCGCAGAGCGGACCGTAGCCCTCGACCCTACCGAGCACACGGGCAGCCTCCCCGAAGTTGTTGGCCATGAGCGTGTACCTTCCTGGTTTGTCCTCAGAGAGTAGCTTTGTGTTGTTGATCATCATCGCGTAGGCCTGGGATATGCCTGCGGCCCTGTTTATCAGGGCCTTTGCGGAATCATCCACGGCCAAAGCCTCCACGGACTTGACCTTGGCATTGAACTCGAAGGCCTTCTCGGACGTGTGGACGGGCCGGACCTCTCCCACGGTGAAGGGGAGCACGTACATGGGATAGGCCAGCAGGCTGGTAAAGGCGAAGCGGTACTCAGTGGTCTCAACGTCCACCTTCGGCCGGACGCTGTTCATGAATATGTTGTGCCGGGCAACAGGGTCCACGTTTTCCGCCTGCGACATGGAGAAGCCGGTGGGCATGGCGCTGCTTATCCAGGATTTGACCTGGCCCATCATCTGTTCCAGATACGCCTTGGCGTCCACACGCTGTTGGGTCGTGCCGCAGCTTTCGCACGTCACATACGGGGAGTCGGACTTGACATCCTTCTCCCCCAGTGGGGCCCCGCAGTACTTGCATCTGAGAGATAGCGTTTCATCCATCGGAGAACCCTCAGTTCCTGAACCTTACGCTGACGATCTGGGCCTCCAGGGCGGCTATCTGCGCCTGGAGCCTGGCCTCGGTTGAGCGGAGCTCTCTCATCGACATGTCGTAGTAGTGCTTGGATATGACGTCCGCCCTTCTCGATATCGCGGAGTAGCATGCCCTGCAGACGTAAACGGATTCGAAACCCTGGTCGCAGGATTCCAGGGGGCCGCGGTTGGCACTCCCCTTCTGCATGGGGCTTATCTCGCTGGACATCGGGAAGAAATGTATCCCCGAACCGGTGACGTCCCTGCCGCAGAACCAGCAGGTGCAGGCCTGAGCGTACTCCTTGATCCTGGTGAGGTTCGATTCCCCGTTCTCTCCCAGCTGTCTGCGGTAGTTGTAGGCTATCTGCTCGTATTCCGCGGCCTTCTTCGGATCTGACCAGACGGTGCTCTCCGCCAGGCATTCGTTGCCTATGGCCATGAGCGTGAGCCCCTTCTTCAGACCGGTGACCGTGGTCACGCCGTTGTATATCTCCGGCACCATTAGGGACCCCTGGCCGAAGTTCATCTGGTATTTCTGTGCGAGCTCTATGAGCTTGTGGCCCTTGTTCTGCTTGGCCGCCCCGCTCCCGCTGAGGGCCATGGTGTCGATTTCGTCCGCGGTCAGCTCGCATTCCAGAGCAAGCTTCTCCGTGTCCACCGCGGTCAGGCCGAACTCGAAGCTGGGTATCGAGCTGCTCTTGAGAATCTCGGCGGCCCGTCTGTAGACCCGGGACTCGCCCAGGCGACCGTTGAGGTCGAGGACCGCGACCATCAGGGTCGCCAAGTCATCCTTGCCTCCTTCTTTCACAATGGATTTCTCGAATATCTTCTTGGCCTTTTCGAACTCTTTGCGTTTGACAAGGTCGAGGGCCTCTTCGTAAAAATCATCACCAGTTTTGAACAGACCGAATGCCATACTTCCACCCTATGCCGGTATGGTATCCGTTCCGCGCATTTAACCGTAACCCGATGTCAGAAGGCGCCGTTCTGGCCACCTGCGGGAACAAACGTCTTTCACGTGAATTTCCATCGGAAACGGAGGGGCGTTCCTTACGGAAAACCGGATACGTTTTCGCGGACAAACACCAGACGCAGGTCAAATGCTCGTTTTCCTCATGATATGCGTCGTATTGTATGCTTTACAGGGAATTTTTGTTCTATATATTAGACATTTGTCTATTCAAAACGCACTTCATTAAGTCGTTTAACGAGTTTATGCGGAATATTTATATACTCACGTGCATAACATGTCTTCATGGTAAACAGCAGGTTCAGGGCTGTCGAGGAGGCCTTTGCCCGTCCCCCCGTCTATGCGGAAGCGCCGTCGGCCGTGACATCCGACTACTACGGGTGCAAGGTCTTCAACAGGAAGCAGATGAGGAAATACCTCTCCACCGAGACCAGGGAGAGGATATACGAGTCCATAGAGCAGGGCGTGGTTCTGGAGTCCGGGGTGGCGGAGCACGTGGCCGCGGGCATGAAGCGCTGGGCCATGGACCTGGGAGCCACACATTACACCCACTGGTTCCAGCCGCTGACCGGGGGTACGGCGGAGAAGCACGACTCCTTCTCCGAACCCTACGGGAAGGGGGACAGCCTGGAGCAGTTCAGCGGGAAGATGCTGGCACAGCAGGAGCCCGACGCATCCAGCTTCCCAAGCGGGGGCCTTAGGAACACCTTCGAGGCCAGAGGGTACACGGCATGGGATCCCTCCTCACCGGCGTTCATAATGGACGACTGCCTCTGCATACCCACAGTATTCATATCGTACACGGGGGAGGCCCTGGACTACAAGACTCCCCTGTTGAGGTCCACCTACGCCTTGGCCAAGGCAACCTCCGAGGTCCTGGAGTACTTCGGCGTGAAGGGGACCAGGGTCTTCTCCTTCCTAGGTTGGGAGCAGGAGTACTTCCTGGTGGACAGCTCTCTCTGCGCCCTGCGCCCCGACCTCATAATGGCTGAACGCACCCTCATGGGCCACGACAGCGCCAGGAACCAGCAGCTGGAGGACCATTACTTCGGATCCATACCCAAGAGGGTCCTGGCATTCATGCAGGACCTGGAGTTCGAGGCGTACAAGCTCGGCATACCGGTCAAAACCAGGCATAACGAGGTAGCCCCCAACCAGTTCGAGCTCGCGCCGGTCTACGAGGAGGCGAACCTAGCCATAGACCACAACCAGATTGTAATGTCCCTCATGAAGTCCGTGGCGGAGCGCCACGGATTCAAGGTCCTGCTGCACGAGAAGCCGTACAAGGGGGTCAACGGCTCCGGGAAGCACTGCAACTGGTCCATAGGGACCGAGAGCGGCCTGGCCCTGCTCTCCCCCGGCAAGTCCGACGAGGAGAACCTGAGGTTCCTCTGCTTCATGGCCAACGTGCTGAAGGCGGTCTACGACAACAACGCCCTGCTGAAGGCGTCCGTGGCCACGGCCTCCAACGCCCACAGGCTGGGGGCCAACGAGGCCCCCCCGGCGATAATATCATCGTTCCTGGGAAGCCAGGTGACCAAGGCGTTCGAGGAGCTACTGAACTCCAGGGACATGGTTAAGATAGGGGCCAAGAAGGGATACAAGCTGGGCATACCCCAGGTCCCCGAGCTCCTTATAGACAACACCGACAGGAACCGCACGTCGCCGTTCGCCTTCACCGGGAACAGGTTCGAGTTCCGGGCGGTGGGGTCCTCCGCCAACTGCTCCTCCGCGGTGACGGTCATCAACACCATAGTCGCATATCAGCTAGGGAAGTTCAAGGAAGCGGTCGACGGGCGGATTGCGTCGGGAACCCCGGTGATGCAGGCGGTCCTCGACGAGACCCGGGAATGCTTCAGGGCATGCAAGGACGTATGTTTCGACGGCAACGGGTACTCCGAGGAGTGGAAGGCCGAGGCCATCCGCCGGGGTCTGGACTGCGAGACCTGCCCCCCGCGCATATACGATGCATGCACCTCAGAGCGTACGCTCGAGGTGTATCGCGAGACGGGGGTGCTGACGGAACCCGAGCTGCAGGCCAGGAACGAGGTCCTCTGGGAGACCTACTGCAAGAAACTGGAGATTGAGGCGAGGGTCCTCAGCGACCTTTCATCCAACCACATACTGCCCATAGCGATCAGATACCAGACCCTCCTGCTGGAGAACGCGGCGGCAATGAAGACCGTGTACGGCGAGGAAAGGTTCGTAGCGATGTCGCCCGGTCTTCTGGAGAGCATAGAGGACATCTCCCGGCACATATGCTCCATAAGGAGGATGTCCGGGGAGCTGAACGCCCTGTGCAACGAGCTGGATGAGATAGAGGATTCCAGGGAGAAGGCCATAGGGTACAACGACAGAGTCCTGAACTATCTTGAAGACATAAGGGACCACATAGACGCCCTCGAGATGGAGGTGGACGATCAGATGTGGCCCCTGCCAAAGTACCGCGAGCTTCTGTTCATCAGATGAACCTTGACATGGATGGAGTCAAGTCAGGCCTTTACGACCCCGCATACGAGCGCGACTCCTGCGGGGTCGGGATGGCGGTGAACATAGACGGCACGCGCGACCACCGGACGGTGGAGCACGGCCTGCGCATACTGGAGAACATGGCCCACCGGGGCGCCGAGAACGCGGACGGGAGGACCGGGGACGGAGCCGGTATACTGGTTCAGATACCCCACGGTTTCATCATCTCTCAGGGCATACCAGTGCCAGAGGCGGGGACTTACGGCACTGGGATGGTGTTTCTCCCCAGGGACCCGGCCGCGGCCGGGATCTGCATGGACGTGTTCAGATCCGAGGCTGCCGACGAAGGACTCTCGATGCTGGCGGAACGCCCGGTCCCGGTGGACAGCAAGGCGGTGGGGCCAATGGCGAGGAGGACGGAACCGTTCTGCCTGCAGGTTTTCGTGGCGGGGGCTCCCCCCGAGGAGCTGGAGCGGAGGCTGTTCCGCCTGAGGAAGAAGGTCGGTAAAAGGATAGCTAGCATGGGGGAGGAGTACTCTGATTTCTACATCTGCAGCCTGTCCTCGCGCACCATGGTCTACAAGGGCATGCTAACCCCGGCTCAGCTGAGGGAGTACTACCCAGACCTGTCCGACCCCTCTTTCAAGTCCTCCGTCGCGATGGTGCACTCCAGGTTCAGCACCAACACCCTGCCCATGTGGAAGCTAGCACAGCCCTTCAGGATGCTCTGCCACAACGGGGAGATCAACACCATACAAGGCAACCGCTCATGGATGCTGGCAAGGGAGTCCGTCATGGAGACGTCCCTTCTGCCGGAACTGTCCGAGCTCTACCCGGTGGTGGAGGAGGGCATGAGCGACAGCGCCTCACTGGACAACGTGCTGGAGTTCCTGAACATGTCGGGCAAGTCCATGCCGGACGCGCTGTCGATGATGATACCGGAATCCTGGAACGACAGGAACCCCATACCGGACGATCTGAAGGCTTACTACGAGTACAGCAGCATACTGATGGAGCCCTGGGACGGCCCGGCCGCCGTGCTGTTCACCGACGGAAGATACGCCGGGGGCATGCTGGACAGGAACGGCCTGCGTCCGGCGAGATACACGGTAACCAAGGACGGGGTGATGATCCTGGCGTCCGAGTCCGGGGTGATACGGATACCCGAGGACAACGTCCGCGAAGCGGGGCGCCTCAGACCGGGTAAGATGCTGATCATAGACACCGCAGCCGGCAGGATAATGCGCGACCGCGAGATCAAGGGCGAACTGGCCGCCGCCTACCCATACCGGGAATGGCTGGACAGGAACAGGGTGGAGCTGGGCTCCTTATCCTCAGGTAGGGAGGCCGGCCGCGCCGCACCCGACCACCGCAGGATGCTGGCGGAGTTCGGATACACTCCGGAGGAGGTCTCCGAGACAATCGAGCCCATGGCCGTGTCCGGGAAGGAGCCCACGGGATCCATGGGCAACGATCTGCCGCTGGCCGTGCTATCCGACAGACCGCACAGACTTTTCGATTACTTCAGGCAGTCCTTCGCGCAGGTGACCAATCCCCCGATGGACCCGATAAGGGAGGAGCTGGTGATGTCCCTGACGGGTTACGTCGGATCCATACACCAAAACATACTCGGACCCACGCCGAAGCACTGCAAGGTCGTCAAGCTCAGGCATCCGGTGGTCAACAACCGTGAGCTGGACCTGATAAAGAACCTGCGTTACAAGGGCTTCTCCACGGCCAGCATAAGGATGTGCTTCCCTGCGGAAGAGGGACCCGAGGGTCTGAGGAAGGGGCTGGAGAGGATATGCCACGAGGCCGAGGAGGCGGCGGACGGTGGATCCGCCTACATAGTGCTCACCGACCGCGGAATGCCCGAGGGCTCAGTACCGATACCCTCTCTGCTGGCGGTGTCGGCCGTCCACCAGCATCTGGTGAGGAAGAGGAAGCGCGTGCAGACCGCCCTGATCCTCGAGTCCGGGGAACCCAGAGAGGTCATGCATTTCGCTCTCCTATTCGGTTACGGAGCCAACGCGGTGAACCCCTACATGGCCATATCCGTCATCGACGAATCGGTGAGGGAGGGCAGGATCCGCATAGACGCGGACACCGCCGAATCCAACTACATACGTGCCCTGGAGGCTGGGCTTCTGAAGATCATGTCGAAGATGGGGATATCGACCCTGCGCTCCTACAGGGGTGCGAGGCTTTTCGAGGCCCTGGGCCTGTCCGACGAGACGGCCCGTGAATACTTCGGCGGTACGGTGTCCGCCGTCGGAGGGGTATCCCTCGGGGAAATCGCGAGGGATGCTCTGGAATGCCATGGCCGGGCCCTCTCCGGCACTCCCGATCAGGCTGTGCGGCCCCGCAGGGGCGGGGAGACTCGTTCCTGGGACCCTTCAAGCGTCAGGACCCTGCGCAAGGCGGCAAGGGAAGATGATCCCGCCGCCTACCGCGAGTTCGCCGACGCCGTCTCCGGCGGTGTCTTCTTTCTCCGGGACCTGATGGACGTGCGCCGTGGCAAGCCCGTGCCCCTGGAGGAGGTGGAGCCGGCAGAGGCCGTAATGAGGAGGTTCGTGAGCGGCGCCCTGTCCTTCGGATCGGTCAGCCGGGAGGCGCATGAGACCCTGGCCGAGGCCATGAACAGCTTCGGAGGCCAGAGCAACACCGGGGAGGGGGGCGAGGATCCGGCGCGCTTCCGGACGCTTCCGGACGGCAGGAACGTCCGCTCCGCCGTCAAGCAGATTGCGTCCGGGAGGTTCGGCGTGACCGCGGAGTACCTGGTGAACGCCGATGAGATACAGATAAAGATAGCCCAGGGCGCCAAGCCCGGGGAGGGGGGACAGCTGCCGGGCTCCAAGGTGGACGAGGTCATTGCCCGCACTCGGCACACCCTCCCCGGTATAACGTTGATATCCCCTCCGCCCCATCACGACATATACTCCATAGAGGACCTCAAGCAGCTTATATTCGACATGAAGTGCATCAATCCCACCGCCCGTGTCAGCGTCAAGCTGGTCTCGGAGTCGGGGGTGGGCACCGTGGCCGCGGGGGTGGCCAAGGCCGGAGCCGACGTCATCCTCATAAGCGGGGCGGAAGGCGGGACGGGGGCCAGCCCCGCCTCCTCCATAAGGTTCGCCGGGATGCCATGGGAGACCGGCCTCGCGGAAACCCAGCAGACGCTCTCGGCCAACGGCCTGCGCGGGAAGGTCCGCATACAGGTGGATGGACAGATAAAGACCGGACGGGACATAGTCATCGCCGCATTGCTGGGCGCGGAGGAGTACGGCCTGTCCACGGCACCGATGGTGGCCATGGGCTGCGTGATGTGCCGCAAGTGCCATACGAACCTCTGCCCCGCGGGGATAGCCACACAGGACCCGGAGAGACGGGCGCGTTTCAAAGG
>JAAYZC010000044.1 GCA_012515075.1 Thermoplasmatales archaeon
ATGTTGAGAACGATGTGTTACCGGTCCGGCGGGAGCCGCCGGACCGGATTGAAGGGACTCAGATGTCCCTGAAGGCGATCGCGTACTCCATCCTCTTGGCTCCGAAGTACTCCTTGGTGTACTCGGCGGCCTTCTCGGGAGGGAACTCCTTGCAGGAGAATATGTCCACGAAAGCCCTGTCGGTATCCTCGGCGAAATGCCCGGATATCAGGGAGGTCTCTATGAGCTGCACGAGCGAATAACCCTGGACCTTGGGGTGATCTCCGAAGAATACGACTGTAGGCTCACCGTATCTCTTCATATCTATGTATTTGGCCAGGTCTATCGCGAACTGGGTTATGTGCTCCTTGCTGGAGATCTTCTCGTGATCGCACTCGGCGAGGTCCACGGAGACCATAAGGCCCCAGTGGTTCTCGTTGTTGTATTTGTCGATGCACTCCTTGTCGGTAAGGAGCTTGCCTGCATAGGGACTCATGCTGTACATTTCAACCACCCTTGCGAGAGGACAGGGCCCCTCGTACAGCGCGCATAAAACTTTCAGTATTTGAAATTATACCCGCGGCGTTTTCTTAAAGGGTATTTAAATGACGCTGATGGGACAAAGATGCGCCAGGACGTCTCGTGAGGGACATAGGGCCTGCGGAGCCTCACGACGGCGAGGGCTCGTCGCCGCGGAACCAGGATATCACGGTGCCGATCACGCACATCACGAGGCACACGCCGAACGAGAGCCTCATCGCGGTTACGAAGAGACCGTAGGTCTCCGGACCCAGGTTGTCCGTGGATCCCATGACCAGGGAGATGGTGCACATGGCCACCGCCATGGAGACCATCATCCCCATCTGCCTCATGGTCGACACCGTGGCGGACGCGTCGCTGTACTCCCTCACGGACACCGAGCGCATCACGGAGTTGGTGTTCGGGGCCGAGAAGAGCGAGTACCCCAGACCGAGGACGACCAGCGTCACCGTCACATAGGCCAGCCCCCCTCCCTCGTCCAGCAGCATGAGCATCGCCAGACCCGCGCAGGTCAGGGCCATGCCCGCCGTGGGCAGCAGCCGTGGGTCGGTGACATCGGACATCCTCCCCGCGATCGGCGTCAGAACCGCCTGCACCGCCGGCTGCACCAGCAGTATGACCCCCGCCCCGGTGGCGGACAGCTGGCCTATGCTCTGCAGATACAGGGCCAGGAAGAAGGTGACCGCGTAGGATGCGGCGTAGTTCATGAATGTGGCGGCGGTGGCGCGGGCGAAGACCCTGTTCCCGAACAGCCTTGTGTTGAGCACCGGGCGCTCCGAACGGGACATCGCCCGGTAGAACAGCAGGAAGAGCGCCGAGCCCGCCGCCAGGGAGACGAACGCGTAGGCCTCCGGCAGGTTTATCAGGCCGAACATCACCAGGGCGATGCTCGCCATGTACACTGCGGACCCGCGGACGTCGAGGGTCTCCCCCTCGGAAGGGGAGAACTCGTACCTGAAGGCGAGCATAAGGACCAGCGCAGCCAGGGCGAAGGGCACAACGATCAGGAATATGCTGCGCCAGCCCAGCGCGTCGGAGAGGAAACCCCCCACCACCGGGCCGATGGCCGCCCCTATGTACACGAAGGCTGTGTTTATGCCCAGGGCCGCGCCCCGCTCATTCCTCCCGAAGACGTCGGAGAGCATCGACAGGCTGGTGCAGGAGACCGCGGCCGCGCCTATGCCCGCGGCGACCCGGGAGAGGATGAGCGTGGTGTATTCGGGGGCCAGCGAGGATAGGACAGAGGCGACGGTTATGACCAGAAGACCGGCCACCATGACCTTCCTCTTGCCGTATATGTCCGAGACCTTGGCTATCGGGACCAGGAACATCACGGACGAGAGGAAGAACGCGGCGGACATCCACCCAAGGCCGTGTGTGCCCACTCCGAACTCCTGGCCGATCGGCACCAGGGCCAGGTTTATCATCGTCCCCATTAGGGGCGTTATGAATATGGCTATGCACGATGCCGCCAGCACCAGACGCTTCTCCCGTCTGGTGAACTCTCCGGGCCCCCCTCCCATACGGGGTCCTTCCTCAGTCCCTGAAGGCGGGCTTCGAGCGGTATATGATGAACGACATCATCAGGCCGATGACCACCAGGACCCCGCTGGACAGCGCGGTCCCGCCCATTGCCACGGGGGGCGCGAAGGCCAGGGCCGTCAGCACTGCGAAGGATGCCGCC
>JAAYZC010000045.1 GCA_012515075.1 Thermoplasmatales archaeon
AGGGTGAAGGAGTACCCGCTGAGCACCATGCCCGCTATGCCGAGGGCGACCGACGCATAGGTCAGCACCGAATAGAGGGCGACCGACGAGATGCCCGCGGCCGCGGACAGCAGGCAGAGGTACAGGGCGGGCACGGCCATCTTCCTCGAACACCTCTGGTCCATCCTCCAGTCGCATTTCTCGCAGAAGAGGGTCCCCTCGGGATTGTCCTCGCCGCATTTCGGGCACTTCATGGGATGCCGATTAGAGAACATGGATTAAATATTTTCCGAGGTCAGGGTCTGCGGAGCAGGCACTCGGAACGGGAGCGGACGGCCCCGAAGCGGGTTCTCTCGGAGACCGTGCCGGCACGCAGCACCTCGAACCCCGCGAAGAAGGACACCACCTCCTCGTGGCCCAGATAGCGGTAGGGTATGCCGTTCCCCCTGACCGGGGGTCCGCCGGCCCTCATGTCCTCGGGGGAGAATGACCTCACGAACACCGCGCCTCCGGGCCTGAGCACCCTGCGGACCTCGGAGGCCGTCCTCTCGGCCGATCGGTCGTCCAGATGCTCCATCAGGTGCACCAGCGTCGCGCCGTCGAAGGATGCGTCCAGGAACGGGAGGGAATCCGAACGGCAGCATACGGCCGACATCCTGCCCCCCAGCAGCCTCAGGCAGGCGGAGACCGCCTCCTGCGAGAAATCCGCCCCCACGACCGTGTAGCCCCTCTCCAGGAGGGCGGCGGAGGTCTTGCCGTTGCCGCATCCGATGTCCAGCACGCGGCCGCCCGGGGGTATCGGCAGGGGCGGGACCTCCGCGACCCCTCTCCAGGGGCGGGGCTGGGAAGAGTACAGCCTGTTCCACGCCTCCGGGGTGCCGGGGTCCCCGCTCATGCTCCGGACCCCGCTGCGAAGCGTTCGTGGATGCACCTCAGCCAGGTGTAGAACAGGGAGATGATCCTGTCCGTCAGGACTATGAAGGTGTTTATCGGGCCCTTCATCATCCTGTTGGGCCTCATGGATATCGCTATGCTGCCTATGGCGTACCTCTTGGACCTGTCCGACACGGAGTTGTTGTGGGTGACCAGGTTCCTCATCACCAGGATGTCCTCCCATTCCCCGAACTCGTGGTCCGACAGGTAGCCGAGGCGCCTGGATGCCTCGATAATGTTGCGCAGGTAGAGGTAGTTCCTGCCCTCCATGGCCGCCTCCTCCAGGCCCGAGCCGCGGTATATGCGGACGGCCTCCTTGGAGGTCTTCTCGATCGTCGAGACCACGTCGACGAAGAGGTCCTTGGTGACGGTCACCATCCTCTCGATGGCCTCCCCCTCGCTCTCCTCGGTGACCTCCACCCTTTCCGACATCCATGTGGATTCGTAGAACCCCAGGATCTCCTCGGTTATCTTGATGCGGTTGTGGATGTTCCAAAAGCACATCGAGCGGGGGTCGTTCCTGCGATCCGAGACCTCGGCCGACACGGCCTCCGCGTAGGACCTCGCCGACTCCAGGAGGCAGTGGGTCTCTTCGGAAACGGAAACGATCATGGACCCCTCCACGCCGAGTGCGGATATATCGTTTGCGAGGGAGCCTCCGAGCAGCTGGACATTCTGGGAGACGCCTTCCCGCCAAATATATACTAGGAGCAGTATAAACGGGGCGGAAGGAGAAGGCCATGTACTGGAACCGGAAGATCGAATGCATGCCCAGAGAGGAACTGAAGGAACTTCAGTTCACGAGACTCAAGACTCTCGTGGACAACCTGTACTCCAACAACAGGTTCTATCACGACAAGATGAAGGCCGCGGGGGTCCTCCCGGGGGACCTGACCCGCATGGAGGACATATCTAAACTGCCGTTCATGCACAAGCAGGACCTGCGCGACAACTACCCCGCAGGGATGTTCACCGTGCCCGCCACCGACATGGTGAGATACCATGTCTCGTCCGGGACCACCGGCAAGCCGACGCTGGTGGGGTACACCAAGAACGACCTCGACTACTGGACCGAGGCGCTGGCCAGATCCCTGACCTCCATCGGGATAACCGCCGACGACACCATGCAGGTGTCCTACGGGTACGGGCTGTTCACCGGCGGCCTCGGGCTCCACTACGGGGCGGAGAGGGTCGGGGCCACGGTCCTCCCATCGGGAACCGGCAGCACCGAGAGGCAGCTGGAGCTCATGATCGACCTCGGCGTCACCGCGATCGCCTGCACCCCGTCCTACATGATACACATGATCGACGTGGCCGACAGGATCGGCGTGGACTTCCGCCGGGACACGAAGCTCAGGAGGGCCGTGCTGGGGGCGGAGCCCTGGACCGAGGGGATGAGGCAGCGCATAGAGAGCAGGGCGGGCATACAGGCCTACGACATCTACGGCACGTCCGAGATGGCGGGCCCCATGTTCACCGAGTGCGAGGAGAGGAAGGGCATACACGTTTCAGGAGACCTGGCGTACGTGGAGATCATAGATCCCGAGACCGGCGAGTCCCTCGGACCCGGACAGAAGGGGGAGATGGTGGTGACCATGCTGACGAAAGAGGCCATGCCCCTGATAAGGTACCGCATCAGGGACCTCACCACCCTCATGGACGAGGAGTGCGAATGCGGCAGGACCTCCCCGCGCATAGAGAGGATATCCGGCAGGAGCGACGACATGCTCATAATAAGGGGGATAAACGTGTTCCCCTCTCAGATAGAGTACACCCTCATGCGCATACCCGAGGTGGGCGACCAGTACATGATCCTGGTGGACAGGGAAGGAGCACTGGACACCCTGACCATCCAGGTCGAGATAAGGAATGAGGCCTTCAGCGACAGGGTCGAGGACATGATCTCCCTGAAGAGGCGCATCGAATCGGAAATCAAAAAGTATCTGAACATCGGTGCCAATGTAGAGCTCAAGGACCAGGGATCCCTCCCCAGGTTCGAGGGCAAGGCCAAGAGGGTGGTGGACAGGAGGATAATGACATGAGCGAGATAATAACACAGCTTTCCATATTCGTCAACAACGAGCCCGGCCGTCTGGCGGCCATAGCATCCACTCTCAGAGAGTGCGACGTCAGCATGAAGGCCTTCAGCCTGGCGGAGTCCGTGGAGTTCGGTATCCTGAGGGCCATCGTGCAGAACCCCGAGCAGGCCTACGAGAAGCTCAGGTCGAAGGGCATAGTGATGAAGAAGACGGAGGTCATAGGAATCCGCCTTCCCGACCGGCCCGGAGCAATATTCGAGACCGCCAACGTGCTCGGCGGGGCAGGCATAAACATAGAGTACGGCTACGCATACACGGGGGACAACGGCCCGATGATGTTCCTCAGGGTCGACGACCCCAGAGCCGCCGTCGAAGCCCTCGGCGCGTCAGGGGTCAAGACGCTCAAGGAGTCGGAGATCTGAATGGGCAATCTCAACGTGGCCGTCCTCGGCAAGAACGGATACGCCTCCCAGATCGGCAAGAAGGGCACCGTCACGGACATGACCTTCTTCGAGGTGAAGAGGGGCGCCGACTCCGTGACCCTCGTGGAGCCTTCGAAATACCCGGACAAGCTGTCCTCGCTCTTCTACTCGGTCGGCATGGCCGAGTTCGCGATACTCGTGGTGGACAGGATAGACGCCTCCCTCGGGGAGACCATCGTCATGGCGGACACCTTCGGTTTGGACCGGGGATGGATCGTTCTTCAGAACTTCGTCCAGCCGGAGCAGCTCAGGCCACTGCTGGCCGGGACGTCCCTGGAAGGGTACGGGCTCGTCGACGACGATCCCGTGCGGATGAGGGAGGAGCTCCTGGACATGGCCTGCGCCGAGGCCCGGAGAGCGGGCGACGGGACCTGCGGCTCCTGCCCGGTCGACAGCCATTTCAACGTCAAGGGGGTGGGGACCGTGGTCCTGGGATCCGTCATCCACGGGCATTTCAGGAAGCATGACAAGATGACGGTGCTCCCTCCGAGGAAGGAGGTCGTCCTCAAATCCATACAGAAGCACGACCTGGACGCCGACGACGCCGTCAGGGGGGACCACGTGGGACTCGCCCTGAGAGGGATAGACTCCGAGGAGCTTGACAGAGGCTACGTGATAACGACCGACCCCTCCGTCAGGATGTCCGGCGGCATCGAGGGCAGGGCGGCTCTGGTGAAGTACTGGCCCTCCGCCCTGAAAGAGGGCATGGTGCTCCATGTGGGCCACTGGATGCAGATGGTCCCGGCCCGGATAACCCGTGTGGTCAACGGCAGCGACTTCCGGGCGCCGGAGATCTCCATGGACCTGGAGTCCGATATTATACACAGACCCGGCGACACGGCCGTGATTATGTACCTGGAAGGCGGCAAGCTGAGGGTCGTCGGCAGGATCACCCTGGCCTGACGGGCTCAGGGAAGCATCCTCAGGTCCGTCAGGGCCCCCGGGGTGCCGCCGCCCCTGTCTATCAGGATGCCGGTCGCTCCGGCCGCCTCCGCCGCGGCGACGTCCAGGGGGCTGTCCCCCACGTAGACCGCTCCGCACGGGGACTCCCCCAGCTCGCCTAGGCACATCTCCAGGGAGGAGGGGTCCGGCTTGGAGGCCTTCGTCCTCTCGAAGCCGACTATCGAGCGGAACATCCCCCCGAGGCCGAACCTTCCGAGTATCTCGCGTATGCGTACCTCGGTCTTGCCGGACACTATGCCCATGGCCGCCCCCGACCCCTGCACACGGGCCAGGGCCTCGGCGGTGTCGGGGAATATGGCCGTCGTGGCGCACATGGAGGCCTCCGACTCGGCCAGGAAGCATGCCACGAACTCCCGGTATCTGCACGGGTCCTCCCAGAAACGGGCGAAGGTCCGGTCCAGAGGCTCCTTCATGTACGTCTCCAGCATCGAGGGGTCGTATTCCCCTCCCAGTTCCCGGAAGGCGCGCTCGTAGCAGAGACCCACACCCGCCCTCGTGTCGAACAGGGTGCCGTCGAAGTCGAAGATGTATGCGGAGAAAGCTGCCATCCCGGGGCGTATCGCAGGGCCCGTTGAATAGGTTTGCCCGGGACCACCGAAGATATTTATGATACGGGAGCATACCCCGGATATCCGTGCTAGATGATAGCACATTGCAGAGCAGGTGTTGTAGATGGCCTTCTGGAACGAGAGTATGGAGACGATGCCCCGCGAGGAGATCGAGCGGATGCAGCTCGGGCTCCTGAGGAAGCTGGTTCGCGAGATGTACGAGTGCTCGCCCTTCATACACGAGAGGATGCGTTCCGCGGGAGTGCTGCCCGACGACATCCGGAGTTTCGACGACTACCGCAGGATCCCCTTCATGAAGAAGACCGACCTGAGGGAGAACTATCCCGACAGACTCTTCACCAGGCCGTACGACGACCTGGTCAGGATCCATGTGTCCTCGGGCACCACCGGGAAGCCCACCGTCGTGGGCTACACGCAGAACGACATAGACAACTGGTCCGAGTCTCTGGCAAGGGGCATGGTCTCCTTCGGAATGGGAAAGAGGGACATGCTTCAGAACAGCCACGGGTACGGGCTCTTCACAGGGGGCCTGGGAGTCCACTACGGCGCCGAGAGGATCGGGGCAACGGTCCTGCCCGCCAGCACCGGCAACACCGAGAGGCAGATAATGCTCCTCCGGGACCTCCCCGTGACCTGCATGGCCGCCACGCCCTCCTATCTCTTCCACATAGCCGACGTCTGCGACCGCATGGATGTGGACATACGCAGGGACACGAAGCTGAGGATGGCCATAGCCGGGGGCGAACCCTGGTCGGAGACCATGAGGGGGAAGCTCCAGGACCGCACCGGCATAAGGGTCCACAACTGCTACGGAGCCAGCGAGTTCTACGGGCCGATGTTCCTGGAGTGCCGGGAGCAGAACGGCTTCCATGTCTGGGGGGACCTCTGCTACATGGAGATACTCGATAAGGACGGAGAGCCCTGCGCCGACGGCGAGAGGGGGGAGATAGTGGTAACCATGCTGAAGAAGGAGGCCTTCCCCCTGATGAGGTACCGGATCGGCGACATAAGCGCCCTCGAATGGGAGAGATGCGAATGCGGGAGGACCCACCCCCGTCTGCAGAGGATATCCGGCAGGACGGACGACATGCTCGTGGTCCGCGGGATAAACGTGTTCCCCTCGCAGATAGAGAGCGTCATCGGGGAGATGCCCTTCCTGAGCCCGTTCTACCATCTGACCCTGGACAACGAGAACTACATGGACCGCATGATCGTGGAATGCGAGCTGAACGAGGACAACCTGACGGACGACATGATCTCTCTGAACAGGATGTCCGCCGAGCTCTCGACCCGGCTCAAGAACGTTCTGAACATAAAGGCGGAGGTCAGGCTCGCACTGCCGGGTACGCTGAAGCGCTTCGAGGGGAAGTCCTGCCACGTGACCGACAACCGCAGATACGACTGACCTCCGCAGGGTCCGCCCTCAGGGGCAGGCCTTTCTGGTGTGCAGGCCGTCCGCCACGAGCAGGGCCCCGTTCATCACGGAGAAGGCCCCGAAGACAATCATTATGACGGCCTTGGAATCCTCCACACCGGTGAAGAACAGCATTATCACGGCCGCGACCACGAACAGCACGCCCACGATCACGGACAGCCACCTTCCCGCGGCCGACACGCCGGAGAACGAAGCGGATCCTATTATCTGAAGCACTCCGAAGACCGCGAAGAACGCCGCCAGCAGATAGACCAGCACGTCCCCCACGAACTGGGGCAGCGCCATGGCGATCACTCCGAGCACGGCCATGGCTACGGCCGCGACCATGCCCATGCCGTTCGAGTCCCTGTGGGAGTAGTACAGGGAGGACAGACCGCCCACGAGGGCGGTGGCCCCCAGGAATATTATGAGGACGTCCAGAGTTGTGTTGGGCCAGATGAGGGCCATGGCCCCCAGAGCGATGTACAGAACCCCCAGAAGGAGCATCGTGCCCCAGGGGTTCCCGATGGTGACATTGGGATTATCCATAATAAGTCGGTACCCTCGATGCACCGGATGGATTATATATCTGACGTAACGGCACGCCGGGATCCGCCGATCACGTGGGCCGCGTACGAGCAGGTGGCGTATACGCGCACCCCCTCGCGCTCGGCGAACGCCATGGCCGACTCCACCAGCCTGCGCCCTATGCCGTTGCCCTCGAACTCCTGCCACACAACGGTGTGGTCCACGGAAAGGGACCCGTCCTCCAGGCGCACGTAGGTCAGATAACCCGCGTCGGCCGCTCCGACGGACGCCCGGAACTCCCTCTTGGACGCGTCATGCGATATGGCCACCTTCTTCACCATTTCACCCCCGCCTTCAGGTATTTCAACAGCTCGGCGTCGGCATCTGTCCATTCGGGAGTCATGCCCGAGAGTATGTACTCCCTGTACCAGTCCTCCGCGTCCTTCATGTAACCGCTCATGTCCAGCTTCTCCTTGATGATTATCGCCGTGTTGTCCT
Organism: Thermoplasmatales archaeon; assembly: GCA_012515075.1. Classification (GTDB taxonomy): domain Archaea; phylum Thermoplasmatota; class Thermoplasmata; order Methanomassiliicoccales; family Methanomethylophilaceae; genus JAAYZC01. The sequence goes on from JAAYZC010000045.1 coordinate 7,406, forward strand.
CCCGGGGCCTCCAGAAAGCCGGGCGGTCGTAGTCGTCCTCCTGGAGGAACCCCACGAGGAAGACGACGCTGTCGATCCCGGAGAGCTCTGCATAGAGGGACGCCTGGAGCATGTAGGACATCGGCACCTCGGAGATCTCCCCCTCCGGCCCGGTCCATCTGTCCTTTCCGCGGGATGTCTTGATCTCCAGCACGGAATGGCGGCGTCCGCCGGCCATTATGTAGCCGTCCACCATCCCCCCGAACCTCCTGTTGTCATGGAAGTGGTCGTAGCCGCACATGTCCTTGGGCGACGGCAGCTCCACCGCCAGCTGCGTCCCCTCGGGGACGCCCAGCCTCTCCCCGAGCATGGCCGTGGCGCTGCGCCCCAGATAGTTCCTGAGGACGGGTTCCAGCGTGTTCCCCGCATCTATGTACTTGTTGGGC
>JAAYZC010000046.1 GCA_012515075.1 Thermoplasmatales archaeon
ATGGTCCCCACTCCCTGATTTGAACAGGGGATCTGCTGATTTCAGCGGCTGTATCGGATCTCTCCGAGAACACTCTACAGTCAGCCGCTCTGGCCAGGCTAAGCTAAGTGAGGACAGTTTGGGGATAAGGAATTTTCTATTTAAACCTAACTCTATTTCCGAGCGCCGGCGCAAAAAACATGCACCGGCAATATAGCCAGATGGGCACAGCATCCGTGATTCCGGTGCGGATGCAACCTTCCCGGTCAGCCTATGTATCCGAGATCCTCGTTGTTCTGGGTGTCCTCGTATTCCTTGACCTTGGCGGTGAGGACGTCTATCTGGTCGGCTTTCTCCTTCAGGTCCGCGGTGTCTACCTCGACTCCCAGGAATCTCTCGAGGACGCCTATTATCGCCATCGCGCTCTTGTGGTCCACGAAGTATCCGGACGTCTCGCCCATCAGGCACACTCCGGGTATGCCGTATATCTTGCCGAGTCCCAGGAAGACGCCGCTGGCTCCCACGATGCCCGCCGTGGGCTCGCCCGAGCGGAACAGGACCCCGTGCTCCGACATCTCCTCCTTGATCTCCTTCCCGTTGGCTGCCCCCATGACCCGGGGCTCGTCGACCATCGCCCCTGTGCCGTAGCCCCCCAGGGTGATGATTTTGGACACGTCCAGCTCCAGGAGGGCCCCCATCATGTCGCGGGCCAGATCGAACTGGCCTTCCGCAGTGGACCCCTGGTACTCCCCTTTAAGGAAAATTATGTCCGCCCCCCCGCCGACACCCCGGACGTACCATAGCTCGTTGTTCGCCATCTCCACGATGCAGTCCTCGTCCAGGGTGACCTGGGGAGGGAAGTGCCTGGAGTATATGCTGGCGAAACGCTTGGCGCCCAGGGATTCCATCAGCAGGTCCGCCGCTATCTTTCCCACGTTCCCGACGCCCGGCAGGCCCTCTATGAAGACGGGGCGCTCCAGCTTCGGGTGCTCTTCATACACGATTATGCTTTCCATTCTCCCCATACTCCTCTTTCACGGCGACCCTTCTGTAAGGGCCGTAACGGTCTTCCGGCGAGAACTTCGGAGGCGCGGGGCTGGCGGTGGCGGAACCGCAGGAGCCGCATACCTCCTCCATGGAATACCTCCCGCAGGCGGGACATCTTCTGAGATGCGATCTCATATAGGTATCCTTATTTGCTTTCGCGTTTAAGAGATGCTGTGCCGCCCGCGGCGACGAGAGAGTCTATGGCCGCCGCGGAGACCTTCTTCATGACCTCCTCGGCCACCTTGTACTCGTCGGCGGTTATGACGATGCGGTACTTGGGGCAGCCCACGCAGTGTATGGAGACGTCGGCGTCTTCGGCCGAATCCTGGGCCTTGAAAAGGGCGGCCCTTATGCGCTCCACTCCGTCGGGCGCCGAGGACTGGAGCTCCAGGATGCCGTCTATCTGGACGAACGGGGGTGTGACGTTCTCCTCGGCGACCTCTATGAACACGCCGGTCCAATCTCCCTCGAACTCCTCCAGGAAATCCTTCGGAGCGGCCACCACGGATTCGAAAGCGCTGTAGAGCGTGCCGTACTCCTCCAGGAGCTGGCTGCCGAACATGTCGTAAGCCTCGTCGAGGGAGATGGAAAGCCTCTCGGCTATTATCTCCACCAGCTTCTCGGCCTTGTTCTCGTTCTTCCATTGCTGGATCTTCTCGCGCTTCTGATGCTCGTTGACCGATTTTAAAGACAGGTCGATGTGACCCTTTGATGAATCGACGCCCAGGACCTTGCAGACGGTCTTCTGACCTTCTCTGACGTAGTCTCTGATGTACTTGACCCAGCCAGTGGCGATATCCCTGACGTGTATGAACCCTTCCTTGTCCTCGTACTCGTCGAGCGTCACGAAAGCGCCGAAGCTCTTAACGCTCTTGACCGTGCAGACTACGAGTTCTCCGTACTCCGGGAAGCCCCTGGCCCTCGACATCAGCCGACCACCTCGAGCACTTCGCCCTTGACCTCTCCCTTGCCGCCCTTGGGGCGCACCAGGGTGGACCCGCAGACATGGCAGGACACCACGGTGGCGGGTTTGCTGAAGGCGATCTGCTCGTTGCCACAGTCGGGGCATCTGATCTTTATGAAATCATTTACCATGCTGCATCACTCCGTGAGCTCGAACTTCTTTGCTCTTATGCATGCGGTGAGGTGGGCCTTCTTGCAGGTGTTGCATCTGTATCTGATGTTCACCCTTTTGGTGGGCTTCTCTCTTCCTTCGGGCTTGGGCCTGGGGAAACCTCCGTAACCGGCGGTGACCTTTCTGAATCTCCTCTGGCCCCATTTGAGCTCGCTGGCCTTCTTCTTCTTGACCCTTTCCACATCGTGCATGGTGTGGGTCTTGCAGTAAGGACAGTAAGTCTTGATCGTTCTGGGCATCTTCATATTATTCACCTGTTAAGCGAATCAGACCGTCTAACATCGAAGTCATATAAAAATCATTACCCTGCCCCTTAAAGGAGGCATAGGCGGATGGCGGAGTGCCGGTGCAGGCGACCGCCGGTTCCCCCGGGCGCTCCGGGAGCAGTATCTGGAACCACGGGGGACGATTGCAATCAAATAATATAGTGGAATAAATATATATTTATATCGGGTGCATCTCTTGGATTCAACCATGGCAAAGAAAGATTTCTCCACAGAATCCGCAGTCAATGCCCTCGTCAGCACGGGCATGAAGAAGAACACCGCGAAGGTGCTCATACACCTTGCCATCCATAAGACCACGACCTCTGACGAGGTGGAGCGCGTCTTCGGGCTGGGACAGCCCGGCGTCTCCGCATCCATCCACGACCTGGATGACAGAGGCTGGATAAGGATAAAGCAGGTCAAGGGCACCGGCAAGGGCAGGCCGAAGCACACGTATTTCCTGTCTAAACCGTTCTCCAGCATAATCGAGGAGATCGAGGCCTGGGAGAGGGCAAGGGCCGCCGCGATACTCTCCAACGTGTCCGATCTGAAGAGCATGGCGGAGGAGAGCCCTCAGTGACCCTTCCTCTCGATCGTACCGTCGGATGAGGACACCAGGACAGTGGACGCGAGGTTCAGGAAGAGCCCGTTGTCCACAACACCCGGAATCACGTTTATCCTGGATTCCAGGAAGAAGGGGTTGTTTATCGATTCGAACTTGCAGTCGTAGATGTAGTTGCCCCCGTCGGTTACGAAGGGGAGGCCGCCGCTCATCCTCAGGGTGGCCACGCAGCCCTGTCTCTCCAGAGCGGTCTTGACGAATGGGTGGCCGAAGGCGAGGACCTCCACGGGGAGCGGGGCCCTCGTGCCCAGCACGTCGACCTTCTTCGATTCGTCCACCACTATGATCTCCTGCCTGGATGCGGCTGCCACTATCTTCTCCCTCAGCAGGGCGCCCCCCAGCCCCTTTATGAGCTGCATTTCGGGATCCACCTCGTCCGCGCCGTCTATGGTCACGTCCAGGTGGCCGACCTCGTTTATGGACACGGTGTCTATCCCGTACTCCCGGGCCAGGCCCTCGGTGCCGCTGGACGTCGCCACGCAGGTCAGGTTGTATCCGTTCTCCCGGACCAGCCGGCCGACCCTTCTTATGGCATGGTAGGCCGTGGACCCGGTGCCCAGGCCGACCTTCATCCCGTCCTTCACGTAGTCGTCAACCGCTCTCTCAGCAACAATTCTCTTGAGATCGTCAGAGGTCATTTTCGATCATCTCGATTACCGCATCCACGATATAACCGTTTACCTCCTGGCCGAACTCGGCGGAGGCCCGGGCGGTGTCACCCGCCATCCCGACGGGGAAGCAGATGCTGGCATCCCTCACTATCATGTAACCCTGGCTGACGTATCTGCCCACGGGCCGGTCCTCGCGGACCAGGTCCGGGCGTATGGCCATGACCCGGGACGTCTCCAGCATGCCCGCATGACCGTCACCCTCCAGGTCGGCGCATCCCGGGTGCCTTTCGGCTATGTCGTAGTCAGTGAAGAACATGATCTTCGCATCGTTCCTCTGCACCACGGTCTTGCAGGCTTCCGACAGGGCCGTCAGGTGGGCGCTCCCGGCGTGCCCGCTGATCACTACGAACCTCTTGGCTCCCTGGCGTATGAATTCCTCCAGTATGTTGACCGCCAGAGCCCGGAGGTTATCGAAGGTCAGGCTGATGGTGCCGGGCATGTTCTTAGTGGACGAGTGGTTCCCGTAGGGAACCGCCGGCGCCACCAGGACGTTGTCCAGGGATTCCGCTATGCGGTCGGCTATGTACTGCGGCTGCAATGTGTCGCTGGAGAGGGGCAGGTGCGATGCATGCGCCTCGGTCGCCCCCCAGGGGAGTATTATCACGGGATCGTTCCCCACGACATCCTTCCAGTCTTCCGCTGTCATCTCTTCTATGCGCATGATGCCCCCATGCACGTGGTCAGTGATTAAATTGCTGATTGCCGTACCGGGGTGCATGAGATTGGCGGCGCTGTACTCCGGAGGCAAGGACTCGACGATGTCAGCATACGTGGCCCTGCAGATGGGCCATGAGATCGCGTGTCTTGTGAGCATACTGCCCGAGGACAGCGGATCCTGGATATTCCACACTCCCAACCTGGACGTCGTGCCCCTGATCTCGGAGTCCATGGGGATCCCCCTGGTGTCCGCGCCCAGCACGGGGACCGAGGAGGGGGACATGGAGGCGCTGGCCGTAGCCCTCGAGGGTCTGGACGTCGAAGGTGTGGTCACCGGTGCGCTCTGGTCCGATTACCAATGGGACCGCATCAATATGGTGTGCGGGGACCTGGGCCTGAAGGTGTTGTCCCCGCTGTGGCGCAAGGACCAGGACATGCTGCTGGACGAGATGATCTCCGCAGGGATATCGGCAGTGATCGTGGGATGCTACGCCGAGGGCCTTGGCAGGTCCTGGCTGGGGCGCCCTATAGACGCGGCCGCGGCCGAGGACCTCCGGGCTCTAAGGTCCAGGTACGGGATAAGCGTGATGGGGGAGGGAGGGGAGTACGAATCGCTGACCCTGGACTCCCCCATGCACTCCCGTCCGCTGGTGATAACCGAGTCCGAGGTGGTCTGGAAGAAGGACAGCGGCACCCTCCACGTGCGCGCCTCAAGGCTCGGCTCCCGGCGAGAAGCGGGTGAGCCTTAAGGAATTGAGGACCACGGACACCGAGGACACGGACATCGCGGCCGCGGCTATCATCGGCATGCCGTGTATCATCCCCATCCCCAGCAGGTAGGGCAGCCCGGCGGCTATGGGTATGCATACGGCATTGTAGCAGAAGGCCAGGAACAGGTTCTGCTTTATGTTCCCAAGGGTGGCCCGGCTTATCTCAACGGCCGTGGCCATGTCGCCCAGGTCGTCCCCGATCAGCACCACGTCCGCAGAGTCTATGGCTATGTCGGTGCCCGACCCCACGGCGAAACCAACATCGGCACGGGCCAGGGCCGGGGCGTCGTTGATGCCGTCCCCGGCCATTATGACCGTCCTCCCTTCGGACTGCAGATCCCCGACCGCCGCAGCTTTGTCGTCGGGACGGGCGCTGTGGCGGTATTCCGGTATTCCGGCCTCGGCAGATATCCTGCGGGCGGCTCCCTCCGAATCCCCCGTGATCATCACGACGTCCAGGCCCAGCCCCCTCATCCTTTCCACGGCCGGGCGGCTGGAATCCTTAATGGTGTCCGCCACGGCTATGAGCCCGAGGACCTCACCGTCCGCCGCCACGAACATCACCGTCTTGCCCTCCTCCGAGAGAACGGCATGCTCCTCCGCGTATGCCGACGGGTCGGCCCCCTTCTCCTCCACGAGGGCCCGGTTCCCTATCAGCACACGGACCCCTTCCAACTCGCATTCTATCCCCCCGCCGACATGGGCCCTGAAACCCGACGGCCTGCGTACGTCCAGCCCCTCCTCCACGGCGCGTTCGACGACCGCCTTGGCCAGAGGATGCTCGGAAGAGCTCTCGGCCGATGCGGCGATGCCGAGGACGTCACCCACGATATCGGTGACGCGCGGTCTCCCCTCGGTGACGGTGCCGGTCTTGTCCAGCACCACGGTGTCGGCCCGGCCCGCGGTCTCCATGGATTCCGCGTCCTTGAAGAGTATGCCCATCTCCGCGGCCTTCCCGGTCCCCACTATGATGGCGAGCGGAGTGGCCAGCCCCAGGGCGCAGGGGCAGGATATGACCAGGACGGATATAAGGACGGTGAGGGAGAACCCGATGTCCCTTCCCGCGGCCAGCCAAAGCAGGCAGGCCGCTATCGCCACGGTCATGACCGCCGGGACGAAGACCCCCGCGACCCTGTCCGCCATGCGGGATATCGGGGCCTTCGAACCCTGGGCCTCCTCCACCATGCGCACGATCCTGCGCAGCACGGTGTCCTCGCCCACGCCCTCGGCCGTCATCAGTATGCTGCCGCTCACGTTGACGGTGCCGCTGAAGACCCTGTCCCCCGCCGTGCGGTCGGCGGGAACGCTCTCCCCGGTCAGCATGGATTCGTCCACGGCGGTCTGCCCCTCTGTGACCGTCCCGTCGGCCGGGATGCTCTCCCCGGGCCTTATGACCACGGCATCCCCGGCCCTCAGCTCCTCCACCGGTATGCGTACCTCCCGGCCGTCCCTCATGACGGAGGCCTCCCCAGGGGCGAGGTCCAGCAGCCTTCTCACGGAATCACCCGTCCTCTTCCTGGATCTGGATTCCAGGTACTTCCCGACCATGACAAGCGCTATTATCATCGCCGCCGAGTCGTAGTACAGCTCGTGGACGTCACCGGAGCCGCCCAGGACGGCCGAGGTGATGTAAAGGCTGTAGATCACCGCCGCGGAGGTGCCCAGGGCGACGAGCGTGTCCATGTTTGGGGTCCGTCTGGCAAGCGCCGGGAAACCCCTCGTGTAGAAGCGCCTTCCGGCCAGCAGCACGGGTACGCACAGCGCTAACTGCATCAGGGCCAGGGCCCTGTCGTCGTCTCCGAGCGGCCCCAGCGGCAGGCCTATCATCGGCCCCATGGCCAGATATATGATGGGTATCGAGAACAGCACCGCTGCGGCCAGGTCCCTGCCGATGTCCGCCGGCATGTCGGAGGCCGGAGAGTCAAGCACTTTGAAGCCCGCCTTCCTGACTATCTTAGAGAGCTCGGACACGCTCGTCCGGGATTCGTCGTACTCCACCGCGGCGGTGCTCCGGGGCAGGCTCACCGAAGCGGAGGAGACGCCCTCGGCGTTCCCGAGAGCCTTTTCCAGGGATTGGGAGCAGGAGGCGCAGGTCATGCCCCCTATGTTGAGGACGACCCTTGTCATATCATTCCGCGCTTGACCGCCGCCTCGAAGCCAGCATCCTCCACGGCCCTGACGAGACCCTCCGTAGGGACGTCCCCTTCGTACTCCACGACGGCCCTCTTCTTCTTAAGCGAGACCTCCGCCGAGACGACACCCGGGCAGCCCCTGAGGGCAGCCTCCACCTTCTCCACGCAGGCGTTGCAGCCCATGCCCTCCACGTTCAGTGTGACCTTCTTCATGCATATCCCTCATCGTGCTGAACCGTTATCGTCCCGCAATCTATTTAGGCTTTCCTAAATAAATGGCCTTCTCTATGGCCTCCGTGATCCTGCCCATCTCCTCCTCCTCGTTCCGCCACAGCCAGGGCGTCCACACCCTGTGGATCCTCCAGCCCCTGGATTCAAGGTATTTCTGCCTGTGGTAGTCCCTCTCCCTGGAATTGGAGGACATTCTGTAGAGCCTGCCGTCGCATTCTATCCCGAGGACGTACCTCCCCTCATGGACCACGGCGAGGTCTATCCGATAGCCGCCGATGCCCACGTCCCTCTCCACGGTGTAGCCCCTCTCCGTGAGGATGTTGTAGACCCTTTCCGCCGTCGGGTCCTCACCCGCGGAGGCCTCGGCACCGCCGGGCATCCGGCCCCCGAAGGATTCCAGGATGCTCTGCTCCAGCCCCTTGTCGCCGTCGCTGACGGCCTTGGCGTACTGAAGGTACTTCTTAAGGATGCGGGGCCCCTCGTTCTTGGACTCCTCCACCCTCAGCTCCTCGGGGTCGAAGGAGGTCACTATGAATATCTTCCTCCTGGCGCGGCTTATGGCGACGTTCAGGCGGTTCTCCCCTCCCCTGTTGTTGAGCCATCCGAACCTCTGCATGAGCCTCCCGTCGGAGTTCTTGGCATAGCCGAGGGAGAATACGATGACGTCCCTCTCGTCCCCCTGGACGGACTCTATGTTCTTTATGAACAGGCCTATGTCCTCGCCGTTCTCGTAACGGTTGCTCTCCTCGTTCACCATCCTGGCCAGGTCCGGGTCCTTGGCGCACTCCTCGTCCAGGACGTCGTTTATCAGGTCCCTCTGGGATATGTTGAAGGTTATGATGCCGATGGTCTCCCCTCCCCTGCGGTCCTCGAAGAACCTCCGGATGATCGATACGACCTCCTCCGCCTCGGCTCTGTTGCTCTTGTTCTCCCACAGCCCGTCGGTCCTGACGACCTCTATGGGAGGCCTCTCGGGCCGGACCGTGTTGGGGGAGACGTAGAGCCTCCCCTTGTAGAACGCGTAGTTGGAGAACGCGATGAGCTCCTCGTACCTGGAGCGGTAGTGGAAGTTCAGGAGTATGGAGTCGTAACGGGCCCTGGCCAGATCCAGCAGGCTCTCCTCCTCCAGCGCGGCCGGCAGCATGAGCTCCTCCTCCGCCCCGTCCTCGTCGTACTCTATGCGTCCGGAACCCAGGCTGGAGGGGCGCAGCTGCTTGTGGTCCCCGGCCACCACGACCTTCTTGGCGCGGTATATCGAGGGCACCCCCTTCTCGACGTACATCTGAGAGGCCTCGTCGAATATCAGGAGGTCGAAGAGCCCCATCTCCAGGGGGAGGATCTCGGACACGACCTCCGGGGTCAGGAGCCAGATCTTGACGCCTTTGAAGAGTTCGAACCCGTAGCGGTTTATGAACTTGTTCAGGCTCCACCTGCGCTTGCTCTCGACTATGCGGATTATGTCCCCTTTCCTCTTGGATTCCGTTATGTACCTCAGGTTCTCGCGGAGGATGTTCTCCACGCGGTCCCTGGTCATCTCCCTCTTGCGGCATATCTTGGTGTCCATGTCCGCTATCACGCTGTCGAAGTCCCTTATCTGCTGGACAAGCGAACGGTGGGCGGAGTCGAACTCCCTGAGACGCTCGGATATTATGTGGTCGCGGATCAGACGGTTGGTCTCCGAGTAGTCGCCCGGCATCCGACGGTTCAGGTCCACGAGCCCTTCGCCGTAGAGCTTCTCCTCCTTCGTCAGCCTCCGGTACACAGTGGCCTTGGAGGCGAAATCGTCATAGCGGTCCAGGCCCTCGAATACCGACCTCGGGTCTTCCAGCACGGTGTCCACCAGCCGCTGGCCGTAGTTCTCGAAGTACCTGTTCAGCATCGCGGTGGCCTCCCGCTGGACCTTCCCCTTGGTGAACAGCCTGGATAGGAACCCCTTCGAGTTCCAACTTACCATCTGGTCCTCCAGATCCAGCAGGTCGGCCTTCATCTGGCCTATGTTGTAATCCGTGAGGTCGGCCCTCATCATCTGCATCCAGGGGACCTCCGAAGCCAGTTCCCGGTACCCCGCAAGGTTGGTTATCAGCCCCCGGTCGGAGTAGCGCTCGTGCAGATTGCACACAGAGGTGTAGTCCAGCCTGATGAGAGCGGGGGGCACGCTGTCCTTCACGGCCTTGTAGGCGTCGAAGTTGGTCTTGTCCGAGAGGTCCACCCTCCTGTCCATGGAGTACAGCCTGTAAGGCTCTATGCCGAAAGGTCCCGGAGCGTACATGCCCTCGGCTATCCTGTCCAGGACCGTCACGTCGTTGTCGATGCCCACGGAAAGCGGGGTCAGGTCCGATATGGGGCCCGACACCCCGGCCGTGGCGAACATCCGCTCGAGCTGGTCGTAGAAGAGGTCCTTGTTGGCGACGTCGTCTATCAACAGGGCGTATCTGCTCAGGTTCCCGAGTCTGGAATAGACGACGTCCAGGGCAGTCTTCTTCTCCGAGACCATCAGCACCGTCTTGCCGCCGTCTATGGCGGACGTTATCAGCCCGGTTATTACCTGGGACTTGCCGGTGCCGGGGGGCCCCTGGACCACCAGCTTGTCGCCTTTGTTGATCGCCGTTATCACGTTCTCCTGGGCGCTGTTCAGGGAGTTTATGTAGACGAGCTCCCCCTCCGAAGCGGACATGCCTCTGTCTCTTATCTCCTCCTGGCTCAGAGGCTCCGGGGTCTCGGAGAAGAAGTCGGTGTCGTCAAGGTCAGCGATCAGGTCGCTCAGTATGCCGTTGATCTCCTTCTTGGATATCAGGCCGTCTATGTCCCTCTGTATTGAGCTGGAGTACGTGGGGTACTTCCCCAGCACCATGCACTGGACCGTCCTGAGCTCGCCCGCGTTGTGCTTAGGGAATGTGTCCTGGGTGTAGTTGACGAAGGGCACCGGTTCGCCCTCCTCTCCGGAGACCGAGATGCCCTGTTCCGCATAGAACTCCAGCATGTCGCTCCAGAAGGTGACCTCCCCGTACTCCTCAAGTATGCAGTTCGGGAGCGGCCGGTTGGACCCCCCGAACTTTATGTACGCCAGTACAAGGGTGCCGTTGTAGAGGGCATCCCTGGAATCGTCCCTGGTCACGTATATCCTCTGAGAATCCTTCTCGAGCTTCACCGGGAAGAGCGCCAGAGGGGCCCTTATATCGAAATCCCCCTCAGCCATCCTGCCCTCGACGAACGGGTAGGCCACGTAGAGGTCGTACTGCCCTTTCTCCCTCTGGTCCCTGTTGACCTCCCTCATTATCCCGGAGAGGTGGGTGAACATCCTGCCCTCCTCCTTCCCCTTGGACGCATCGCAGAGCTCCATCGGGCGCTTCCTTCCGAATATCAGCCCCTCGCGGTCGAAGCCCTCGACAGACATCATGTCGAAGGTGTTCTTCCGCATTATGCGGGGCTGGAAGAGAAGACGGTTGCCGCGGCTTATGTTGATCAGCTTCTTCTCCAGCTCCCTGAGTGTGTCCGCGGACCTCCTGTCTATGGAGGAGCCGTTGGAGCGGGACCTCGAATGATCCTTGGTTACCTCCAGGAACGCCGGGCCGTGGTTCCTGAGGAAGCCGGGCCCCAGGCCGACGATCGCACCGAAGTCCTCGATCTTCGTAGGCACCGTCCTGCTTATCTCGTAGAGCGCCTCGTCAGAGCAGATCTCGGGCAGGCGGCCGTTCTTGTACGCATTCTCCTCCCTCAGCCTCTCCCTCAGCCTGTAAAGTTCGATGTAAAGTTCTCCCTCTTCTCCCATCGGACTCCGATGGTCTTACTGGGTTATATATCTGATAACGCGCCGCCTGCCGGGATCGGGGAGGGGGATGTTCTAATAACCCCGCCGACGATACCGGGTCCATGTTGGAAATCGGTTTGAGGCGGGAGGGCGTATGGAAGGTGTCAGAGGGACTGACCGCCGCCTCGATGAAGAGCGGCATGCTGGAGGTCTTCGCCACTCCCGCCGTGGTCGCATTCGTGGAGGAGACCGCCGCGGACTGCGTGGCGCCTTTCCTCCGGGAGGGCCAGAGCACCGTGGGCACCGTCGTGAACATATCGCATTCCGCTCCCACGCCGGCGGGCGCAGAGGTCCGTTGCACCGTGGAGCTCACCGAGGTGGACCGCAGGAGGCTCGTGTTCAGGGCCACCGTCACGGATCCCTTCGGAGTGATAGCGTCGGGGGTCCACGAGCGTTTCGTGGTGGACAACGACAAGTTCATGGAGAAGGTGGAGGAGAAGAGAAGGTCGCTCTGAGTTCAGGCTCACCTGTCCCTGACCGCCGCGGACATCACCACGGCGACGGCGCTCATCACCGTTCCCGCCAGCATGGCCGCGCGGAAGCCGTTCATGAAGCTCTCCGGGTCCAGGTCTCCCGGGGGTATTCCGCTGGAACCCGCCGCGGCTGTGAACATCGCGGCGAACAGGGCGGTACCCATGGCGCACGCCAGGTAAACGGCGAAAGACGACATCGCGGAAGCCGTTCCACGGAAATCCGCCTTCGTGGTCTCCACTACGCGGCTGGCGGCCGCCCCGCCCGATATCGCCCAGGACATCCCGATCATGACCAGGGATGCCACCGTGGCGACCGTCCCCGTCTCCTCGCTGACCAGGAACATCACCAGCAGGGAGGCGGTCAGGGCGGCGAAAGACACAATGCAGAAAGATCTTCTCTGGGTGCGGTCGGACCATCTTCCGATGGGAACGCACAGCACAAGGGTTATCACGGGGGGTATCAGAAGGTACAGGCCGCTGACTGCGGAATCGAACCCAAGCTCCACGTCCATGAAGAAGGGCATGAGGTAGGCATACCCCGTATAGGCCATGTTGAAAAGGAAGAACGACAGCAGCACGATGTCGAACTTCCAGGATCCGAACATGCCGAGGTCCAGAATCGGTCTCGCAGACTTCCTCTCCGTCAGGATGAAGGCCGCAGCAGAGACGGCGCAGAAGACGGAGCAGAGCAGGATGACGGGGTTGTCTGAGCCCATGTAGGAGGAACGTTCCAGAGCGAAAACGCCCGTGACTATGCACGTGAACAGTAAAAACGCGCCGGCCATGTCGAGACTCTCGCCCTTCCTCCATCCGGCATCCTCGGGTACGGCCCTGGTCGATAGAAGGATCCCTGCGATTCCCAAAGGTATGTTGACAAGGAAGATCCAGTGCCAGGACAGATATTGCGTCAGAAACCCTCCGAGCGCGGGTCCAAGGGCGTACCCCACCGACCATCCCAGAGTGATTATGCCGAAGCCGAGCCCCAGCCTGTTGGTCGGCAGGAACTTCACGCACATTATGGGGGCCGCCGCGGCCAGCATGGACGCGCCCACCCCCTGGAGCACCCTCGCGGCTATCAGCATGTCCAAGGAGGAGGATATCCCGCAGAGCAAAGATGCGAAGGTGAAGACCCCGAGACCCAGCACGAAAACCCTTTTGACCGCCCCCCTGTACGCCATCTTACCGAAGACCAGCAGCAGTGCGGCCATCATCATGAAGTAGGACACGGTGACCCAGGAGGCTGTGCCTGCATCGGTGCCCAGCGACTGGGCTATGGTCGGCAGGGCCACAATCACCGCGGAGCCGTCGATGCCGTCCATGGCCACGGCGATACCCATGACGAACAGCATGAGGGAGATGCCTGTTCCCTCCCTTCGAACCGACTGCATGCAAGGTCATAGGATGTGGGGGTTATTTTCGGTTGACGGTTCATACCATGCCCGATACCAGGGAGGGGATTATGAGACAGCCCGTCAGGCAGGTGCGGTCCGTCCCTGCGGCCGAAGGCACGAGACCGACCGTCACGGATGCCGCAAGCACCGCGACCCCCAGTTGGCCGGTCAGCAGGACCGTCAGCGCGAGCAGGGCGATAAGCACCGCGAGGCTGGTTCTGCGGGGATCTGCACGGTTCGCCATGTCGCAGAAGACCCTTCCGAAGGCCAGGGTCGCGGCGTAACCGAGCACGGAAGCCACCGCCACGCCCAGGAGAAGCAGCAGGAAAGTCGGGGAGCAGAAGCCACCCAGGCCCTCTCCGATGATATCCCCTGCCACCACCATCACCCCGGATCTGCCGCTCCCGGACACCGAGAGTGTCACCAGCGTGAAGACGGCCGAGGCGGTTCCGATCGAAGCGACCATGGATATGAACCTCTCCGGGCGCTCCTCCGGCATGGCCATGCCCGACAGGACGGCCCCCGTGGTGGCCGTTATGCCGGGGAACCACCCCACCAGGCACCCGGTGATGGAACCTTTGATCCCGGGCCAGGCGTCGACGGGGCATATTCCGGTATCGGTCTGGGGCGGAACCGCACCGCCCGCTGCAGAACCGAGCAGCATGGGGACACCGAAAAGCCCGGTGAGCAGGGGGAAAAGCAGATTGCCGTCACCCAGGGGGACGGCGGTGGGCCCGGCCCACATGCAGACGACCCCGAGCAGGCCCGACAGCGCCATGCAGGCGGAGGACCAGACGATCCCCCGGACGTTATCCTCCCTGAGAACGATAAGACAGGACACGATGATCAGGACCGCCAACGTGAGGGAGTCCAGGTATTCTCCTGCACCGTCCATCAGAACGTATTGCAGCGGGACGGCGAACACCAGCGCGGAGACGGCACCGACCGCGCTGCCGGCCGCCGAGGCCCTCACCGCCGCCGCGCCTCTGCCCGAATGCAGGAGCCTGTGGCCCGGGGTCATGCTGACGATCTCATCCGGGCCGGGAGCCCCGAGGAAGACCGAAGGTACGAAGTCGACGAAGGAATGGGCGATCCCTGCGGAAACGACGCAGGCCGCCACGGCCGCCGGGACGGTTCCGTCGGGCAGAAGAGGGGAGAGGCCGGCGGCCATCGACGGGTACGAGACCAGCATCAGGGATGCCAGCGTGTTCACGTGTATCCCTGGCAGTATGCCGGTGACTATGCCCATCAGCGAACCGGCCGCGCTCATCAGGATGACTGGTACTACGATCTCCGGCCCCACGTCCGAATCCACCGCGGGCGGGGGGATAAAGGCGGGAAGATACAGTTACGCTAAATCACTCCCGATAAACAGGCCTCCCGTCCACCATCTCGACCGCCAGGAGGGATTTGATCCTGACTCCCAACTCGGTCTCTATATCGGCCTTGGACCGGGTCTTTTCGAAGACCACGATGACGTCGACTATCTCCGCCCCGATGACTCTCTTGAGCGCGTCTATCAGGGCCCTCATGGTCCCCCCCGTGCTCAGAACATCGTCCACCACGACGACGCGGTCCCCTTTACTCACACCGTTTATGTACATCTTGGATCTGGAGTATCCTGTGTGCTGGGATATGTGCACCTCCCCCGGCAGGCCGTACCTCTTCTTCCTTATCACGTTGTAAGGTATGCCCAGCTCCAGGGACAGCGGGACGGCCAGAGGTATCCCCATGGCCTCCGGGGCGAGTATGCAGTCGCAATCGAAATCCCCCACGGCCAATATCCCGTCAAGGATCTCTCTCAGAAGCGCGGGGTCCATTAAAGGTATCCCGTCGGTGACAGGGTGCACGAAGTACTGGTACTCGCCAATGCTGACAACCGGGCATTCATTCAGGCTTTTCTTAAGTCTCTCGTACATATCATCATCTCAGTCTGCGAACAGGTCCGCGAATCCGAACCTGGACGAGTCGAAGAGCCCCCGGTCGCTAAGCTTGAGGGCGGGGACGACCAGGAGGCATTGGAAGCTCAGCGTCATGAACGGGGCCCTCAGCCGTCCGCCCATGCTCCTCACCAGCTCCGTCAGCCTGTCCTCGGCCGCGGAGACCGTCTCGGCCTTCTCTGTGCTCATCAGCCCGGCCACCGGGAGGGGGAGTCTCTCCTCCCGGATCCCGTCCGTGGCGTAATGCCCTCCCTCCGCCGACACTGCGTTGATGGCCTTGGAGACGAGCTCGTAGGATGTCCCCACAGCCACTATGTTGTGGGAATCATGGGCCACAGTGGAGGATATCGCACCCTCGTCGAAGCCGAATCCGCGCACGAAGGCGATCGCGGGCCGGCTTCTGGCATATCTGCTGGCAACGGCCATCACCAGGACGTCCCTCTCGATGTCCGGCTGCACAACGCCCCCCTCGACGGCAAGCGATATCAGGTGCCCGGAGCTGAGTATCTGTCCGTCGTGCACCTCGATCACGCGGACCTTGGCGGAGTCCCCTCCGTGCTTGATCTCCAATTCCCCGGGTACGGTGTCGTATCCGACGATTCCGGTCTCGCAGGAGAGGGGCTCCGCTTCGAACAGTGCCCTACCGCCTTCAGCGACAAGCTTCCCGTCGATGTACACCTCTCTGACCCGGAAGCCCTCCAGGTCCTCCACGATGACCATGTCGGCGGGGGTGTTCACGGAGAGGTACCCTCCCCCGAGCCTGTAATGCTGGGAAGGCCAGAGCGTGGCGGCCTTCACGGCGCGCAAAGGGTCTATACCCAGGGACACGGCCTTGCTCAGGAGCCTGTCCATGTATCCGTGCCTGAGACAGTCCGAAGCGTGCATGTCGTCGGTGGAGAAGAAGAACACATGCTCCTTGGCCACGGGAGCCAGGGCCTCCATGTTCCTGCACGCGGACCCTTCCCTGACCTGTATGCACATGCCCTTCTCGGCCTTCTCGCGGGCCTCGGCCTCGGTGGTACACTCGTGATCCGTGGTTATCCCGGCCTCCATGTACCTGTCCAGGTCCTCGCCTCTGAGTCCTGGGGCATGCCCGTCCACGGGTTTGCCGTGCCTTCTCGCCACCTCTATCTTGGCAATGACGTCCGGGTCCCGGCGGATGACACCCGGGTAGTTCATCACCTCCGCCAGGCCGTATATCTCGCTCCTGCCCATTAGGTACTCTACATCCTTCACGCCGAGCTCCGCTCCCGACGTCTCGAACTCCGTGGCGGGGACGCAGGAGGGGGCCATGAATCTGAACTTCAGAGGGACGGACGCGGCATCCCTGATCATGAACTCCACGCCCTTCACGCCCATGACGTTTGCTATCTCATGGGGGTCGGCCACGGCGGACACCACGCCGCGTGGCACGGCGGCCTCCGCGAAACGGGAAGGGACGAGCATGGAGGATTCCACATGGACGTGGGAATCCACCAGGCCCGGAAGCACATATCCCGTGCAGGGGCCCGGGATCCTCTCCAGCCCCACGATTACACCGTTAACGGAGGTTATCCTCGCGGGGTAGACGGAGTCCCGGAGAACATCTACCAGATTCCCTTCCACCACCACCGGCAGATCCATGGATCGAGATTACTGTATCAGGTTATCTATTTTGGTACGTGCGGGTTTTGGGTATATTTTATAAGCGTCTTGTCCGATGACGGCGCGATTTAAATGGATGTAGAGCAGAGAATGGCCCTGGTCAACCGCAACGCAGAGGAACTGGTGACGGAGGAGGAGCTCAGGAAGGTCCTCTCCGAGAAATCCGAACCCAAGGCGTATATCGGTTTCGAGCCCTCGGGGCTCGTTCATCTGGGCTGGGTCCTGGTCGCCTCCAAGATAAAGGACCTGGCCGATGCGGGATTCAAGGTCATAGTTTTCTGGGCGGATTGGCATGCCTACATCAACGACAAGCTGGGAGGCAACATAGAGGACATCCGGGCCTGCGCCAGGTACATGGAGGACTGCTTCACGGCCCTGGGCGTTCCCAGAGACAGGGTCGAGTACAAGTACGCCAGCGAGATGCTCGACGACGCCAGCTACTGGGAGACGGTAATAAAAGTGGCGAAGGTCACCTCCCTGTCCAGGGTCAAGAGGGCGATGACTATAATGGGCCGTTCGGAGGACGAGGCGGAGGTGGATTCTTCGAAGCTGTTCTACCCGATACTCCAGGCCGCGGACATCTTCTTCCTCGGCGTCGATGTTTCCTACGCGGGCATGGATCAGAGGAGGGCAAACATGCTCGCCAGGGACGCCGCCGAGAAACTGGGTTGGACCAAGCCGATCGCCCTTCACACGCCGCTGCTCCCCGGCCTCTCAGGGGGGGACAGAATGGACCCCGCCGCCTCGAAGATGTCCAAGAGCAATCCGGACAGCAGCGTCAGGATCCACGATTCACCCGACGAAATCAGGAGGAAGATGGGCAAGGCGTTCTGCCCTCCCGGTTCAGAGGATGCCGAGGTGAACCCGGTTCTGATGCTTTGCAGGTACGTCGTGTTCCCCCGTGCGGGGAGGATAGACATAGGCCGCCCGGAGAAGTTCGGAGGGCCGGTCTCCTTCGGATCTTACGAGGAGCTGCAGGAGACGTACTTCGCCGGGAAGCTGCACCCGATGGATCTCAAGAAGGGGGCCGCCGAGGGACTCATAAAGTCCCTTGAACCGGCCAGGGCGTATTTCGAGGAGCACCCCGGGAACTACGAGAGGTTCCTGGAGGTTCTCAGGGGATTAGGGAAGGTCTGAGGACTGCATGGATGCCTTGATCCTCCTCATCTCGTCCATGGTGCGCCGCATGCACATGTGCAGCATGGCCTCCACATCTCCGGTGCCAGAGATCCCGGCGGCACCCCCGTGACCGCCACCGTCGGACATTGTCTCGGCCCCGATATCCTTCAGTATGTCTCCCAGGTGTATCCCTCTGCGCACCATCTCCTGGGTGGCCCTGGCGCTCAGTCTGAAGCAGTCCTCCCTCTGGCTCCCCACGAATACCACGTCGGCCCCGGCGGACATTATCGCCCTGCAGGACGAGGCCTCGAAGCTGCCTCCGCAGGAAGTGGCCACAATCATATCTCCCACGCGGTCGAACTTCGATCTCTCTATGGCCTTCATGACTGCCACGCGCTCGCTCATGCTCATGGGCGCGCGGGTGAGGTCCATGGCCTCGTCCATCTGCACGCCGCCGATCTCCAGCACGTCGGCGAACGCGCGGAGGAGCCGGGGGTCGGCGAACTGGAAGTGCCCGCTGTCGGTCAGCATCCCCCCCAGGAGGGCCATGCAAACGTCACGGGGTATCGGCACGCCGCACTCCCTGGCCATGTCCAGAACTATCTCCACGCAGGAGACCCTGGTGTCGTCGCAGAGAATATGCATGCCTGTCCACTTGCCGGTGGGGATGTGGTGGTCTATCACAACGCTCCCCTCGGGGAGTGACGCGCATCCGGGTCCGAACTGCTCCGGTGATGAGGTGTCCACGGCCACCGCCAGCTCGTAATCGGAAGGGTCGTACTCGTCTAGTATGTCGGCCCCCAGCTTCTCCGCCACCATCTTCGCCACGCGGTCCACTCCCCCCGGGGCGCATATGTCCGCCGGAGGGAAGAGCCTGCAGACGGCGTAAGCTGAACCAACAGCATCCATGTCCGCGTTCCCGTGGACGAGGATTATCTTCTTCCTGTCCTTCAGCATCTCGCCGGTCTCTCTCAGCATGCAACCGCCATGGAGGTTCCGTATTTTGTTGTTTCGCGCCGAAGGCAGGTTAACGGTCAGCCTTAAACGGAGATAAGAAAAAAGTAAGGGGGCAGAGCCCCCGTTTCATCGACTTACGAGCGCCCCGCTCCTCTGCGTCCCTTCATCGAGAACATCCTCTTGAAGTCCTCCTTCGTGAACCCGGTTATGAGGATGTCGGATCTGTAGATCCTGACCGTTATGTAGATCATCGCAAGGGCGAACAGCGCCATGTACACAAGGCCCGCCGCCACGAGGGTCATGTCCCCGAACATCAGGTTCTGCATGGCCATCATGGGGTGGGAGAACGGTATGGCGAAGATCACGCCCTGCAGGATCCCCGGGAGGTCCCCGTAGGAGGTGAAGATCATGACGAACATCGGCACCATGGCGAGCATCGATATGGGCATGGTCATGGTCTGGGCCGCCTTGTAGTTCTTCGCGAACGCTCCCAGCACCATGCACATCCCGAGGGCGCATATTATGCCGAGGAACATGGACACAAGGATGATCAGCCAGTCCAGCCCTCCCAGACTAAGCCCGTATTTCGACAGGTCCATGGACCCGCCGGCGGCCAAGCCGTCGGTGTAGAAGTACATCCCCACCATGTAGATGAGTCCGTAGATCAGTCCCGCCATGGCTGAGGCGATGAGCTTGCCCGAGACGATGGTCGTCCTGTCCACCGGCAGGGTGAGCAGGGTCTCCAGGGTCTTGTTCTCCTTCTCGTTGCCCATGGACGATATCACTATGCTGCCTATCATGACTATGATGAGCATTATCATTATGGGCACGGACATGCTCTGTGAGGACATCGCCGAGGAGATCTCGTAGGGGGTGATGCCGGTGTACGCGACCCCGTTGATGAAGGTCACCGGTTGGGTTTGACCGATAGGGTTCAGCACCGCTCCGACCTCTTCCGGAGGCACGCCGTATCCGTCCTCGAGCAGCTCGGTCGAAAGGCTGGTGTTGACATAGCTTATTATGCCGGTCATCGCCGGGGAGGACATGTTGCCGAAGGCACCCGTGCTCACCTCGGAGAAGTACAGTTCTATTGTGGCCTGTTCCTTGGAGGCTATGTCCTCGGAGAAGCCGGGCCCGAAGAACAGCAGAGTGGTCACGCCTTTAGCCCGCATCTCCTGCAGTATGGCCTGGTCGTTCCCGTATATGGAGGAGTCCAGCGTTATCAGGTATTCGGGCAGGTCCTCCACCGGGACCTTGTAATAGGTCTCGTAGAACGTCTCGATGTACCCTATGGACAGGTCCGAGTACACCCCGTCATCGGCATCGGCTATGCCTATGACCACCGGGGCAGATGCCTTCTCAACCTCGCCCCCTATCATCGATCCCATGAACATGAATATGACGGCGACCATTACGACCGGGATCAGGCTGCCCGGCGTGAGGAGCTCCCTGAGCTCTTTCTTGGTTATGTTCGCGAGATGGCTCATCCGTTCACCGCCTTCACGAACACCTCTTCCACGGTGGCCACGCCGAACCTCTCCTTGAGCTCTGAGGGCACTCCCTCGAGTATCAGCTCGCCGTTGTTAATCATCGCGATGCGATCGCATAGGAGGTCCACCTCGAACATGTTGTGGGACGATATCAGGACGGTCACGCCCTGCCTGGCGATTTCCCTTATCACATCCCTTATCTCATAAGCGTTCATAACGTCCAGTCCCGAGGTCACCTCATCCATTATGGCGAACCTCGGCCCCGGCATTATCGCTCTGGCTATCAGAAGCCTCCTCATCATGCCCTTGCTGTACGTGTCCACTTTGGAGTCTATCCGGTCCCCGAGTTTGGACAGAGCGATGCCCTTCTCGACCATGGCCTTGGCCTCGTCGCCGTTCGCGAAGAAATTCGCCATGAACTGCAGATACGCCCTGCCGGTCAGATCCTTGTAGGCCCCGGCATCCTCGGGAAGGTAGCTGATCCTCCTGCGTACTTCATCAGACTCCTTCATGACATCGTGTCCGCATACCTCTATCCTGCCCGAGGTCACTCTCAGAAGGGTGGAGATCATCCTGAGCGTGGTCGTCTTCCCGGCCCCGTTGGGGCCGATGAGTCCGAAGATCTCGCCCTCCTTGACACTGAAGGAGATGCCCTTCACGACCTCCCGTTCCCCGTATCTCTTATGCAGGTCCTCAACGACCAATGTATCCATCATATTCCTCCTCATGTCCGATTTCGGTTCGGCGGTTACCCTAAAACGCTTCATAATCTTAAATGTTAAACCACAGCGTGCACATCTCCCGTCGTGTCAGGATGCCGGATCTGCAGCAGAGCCATCAGATCTCATAGCAGAGGCCGGGGTCCGTCCTCCAGAACGTTGTCCGGGGTCCGTCCGAGCTCTTCCATCTTTGAGATAATGATCCGTCTGCCCGTGTCGCTTGCGCCGTAGACGGGGACCTTGGTCCCGGCCTGCAGGGCGCCTCTCTCCGCGGCGACCTCACGGACGTATCTGGATGCGCAGGCGGTTATGACATCGCAGGTGTCGAAGTAGGACCTCGCGTCCTCCTCGCTGACGCCTGTGGTGTGCACCGCGAATATGACCGCCCCGTCCCCGCAGAGTCTCCTTATCCCCTCCGCGTCCCCGGCGGAGGCGACCGTGACGGCAATCCTCCGGTATCCCATCTCCAGGGCCTTCCGGACGCCCGCCATCTGATCGATGCGGGCCTTTTCGGGATCCAGCACCCGTTCCCTTCCTATGCCATCGATGACGCGGCCGATGGGGGAGGTCTCGCAGAGGCCGGATATCCGGCCCCCCATGCCCTGCACGATCTCCGGGTCGTCGATCACGGCGGTTCCGCAGCCGTCGGAGGCCAGGACGACGGCGTCCAGCTCCCCGTCTGCCAAGGCCTTCGCCATCATCTCCGAGACGCCGAAGCTCAGGAAGTCTCTCATGCGGATCTCCCGCATCTCGGTGCACATGCCGAATTCCCTGATCCGGAACTCGATGTTCTCCCTCACAGTGTCCGCATCTATCCTGTCGATGTTGCGGTACTTCTTGAACAGAGGGCAGTATCCGACCTTCGGCTCCCCGACTTCGGTGACCTTGCCGTCCTCTATGACCACCCGGGACATGCCCAGGGCCTCCATAACATGTCTCCCCATGGGATCCTCCGGGCACTTCAACGCCAACTTGGTATATTACATGTTCCCGGAAGGCCGGGAAGAAAAACAAAACCGGTTCCCCGCTCGGCGGGGAAGGGGTAACGGGTTTGCGAAGTAAAGGGCTCAGTCTTCCTCGGACCCGGATTGGCCAAGAGCACGGTTTATGGTCTCTTGAAGGCTCTCGTACTTCTCGCGGAGGGCCTTCTCCTGGCGGTCCATGGACCTGATCCTTATCTCCAGCGTCTCGAGGGATTCCTCGAGCTCGGACCTGAGGCCTTCCTTGTCCTCGGTCTTTATAAGGAGCGAGCCAACGCTCTTGTAGACGTCGCCTTCGGCCTTGGAGAGTTCCTCCACGGTCCTCTCCATCTCCCTCTTCTGGGATTCCATCTGGATCTTCTGGGCGTTCACGGCCTGCAGCTGCTGCTGGACCTGCTGGAACTGGGAAATCTGGTTCTGAAGCTGGGGGCTTATGCTGTTCATTGTAGCTCACCTCGTGATCTTCTCTATCTCTTCCGTTATCCTTATGCATTCGAGGTATGAGTTGAGGGCCGCGCGCATGGCCGAGGAATCCGAAGCCCGGATGTCCAGGGTCACCCTGCCGTCCGAACCGCCGACGCTGACCTGCGTGCGGGGGAGCTCGCGCCCCGCCTCCGGCCCGATCGCGGAGACGATGGCGTCCGAGGAATCGGACTCGATGCTGACCAGGGCCCTCAACATGATCGTACTCAGTCAGACCTCAGGACCTTCTTTACATTGGGCCTCTCCTTGTAGAAGATCTTGGACCCGCATTTCTCGCACTGAAGCCCCAGGGCGTTGACGTTCCTTATGGGTTCGCCGCATTTTCCGCATTTGTACAATCAGATCACCTCGGAGACCGAGTCACTGCTCCGGGACCTGGGAGATGGCCTTCTTGGTCTTGGGGCTGTAGGCCTCCGCGGCGTACTTGGCACCGCAGTGGTTGCAGGTCCAGACGCCGGAGGACACCCTCCTGACGGACATGTGGTGGCATACGGGGCATTCGTGCTTCGCTTTCTGTGCGGCCTCGATCGTCTTGACCCTGTTGCGGACCACGACACCGTATCTCGCTCCGAACCTTCCGGAAGTGCCGGCTTTATCAGTTCTCTTTGACATTTTATCACCCGATGATCGCTCTGATTTCCCTGCCCTTCTCGACCGCCATGTCCAGGCACTGCCTGAGTTCGTCGAGGGTAATGGATCCCTTCCCGCCCTTCTGCATGGCCCTGAAGTTGCCTTCGTCATCCGTTGTGACGGTCAGGCGAGAGCATGAAATCTGCTCCTCGTCGAAATTTGGGTCTAGTATTAAAGTATTTCCTATCTTCGCCGCGGTGACGGATATGGGCGTGCACGTGACGGGCAGGGGCGTGTTCTCCCCCAGACCGTACTGCTCCCCGGGTACCACGGCGGTCCTGAGGGCCAGGACGGCCGCCAGGTTGGCCGCGTCGAACAGGTTGCCGTCATAGTCGTAGGCGTATATGTCTATGAAGCACATCCAGACCTTCTCTCCCGGTGTTACGCACAGCTTGCTCACGTCCACCATTTTGGACTCGCGTATGCCGCGGTCGACCACGCGGGCCAATTCTATCGCATCCTCTCCCGGAGGTCCGGACTCGAAGGTCGCGTGGGCCATGGGTATGAGCTCGGCACCGGTGGTGAGGACCCCCGAGTCGGGGGTGTCGGGGAACGGAGTTCCCGGAACGATCTTGACACCGGCTATCACATCGGTCTTCCCGATCTTGACCCTGGCGGACCCGTCTGCAGATTCCACCAGCCCGGTCTCGAAGGTGATGCTCCTCAGGTCGGAGGTCCCGCGGCCGTCTATCCTCTTGCCGTCGGCGAGGAGGTTCATGATGTGGTCGCGTCTTATTTCGGATAGCATGGGGTTACTCATCGGAATCATCCTCCTTCTCCTTGGCGGTGTAGCGCCTCTTGAGGGCATCCTTCTGGAGTTCGTAGACCTCATGGCAGGCGGCCACGCCCATGCTGACAGCGCGGTCGAACTCCTCGCGGGTCATGTTCCCGTCCATCTGCAGCAGCACGATCTCGTCGGTGCTGGGTATTATCGCCATGGGCACGTCCGCCTCGCCGTAGTTGTCCTCCTCCTTGTTGAGGTCCAGCAGAACGTGGCCGTCGGCCTTGCCCGCGGCTATGGCGGGTATGATGTCCCTCATGGGTATCCCCGCGTCCGCCAGAGCGACCGATGCGGCCGTGAGCCCGGCGCATCTGGTCCCGGCGTTGGCCTGCATGATCTCTATATAGACGTCTATGGACGCGCGCGGGTACAGCTCGGTGAGGACCACCTTCTCCAGCGCCTCGGCGGTGATCTTGGATATCTCCACGGACCTCCTGTCGGGACCCGGTCTCTTACGGTCGCTCACGGAGAACGCCTCCATGTTGTATTTGCACTGTATGATCGCCTTGGAGGGGTTCTGAAGGTGCCTGGGGTGGCATTCTCTGGGCCCGTAGACCGCAGCGAGGACCTTGTTCTTTCCTATCTCCACGTACGCGGAACCGTCCGCGTTGCTGAGGACGCCCGCCTCTATCTTTATCGGCCTGTGCTGGTCGGCGGTCCTCCCGTCGATCCTTATGCCGTTATCATCAACCAATACCATGTCAGTTTGTCCGCTCATGCTCACTCCTCCTCTTCATCGTTCTCTGCCTGAGGGAGTTTGCTTCCGATGAATTCCTTCACCCTTTCGGTGAGGTTGTTCGACTGCGACTCTCTCCCTATTATTTCTATCGCCTGCACGGCCACATCCGTGTTCTCTCCGTCGCCGTCGACCCATATCCTTCCGTTCTGACCCACGAATATGCGGCAGTCCGTTAGGTTCTTGATGGTCTGTATCATGGATCCGCTCTTCCCTATGACCCTGGAGACCTTGGAATAGGGGATCTCCACGATCCGCCCGCCCTCCAGTCTCCTGAGGCCGGAGTCGTTCATGGTCACCTGTATCTTCTTGCTCTCGTCCACCATCAGGATCTTCAGCATGACGACGTGCCCGAGATTCAGGTATCGGGACGTGTCCCCGAACTCCACCTTCCAGGGGACCTCGCTGACGTGGAGGGGCGCCGGGTAGGGGGCGTTTATGTTGACCAGCCAGTTGGAAGGTCCGATGTCCTCTATGACGCCGATGACCGTGTCGCCCGTCGTGGGCATGTAGCGCCCGCTCAGCGGTATTACGCTGACGCTGTTCTGAAATACGTTCTTCACACCCAGTACCGAGGCGTGTATCCTGCCGTCGAGCACATAGGTGTTGTCCCCCGATTTGAGGCCGCTGTCATCAAGCACGTCCCCGGGGACCACGACCTCGCGCGCGGGTCTGGCGTTCTTTCTTTCCATTTTATCACTTCTCGAATGTTATTTTGCTCAGTTGATAAGCTTGACCGAAGCGCTGCCTTTTGTCTTCTGTTTCAGCTTTTCGGCCAGTTCTGTCGTAAGGCCCGCGGGTATCTCCATCAGACCTATCCAGGAGCCATCTGGTGCCCATTCCTCCCTCTCCACGGTTCCGTAGCGGACGAGTTCGTCATAGCATTTCCCGTAGGCGTCGCCCGGCAGCTTGATGGCTATCCTGCTCTTCTCGAACCTTATAGGCAGGAGGGGGCGGAGGAGATGCATGGCCTCATCGATCTCCTTGTCGAACGGCTTGAAAGGGTCGACATGGAATTTGGCCTCGTCCAGGGCGAGCTCTATCCTCTTGGGCGGGTGCGGCGTCTTGGTCTGAGGGTTGATGGCGTTGGCGGCGATGTAGGTTATTATGCGGTTCCTCTTGGCCTCCAGCATCTCCCTGCGCTGCTCGGCGGTTATCTGGACCTCGCCCTTGTCCAGTATCCTGCGGGCTATGGCTGCGATGTCGTCCGTTCCGAAGGCCTCTCTGACCTTCTCCTCGGACGGCCTCGTCCCCTTGCGGGCGTTGTTGAAGACCTCCTCGACCGCCATGTACTCCGAGAGGTCCAACTCTCTGCCCGCCTTCATCATGTCTGTCACCTTGGGATCCAGAAGGATCTCGAAAGTCTCCCCGTGCGTTTCAAGCCTGGCCACTATGGCCTCGTCGAGGTTGACCATGACATCACCCTCCCGGCAGGGTCAGATCTGCGAAAGGAGATCGGCCAGTTCCTTCTCGTCGAGTCTCCTGAATCTCTTGCCCTTCTCCACAACGCCCACTTCCACCGTCTGCGGGGTGGGCTTGTCCTCGGTGGCCGCAGCCAGGGCCCTCAGGCCGAGCTTCATCGCGTCGGTGTAGGTCATATCCTCCTGATACTCCTTCTCGAAGAGATCCATCACGGCGGGGCGTCCGGACCCTATGCTGCTGGCCTTGTAAGCCACGAGTGCTCCGGAAGGATCCGTCTCGAACAGCTGGCAGCCCAGATCGTCTACCCCTGCCACGAGGAGCGCCGTCCCGAAGGGGCGGACGCCTCCGTACTGCGTGTAGTTCTGCTTGAAGTCGCATATCTTCTTGACGAGACCCTCGACCGTTATGTTCTCATTGTAGGTTATCTTGTGTATCTGCGCGTTCTTCCTGGCCTCGTCGACCAGTATCCTGGCGTCAGCGACGAGACCGGATGTGGCGCAGCCTATATGCTCGTCTATGTCGTAAATCTTCTCGATCGACTTGGGCTCCACCAGTCTGCTGGAGAGCCTCTTGTCCACGAGCAGGATGACTCCGTTGTCGTATCTCAGCCCTATCGTGGTTGTGCCCTTCTTGACCGCCTCGCGCGCATACTCCACTTGGAACAATCTTCCGTCGGGGGAGAACACGGTGATACCCCTGTCATAGGCCATTTGTCCTGGTTGCATAATCCTGCTGCTCCTTTTTCTTTACTCGAGAGCCTAGTTATACTCGCGCAGTATTTATTGCTTTACAGTCGGGCGCCTGCGCCGCGGGGCGCTTCTCATACCAGGATATCTGTCGCGCAGGGTCCGCAGGGTCCCCGAGGTCAGCAGGGATTCCGCTTCGGGATCCGCCCTGGTGACCAGACGCACGGTGTCATCCACATCCTTCGGCGGACAGCGCACTATGCACCACCCCGAGGAGCACTGAACCACGTACGGGGCGGATTCCCCGCGCAGCGCCCTGAGCTTGCCAATCAGCGCCTCTTTGGTGGTCCTCGGGCCCACCCTGAACGCCACGTACCTGCGGCGCCCCCTCTTCTCCTTGACGGCCATCGGCACTCCATGGGATCAGCGTTCTTTACGTTTGCCCCCTCCGGCGTCGAAACGGGTCAGTTCGTAGACGGCCCCGCAGGAGGAGCAGACGGGGTCCTCTCCGTCCACCGAGGCCCCGCAGGAGCAGGTGAAGGTCCCGTCCGGCCAGGGCAGAACTGCCCCGCAGAGGCAGGAGTTGCCCTTGATGTATCTTCCGCACACCGGGCAGCGGGCGCGGTCCGGCTTCCTGACCGAGAGCTCCGAATAAGGCCTGGAGCAATAGGGGCACGCCCCCGTGGGGAGGGCGCAGGCGTCGTGGAAGATCATGCCGCACGGGCATTCCGCGACCGACTCGTCACCGATCCTTCCCAAGCATATGCCGCAGTTCCCCGACCTATATTTCTCGTCCAAAAAATAGGTAGTTCCCCCGTCATCCCCGCCTTTTCCAGCGTTCCTGGACAAGTAGCTCCGCTCCGATCTCATTCTCCAGATCAGGATGATGGATGCGCCAGCCATCGCGGATATCGATAATCCCAGTACGACGATTAACATCGAGTCCGTCATACCAGCGGTTAATAAATCTATGCATTTAAATCATCCTGTCGGCCGTCGGATAATCCGTGGAAATTTATTTCTAAAAAATTCGAACTATCCTCTTTAAGAGGACACATAGTCTGGTAGCATTACCTTCAGTGACAATCGTAAAAGAAAGGTTGTTTTTATACATCTGGCTATGTGCTAAAAACGGCGTACTTCAAACATATTCCAAAGAAAAACAGGCCCTTGTGAAAATCTGCTTTTGAAACAATATTTTGTTATAAAAGCTTTGTGTGATAAGGGTTAATAAATGAAACCAGCATTACATCCGCATTCCAAACACCAGTTGGTATAACGGAGGCAAAGATTTGACAAAATCAGCATTGGTTATTGGTGGCGGAATCGCAGGTATACAGGCTTCGCTGGACCTTGCGGACAGGGACATTCACGTCTATCTGGTGGAGAAAGACCCCACGATAGGCGGAAAGATGTCCCGTCTCGACAAGACATTCCCTACGAACGACTGTTCCGCTTGCATTCTCTCGCCCAAGATGGCAGACTGTATCGGTCACCCGAACATCACTACTTTGACATATCACGAGGTACTGAAGGTCGACGGGGAGGCCGGGAACTACAAGGTAACGGTCAAGAAGAAGGCCAGATACGTAAACCCCAGCGAATGTACCGGCTGCGGCGACTGTATCGTCAAGTGTCCCTCCAAAGGTATCCCCGACCAGTTCGAGTTCGGGCTCGTGACCAGGAAAGCTATATACATCCCCCACGCGCAGGCCGTCCCCAGGGTCGCCATCATCGATGCCGACAACTGCAGGATGATCCAGAGCGGCAAGTGCGGCGTATGTCAGAAGCAGTGCGGCAAGGGCGCCATACACTACGACGACAAGGACGAGGAGATCGTCCTCGAGGTCGGATCCATCGTCTCCGCCGTGGGATTCCAGGTTTGGGATGCCAAGATAGCCACCGAGTACGGCTATGGCAGATACCAGAACGTCGTCACCGCTCTCGAGTACGAGAGGATGATGTGCGCTTCCGGTCCCGACCACGGGCACATCAAGGTCCCCTCCACCGGAGAGGCCCCCAAGAAGATCGCTTTCATCCAGTGTTGCGGATCCAGGTCCGAGAAGAAGGGATGGAAGAAGTACTGTTCATCCGTCTGCTGCATGTACGCTACCAAGCAGGCGATGATCACCAAGGAGCACGGGGACGTCCAGGAAGACATATTCTTCATGGACATAAGATCCTACGGAAAGGAGTTCGAGGCCTATATACACAGGGCCGAGAACGAGTACAAGATCAACATGCACAGGTCCTCCCGCGTGGCAGGAGTCGAGGAGGATCCCAAGACCAAGCAGCTGATCGTATCTTACACGGACGCGGAGAACAACCGCTGTGACGATGCGTACGACCTCGTGGTCCTGTCCATCGGGCTCAACCCGCCCGACGGGGCCAAGGAGTTCGCCGACGTGCTTGGCATAGAGCTCAACGAGTACGGCTTCTGCAAGACATCGGTGTACCACCCCCTGGAGACCACCAGGAAGGGCATATTCGTAACCGGCGCATTCGCGTCCCCCAAGGACATCCCCACATCCGTGGCGGAGGCCTGCGGAGCATCCGCGAAGGCCGGAGCGTACATAGTCGACAAGGATTTCGTTCCCTGCGAGCCCAAGGTGTACCCCGCCGAGAAGGACATCTCCGGACAGGAGCCCCGCGTCGGCGTCTGGGTGTGCCACTGCGGTATCAACATCGGTTCCACCGTAGACGTGCCCGGCGTCACCGAGTACGCCAAGGGACTCCCCGGCGTCGTCTACGCCCAGGAGACCATGTACGCATGCGCACAGGACTGCCTGGAGCAGATATCCACCGCCATCAAGGAGCAGAACCTCAACCGTGTGGTAGTGGCCTCCTGCACCCCCAGGACCCACGAGCCCCTCTTCAGGACCGCCTGCAGGGAGGGAGGTCTCAACCCCTACCTCTTCAACATGGCGAACATCCGTGACCAGTGCTCCTGGATTCACATGCACGACCAGGAGGCGGCAACCGAGAAGGCCAAGGACCTCCTCAGGATGGCCGTCGCCAAGTCCGCTCTGCTGGAGCCTCTGCAGGGCACCTTCATACCCGTCACCGGGTCCGCTGCCGTCATCGGAGGCGGGATAACCGGTATGACAACCGCCCTAGACATCGCGGCGCAGGGATACCCTGTGCACCTGGTGGAGAGGGAGGGCCACCTGGGAGGCAACGCCCTCAGGTTCAGGCACAAGGAGGACGGCGTCGCGGTGCAGGACTTCATAAAGGACCTCATATCCAAGGTCGAGTCCTGCAGTCTGATAACCGTGCACAAGAGCTCCACCGTCAAGGACATACCCGGTTTCGTCGGCAACTTCAAGCTGATACTAACCGACGGCAACGAGTACCCTGTCGGCGCGGTCATCCTGGCAGTAGGCGCGTCCGAGTACAAGCCCACCGAGTACGGATACGGCAAGGACGCCAAGGTCACCACGATCCTGGAGGTCGAGAACGCTCTCGACGGGGGCAAGTTCAATGCCAAGGACGTCGCGTTCATACAGTGCATCGGATCCAGGTCCGACACAGTGAACTACTGTTCGCGTGTCTGCTGCTCCGGCGCCCTGCGCAACGCCATCGCAATGAAGATGAAAGACCCCACGACCAACGTAACCGTCATACACAAGGACATCAGGACGTACGGGTTCCGCGAGGAGCTGTACAACAAGGCCTGCTCCCTGGGAGTCAGGTTCCTCAGGTACTGCGTGGACAACGCCCTTCCCGAATACGACGGGAAGACCGTCAAGGCCCACGACAGCATACTGGGCACCGACGTGGAGGTGCCGGTGGACTGTGTCGTTCTCTCCGCAGGGATAACCCCCGACCGCGAGGAGAAGGAGGAGATCGCGAAGATGCTCAAGGTCCCGATAAGCAAGGACGGCTTCTATTTCGAGGCCCACCAGAAACTCAGGCCCGTGGACTTCGCGACCGAAGGCGTCTTCGTCGCGGGAGCGGCGCACTGGCCCAAATTCATGGACGAGTGCATAGCCCAGGCATCCGGTGCCGCATCCAGGGCACTCACCATAATAAGCAAGGAGAACCTCATCTCCGAGGGCATAGTCGCCACCGTCAACGAGAACTACTGCGACGGCTGCGGCGTGTGCAAGGGCTGCTGCGAGTACAGCGCGATAGACATCGTGACCCTTGACGACGGTGCCAAGAGGAGCGTGGTCAACGCGGGTCTCTGCAAGGGCTGCGGATGCTGTGTCGCCGCCTGCCCGTCCGGTGCGATGGAGCAGAAGGGATTCACCAACGCACAGGTCATGGCGGAGATCGATGCATTCTTCGGAGGACAGTGATTATCATGGCAGATTTCGAACCTAAGATAGTAGCGTTCTGCTGCAACTGGTGCTCCTACGCGGGCGCCGACGGAGCCGGCGTGGCCAGGCTCCAGATGCCCACGAACTTCCGCATCATAAGGACCATGTGCTCCGCGAGGATAGACCCCGAGTTCGTCCTCAGGGCGTTCTCCAAAGGCGCCGACGGTGTGATAATCCTTGGATGCCACCCTGCTGACTGCCACTACATCGGCGGCAACTACAGGGCCAGGAGGAGGATCGCACTGCTGAGGATGGTCCTCGAGCAGTACGGATTCGACCCCAAGAGGCTGAGGCTCGAGTGGGTCTCCGCCTCCGAGGGAGAGAAGTTCCAGAAGACGATGGTCGAGTTCATAGACACCATAAAGGCCCTGGGGCCCACCCCCATGAAGGAGGAGTGAAGATGGGATTCTTCGACATATTCAAGAAAAACAAGGCAGAGAAGACGGACAAAACGGCCAAGCCGGCGAAGAAGGAAGCAGAGGAGAAGAAGGCGACCCCCAGGGACGCCGCCGCTCCCGCCACCTCCGGGCTGCCCGCCGTCGATCTCGGAGAGCTCCTCCCCGGTGCGCCCAAGAACGGCAAGATCAAACTGGCCATATACTGGGCAGCGGCCTGCGGAGGATGCGACGTGTCCCTCCTGGACACAAACGAGAGGATCCTGACCATCGGCGACATGGCGGATATCGTCATGTGGCCGATAGCCGCGGACGGAAAGGAGAAGGACATCGCCGCGATGGGGGATCAGGAGATAACCGTCTCGATCATCAACGGAGCCGTAAGGAACTCCGAGAACGAGCATATGGTTAAACTGCTGAGACAGAAGTCGTTGCTGGTCATAAGCTACGGTTCCTGCGCATGCTTCGGAGGGACCCCTGCTCTGGCGAACCTCGTGGACGGCAAGGACGACATACTGGACTATGTCTACACCAAGACCCCCACGACCGCCAACTTCCAGGAGCAGTGCGGGCACAAGTCCGCCCCCATCATACCCCAGAACAGCTACCAGGCACCCGAAGGGGAGCTCACGCTGCCCCTGCTGTATGACACCGTCAAGTCCCTGGACCAGGTTATCGATGTGGATTACTCCATACCCGGTTGCCCGCCGCAGCAGGAGTCCATAGCGGTGCTCCTGAAAGCGCTGGTCGACTTCGTCTACAACGGGGTCGCCCTCCCGCCCAAGGGCACCATGATCGGAGTCACCACGAAGACGCTCTGCGAGGAGTGCCCCAGGCACAAGGAGAACAGGAGGATCACGAAGATCTGCGAGCCCCACGAGGTGGACGTGGATCCCGAACTCTGTCTGATGGACCAGGGCATACTCTGCCTCGGACCGGCGACGGTCGGAGGATGCGGTGCGAAGTGCACCAGGGTAGGCCAGCCCTGCCGCGGCTGCTACGGGCCCACGGAAGTCGTCCAGGAGCAGGGAGCGAGCATGTTCACAGCTGTGGCTTCGCTGTTCCCGGTCCTGGAGGAGGACCCCACCTGCAGCGAGGATGAGATCATAGACATCATGAGCACTGTGAAGGATCCGCTCGGATACTTCTACGCGTTCTCGATGTCCAAGGCGCTGATTAAGAGAAAGGTCAGCGAGAAAGGAGGTCAGTGAAATGGCCGGACCTATCATTTGGGATGAGAAACACAAAGTCAGCACAAACCGTGTTGAGGTCGACCCGATCACGCGTCTCGAGGGACACGGAAAGATTGAGATCTTCCTTGACAAGGATGGAAATGCCGAGAAGGCGTACTGGCAGATCCCCGAGCTCAGAGGGTTCGAGAGGTTCTGCGTGGGCAGGAGGGTCACGGAGCTCAACCAGATAACCGCTAGGCTCTGCGGCGTCTGCCCGGGCGCCCACCACCTGGCCTCCACGAAGGCCATCGACGGCTGCTACAACACGAAGCCCACCGAGACGGCGTTCCTGATAAGGGATCTGTTCTACGATGCGCACTTCGTGCACAGCCACATAGCGCACTTCTACGCGCTGGCGGCTCCCGACTTCGTCCTCGGACCAGGATCACCCGCGGCCAACAGGAATGTCCTGGGCGTCGTCGGTGCGGTCGGTCTCGAGCTCGGAGGTGCGGTCCTGAAGGCCCGTGCGCAGGCCCAGAAGATACAGGCCATGATCGGAGGCAAGGCCACGCACCCCTGCATGGGTGTGCCCGGCGGAGTCTCCATGGGTCTGAACAAGGAGCAGCAGAAGGAGATCATATCCTATGCGGAGAACCTTGTCGAGTTCGGTAAGACCTCCATGCAGGTGTTCAACGACGTCGTCCTTGCAAACAAGGACTACCTGGGCATCATCGCCAATCCCGATCTGTACTACCAGGAGACCTACTCCATGGGAATGGTCAGCGACAGGAAGGGCAAGAACCAGATGGAGTTCCACGACGGGCCCGTAAGGGTCGTAGACCAGAAAGGCAAAGAGGTCTACAAGTACAACCCGGACGACTACCTGGACTACATCGCCGAAGCGGTCGAGCCCTGGTCCTACGAGAAGTTCCCCTACCTGAGGAAGATCGGGTACAAGGGAATCGTGGACGGACCCGACAGCGGACTGTACCGTGCCACACCCTTGTCCAGAGTCAATGCCTGCGACAGCATCAGCACGCCCATAGCGCAGTCCGAGCTGGAGAGGTTCCGCGGGACCTTCAAGGACCTCGGTGTCGAGGGCCCGGTCCACTTCAACCTCGCCACCCACTGGGCAAGGATCATCGAGATGATCTTCGCGGCAGAACGGTGCCTGGAGAATGCTCAGGACAAGGATTTGTGCAACAGCGACATCAAGCAGAAGGACATCTCCCCCGGAGGAAGGGGAGTCGGCTGCGTCGAGGCCCCCAGGGGAACGCTCACGCACGACTACGTCTGCGATGAGAACGGCATAGTCACCGCATGCAACCTCGTGGTCGGGACCACAAACAACAACGGCCCCATAAACTTCGATGTCTGCAAGGTCGCCAAGGCTCTGATCAAGAACTACGAGGTATCCCCCGGGCTCCTGAACATGGTCGAGATGGCCTTCAGGGCGTACGATCCGTGCAACTCCTGTGCCACGCACAGCCTGCCCGGTCAGATGCCCCTGACCGCCGTGATCAGGGACGTGGATGGAAACATCTACGACACCGTCACCCGCAACTAAACAACATGGGGGGCAACCCCCTTCTTATCCTTTTATACCTCCCTTCCTGCAGAACTCGCTCCGTCTGGAGCGCAGCCGTTCAGTAACCCGGCCTGGGTCCCCGAATGCCTCTCCTGGTCCTCTTGTCGACCATCAGGTCTTCACGTCTGCCGAGGTCTATTCCATCCAGGAGGTACAGGTGCGCGTTGTCCAGGTCCGGCAGCCCGCTCCTCAGGACGGGTCCCAGCAGCTCCTCTCCCTCTGCATTGACGGGAGAGCCCCCGAGCATACGGTTGAAAGCGGGTATGACTATGAACGAAGAGGGGAGCCGCGCGTATCTCTCGTCCTCGGAGATCCTGAACCTCCCGCGCATCCAGCAGGGCTCGGTGGCGATCCTCCCCACACCGTCCCGGAACATGACAGCAGGGTGGTTGTGGGCGAGTATCAAGGTGTCCTTCCCCATGACCTCAGGTGATGGCCAGGTGTGCCCGTGGGCCAAGCCCGCATCATCCAGCACCATGCCCGAGGCGGGCATGAGTCTTACGCGGGAGGGCAGGAACTCCTCTATGTTGGTATCGTGGTTCCCCCTGACGACGTTGATGATGTCGAAGCGCTCCAGCAACCCCTCGAAGAATTCCGGTATCTCCCTGTATTCCTGTTTTGAGGACCCCGGGACGGAATCCTTCACATCCCCCAGGACGATGAGCCTTGTGGAATCCCCCGCCGCTTCCATCACGGCATCATACATCATTCGGGTTCTGGAAGGAATATGGAAGCCCTTGCTCATGAGATGGCTCTCCAGACCTATGTGCAGGTCCCCGATGATCAGAGCGCTCCCCGCCCTCAGTGCGGGGACGCCGTGGACTGGCTGTATGTTCATGTCAACCCTTCAGGCCGTCCCTGAGCACGGACGGTATATCCTCTATCAGGTCGGTGGCGATCATCCCGTAGGATCTGGAGCAGAAGGCGGCCTCTCCGGCCCTGCCGCAGATGTACGTCCCCAGACAGGCCGCGTCGAATGGGGCCATCCCCTTGGCGAGAAGTCCCGCCACGATGCCTGCCAGCGCATCCCCGGTGCCACCCACCGTCATGGCGGGGGTGCCCGTATGGTTCCTCCTCAGGGACAAGCCGTCCGAGATCACATCCTCGGGCCCTTTCAGCACGACGACCGAACCGAAGCGCGACGCGGCCTCTGCCGCGTCCTCCGAACGGTCCTCCACCCTGCGCCCCAGGAGCAGAGACATCTCACGTTCATGTGGTGTAATGACCACGGGTGCGTGGAACGAGACGTCTCCGCCTGCCAGCGCCTTCAGGCCGTCCGCATCTATTACCATAGGTCTTTCACAGGACGCCGCCAGCGCCCTCACGGTCTCCGCGGTGCGGGGGGACGTCCCCAGTCCGGGCCCTATCAAGACGGCATCGGACTCCCTCACGGCCTCCGCGAGGGCACCCAGGCTCTCCGGGCCCAAGACATCGCCCTTCAGTCTCAGCATGGTGAAGTTCGGAGACATGGAGGCTATGGCTGAGAAACAGGATTCGGGCACGGCTATCCTGACCAGGTCCGCTCCCGTTCTAAGGGCCGCCAGCGCGGCCAACGCGGGTGCGCCGGTGTATGGGCCGCCCCCTACCACCAGGACTCTGCCGTTGTCTCCTTTGTGGCTTTTAGGGTCGGGCAGAGGATATCTGAGCATGTCTCCCGGACCCACAAGATCTGCTGCTTCCCGGGGTATCCCTATGTCGCATACGACTATCCTGCCGCAGCTGGCCTCGTCCATGCCCTCCTTAACATCATGGAAGGTGACAGTAAGCGAGGGTCTCACGCAGAGGTCGGTACCCATCCCGGTGGGGACATCGGCCGAAACCACTGCGCCTCCGAACCCCCGTATCCATTCGATGAAGTCTGCGTAAACACCGCGCGGGGGACCGTTTCCGCCGGTGCCCAGAGCGCAGTCCACAACCACGTCGTAATCATCATGCCTCGCTTCGGAGAAAGGTATGATGTCGGTGCGAAGCATGGAGTACTGTTTTCTGGAGGGCTCGCTTCTGATATCTTCAGCGGGACGTAGCAGGGCCACGGTGACATCGTTGCCCTCCAGCCTGTTGGCGGCTGCGAAGCCGTCTCCTCCGTTGTTTCCGGTCCCGCACACTATAAGGATCCTTCTGCCGGGATACTCATCCCCGATTACCTCGGCCAGTCTGGAGCCGGCGTTCTCCATCAAGGTGTCCAAGCTGACACCCAGCGCCTCCGAGTTCCTGTCCAGGATCATGGAGTCAAGGGCGGTTATCATGGGGCCTCCCGGTTCAGCGGCCCTGGTTCTTCACGAGTATCTCGCCTATCGCCGGCAGGATCTCGGTCTTGGACATCTTATCCCTCTCCACACGGACGCATCCGCGCTTGGCCGCCCAGTTGGCGGGGTAGGACTTGTCCTCGAAAACCCTGTACTCAAGGTCCAATATGGTTGCGCCCTTGGCGATGATGTCCAGGCTGGGTTCCCTGACGCAAAGGTGCCTCGGAACCCTGCGGCCCTGGGAACGGGTGCGTTCTATGTCAAAGTATTCCGGCCACAGAACGATAGCCGTGTCATCGTCGTAAGTCATATGAATCAAAAGGGGTAATGGCGAAAGGGGTTTTTGTAGTTACTCAAAGGTCTCACTCGAGAACAGCGTTTACGACTCCGTCCTGTCCAGGCCTGGAAGTGACGACGGCGAGTCCGAGTTCGGTCTCGATCTTGGCACCCTTGTTGATTATGTTGCGCTGAACGTAGTTGGGGTCGGCAGGGTTGACTTTGACGTTGAGCACCTTAGCTCTCTGGACCTGGTTGGTCTTCTTATCGAGTATGTTCGCGTAGTCCGCCGTCAGCATACCGATCTTCATGTTACCGCCGGCACCGCGGTACTGTTTGAGAGTCTCCTCGCCCATCTTGGTGAACTGCTTCTCTCTGCTGATCTCGTACTTCTTCTTGCCTCTGCTGACCACGAGCCTTCCGCCGGTGGGCTTCCTCTTAGACTTACCCTGCCAAAGTGCCATTTTAATCAAAACCTCTAAACATGGTTCTCTATATAAACTTTATTCAGACGGGGCGCACCCTCATCTGCTGAGGGGGCCCAGCAGCTCCGCCGAGGCGGCTCCCCCATCCAGTGTCACCAGGGCCGAGCGGCCGTCCCGGGCGGGCCCCGGGTTGACGAACAGCGTGTCTCCGAACCTGACCGCCCCGATGGCCTCGTGTATGTGTCCGGACAGAGCCAGGACGGGACTGAATTCATCGACGATCCTCCTTATGCCGGTGCTGCCTACGTTTAGGCCCGAGGGTATCGTGTCCAATCTGCCGTGGGCCGGGGCATGAGTCATCAGTATCATCCCATTCTTGGATATAGGTCTGAGCATGCTGTACAGGTTCTCCTCGGACAGCTCGAACGGAGTATCGAATATGGTGGGGTTGGAACCTCCGACCGCGGCCAGGTGCATGCCGCCTATCTCGGTGCACTCGCCGTGCATGCTGTGGCAGACCCCCTTTATCCTCTCGGGGAGGTCCAGTGGATCGCAGTTCCCGGGTATGGCGTAGACCTCTGAATCTATGCTCTCCAGGATACCTACAGCATCCTCCGATGTCCCGAAGTCCGTTATGTCCCCGAGGAACAGGACCGCATCCGGACTGTATTCCTTTATCTCGGCGTTTATCCAGCCGAGAGCGGACGTCTTCTGATGCAGGTCGGTTATGACCAGGAATCTCATATTCCCTCAATGGAGGGCATGTTACATTAACATTGTCTTGTAGGTGTTATGTGTTCACTAATGCGCGCGTTATAGTCTATATAATCGATGAACAACCTAACAAGGGGACACGATGGAGCCGGGGGCGGAAGCGGATATCCGAAAAAGCATGAAGCGTGGGGGGCGAGATTCGAACTCGCGAGTCCTTACGGACATTAGATTAGCAGTCTAACGCCTTACCAGGCTGGGCCACCCCCACACCGGGATGGGGGTAAGAGGTTTCCATATTAAAACTTTGGATGGGTCCGGCGGAGACAGGCATCCTGCGTCTCGTGCGGTTGTCGGGCGGCGGTTCCGATTCCGTCCGGAGGATCCGGGCAAGCCTATGCGAGACTCCCCGGCCCACGGACGTTCCCGCCGCCTCCGTTGTTGAACGGCTCCTGGACAACGGCCAGTTCAAGCCGTCCGAACGCAGTCAGAGGCCCGGGAGCCGCCCTTTGGATACGGACTTTCGGCATCTTTATATATCGCCGGTACTAACCCCGTATCCACTCGTTTGGCGGGGAGGGATGGTGACAGAAACCATTATATACTCCACCGTTATACGAGGGAATGCGCGAGTCGGCGAGACCCCCCAAACACAGGGGCGGTTGGGACCGACCCAGCAACATGGAGAATCAAGATCTCCGCCGAAAGGCGTGCTCTCTTGGATTCTGACGTTCGATGCTACGAATGTTCTGTTAGACGGAACATTCGATTGAGTGAGCCGTCCTAATGGAACATCACGGTGAAACATGGTAAACTGCCAGTTTCTATTTCATCCATCATATGACGTCATTAAAGTCAAGTGATTTGACTCCGGTTGATCCTGCCGGCGGCCACCGCTATAGGAATTCGATTAAGACATGCGAGTCGAGAGTCGTAATGGACTCGGCGGACTGCTCAGTAACACGTGGATAACATGCCCTTAAGTGGAGGATAATCTCGGGAAATTGAGGATAATACTCCATAGATCATGAAATCTGGAATGATTCATGGTTCAAAGTTCCGGCGCTTAAGGATTGGTCTGCGGCCTATCAGGTAGTAGTGGGTGTAACGTACCTACTAGCCTATGACGGGTATGGGCCTTGAGAGAGGGAGCCCAGAGTTGGATTCTGAGACACGAATCCAGGCCCTACGGGGCGCAGCAGTCGCGAAAACTTCACACTGGGGGCAACCCCGATGAGGGAATTCCTAGTGCTAGCGCTTTTTGTGCTAGCTTTTCTTCAGTATAGATAGCTGGAGGAATAAGGGCTGGGTAAGACGGGTGCCAGCCGCCGCGGTAATACCTGCAGCCCAAGTGGTGGTCGATTTTATTGAGTCTAAAACGTTCGTAGCCGGTTTGATAAATCCTTGGGTAAATCGGAGAGCTTAACTTTCCGACTTCCGAGGAGACTGTCAAACTTGGGACCGGGAGAGGCAAGAGGTACTTGAGGGGTAGGGGTAAAATCCTGTAATCCTTTAAGGACCACCGGTGGCGAAGGCGTCTTGCTAGAACGGATCCGACGGTGAGGGACGAAGCCCTGGGTCGCAAACGGGATTAGATACCCCGGTAGTCCAGGGTGTAAACGCTGCAGACTTGGTGTTGGAGATCCTTCGTGGGTATTCAGTGCCGGAGAGAAGTTGTTAAGTCTGCTACTTGGGGAGTACGTCCGCAAGGATGAAACTTAAAGGAATTGGCGGGGGAGCACCGCAACGGGAGGAGCGTGCGGTTTAATTGGATTCAACACCGGAAAACTCACCAGGAGCGACGGTTACATGAAAGTCAGGCTGATGACCTTACTCGATTTTCCGAGAGGTGGTGCATGGCCGTCGTCAGTTCGTACCGTAAGGCGTTCTCTTAAGTGAGATAACGAACGAGACCCTCACTAATAGTTGCTACTCCATCCTCCGGGGTGGAGGCACACTATTGGGACCGCTGGCGCTAAGTCAGAGGAAGGAGAGGTCAACGGTAGGTCAGTATGCCCCGAATCTCCTGGGCTACACGCGCGCTACAAAGGGCGGGACAATGGGCTCCGACGCCGAGAGGCGAAGGTAATCTCGAAACCCGTCCGTAGTTCGGATTGAGGGTTGTAACTCACCCTCATGAAGCTGGATTCCGTAGTAATCGCGAATCAACAATTCGCGGTGAATATGCCCCTGCTCCTTGCACACACCGCCCGTCAAACCACCCGAGTTGGGTTTCAGTGAGGCTGCCCTTTTATGGGGTTGTCGAACTGAGATTTAGCAAGGAGGGTTAAGTCGTAACAAGGTATCTGTAGGGGAACCTGCAGATGGATCACCTCCTACGCAGGGTGGGGCCTAGCCCCACCCTCAAAACACACTGTGTATAATTGCAAGGAAATTCCCAAAACGAATTTCCCGCAATTCCTTTGGCAGCTTACCATGCGCTAAACGTAGCATCGAACGTCATCTCCCATACTTCTGCATTCTCGTTTTCACAGCGGCTTCTGCATCTGTTTGAAATATTATATCCACGTTCTTCAGGACGATGACATCCAACCCTACTCTGGAGACGATATATGGAAGGAAGTCCGTGCGTTCGTACAGTGACGATCCCGTTTCCGACAAGGATCTGAAAGAGCTCGTCAAGGCCGGTTTCCACGCCGCCAACGGCGTCAACGCTCAGGCACTAAGATTCGCGGTCGTTTCCAACCGTGAGAAGCTCCGCGAATACTCCGATTACTCCAAGCCCGCTTTCCTGGCCTCCCTGAAGGCCAACGGGATCGAGAGCGAGTACATGGAGAAGAAGCTGACCACCCCCGATCTGAACATATTCTGCAACGCCCCCTCGGCCGTATTCATCTTCGCGGGCCCGGAGGCCGCAACACCCGTGGAGGACGCCTCCCTGGCCGCT
Source organism: Thermoplasmatales archaeon (assembly GCA_012515075.1). Taxonomy (GTDB): domain Archaea; phylum Thermoplasmatota; class Thermoplasmata; order Methanomassiliicoccales; family Methanomethylophilaceae; genus JAAYZC01. The sequence continues at coordinate 40,813 of JAAYZC010000046.1, forward strand.
GGGAACATTATGCTGGCGGCCCGCTCGATGGGCCTCGGGACATGCTGGATAGGTTTCGCCGCCCCGCTGGACGGGAACGACGGTTTCAGGAAGGAGAACAACGTTCCCGACGACTGCAGGCTTCTGGCATCGATAATAGTCGGGCACCCCACGAAGGACAGGGAGCCGACCCCGAGGAAGGAGCCAGTCATACTGAACTGGCTGAGATGAATCCCCCGTCGAAAACACGACGGCCAGAATGCAAGTGGTAGTCCCGTCCGGATTCGAACCGGAGTCGCCGGCTCCAAAGGCCAGCATGATTGACCGCTACACCACGGGACTGTCTGTCGGGCGATATATCCTGATCGTTTATCATTCTTGCGAGCCGTCACCGTCTCCAGGACCGGACGGTCTTGCCCGGCGGGTCTCCTCACCTCTGAGGTAGGTGCTCTCCCCACCGGTTATCCGGACGTCCAGGAAGGTTCCGAGGGGTATGTCGCCATGCACAGCCACCGGCCGGTAGTTGTCGGTCCTGCAGATCACGGTCCCCGGCTTGCCGTTCTCCGTGGCCAGGACCCTGTACTCCCTGCCGACCATGGTGCGGTTCACATCGTACTCCGTAAGGTTCTTCAGATCGGTGAGCTCCCTGGAGCGGTCCTTGCTCACGTTGCCACCAACGGCCTCCATCCCGGCCGCGAGGGTGCCCGGCCGCGGGGAGAAGCGGGTTATGTTCAGCGTGTCCGCTCTCAGCCGTCTCACCAGGTCCATGCTCCGACGGTGGTCCTCGTCGGTCTCTCCCGGGAAGCCCGTTATGAGATCAGTCGCTATGCTCAGGTCAGGATAGGTGTCCCTCAGGCTGCCCGCCATACTCATGAACCCTCCCGCCGTGTACCTTCTCCCCATCCTCTCCAGCACGCTGTCGCTTCCGCTCTGCACGGGTATGTGCAGGAACCTGTAAACCCTGGGGTCCGCCATGGCATCCAGCAGACCGTCGGATATGCGCTCCAGGCTGTCTGGGTTCATCATGCCTATCCGTATCCTGTAGTCACCCGGGAAATCAAGCATCCTCCGCAGGAGGGCGTCCAGAGACGTTCCCCGGTCGGTACCGTAGCACGCGGTGTCCTGGGCAGTGACGAGTATCTCCCTCACCCCGTTCTCCAGCATGTCCTTGAACCTGCGGAGCACCTCCTCCTCGGAAGAGCTCACCAATCTCCCGCGGGCCAGTCTGGTTATGCAATAGGTGCATCTGCCCATGCAACCCTGCGCTATCGGTATTATGCCCGAGATCCCGTAGGGGATGTCGGCGACCGGCTCCGAGTGCCCGTAGGTGTCCCCGACAGCGGAGGAGAAGACGGAGTATCGGTCGGGCGGGATTATCAGAGAATCCGGAAGGCGCAAGGCTATCCTGCCGGGCTGGACTTTCGCCATGCAACCCGTGACCACCACCCTCTTACCTGCTCTCCTGAGCTCGGACATCCTCTTCAGCATCTTCTTCTCCGTGGTGTCCACCACGGTGCATGTGTTGAGTACCACGATGTCGGCGCATTCGGGAGAATCCGCGGGAGAGTGCCCGAGCTCGGACATCCTGCGGGAGAACTGCTCCCCCTCCCCGCGGTTCATGGTGCATCCGTAGGATTCCACGAAGTATCTCATGTTCCTGACCGATCAGCGGGTGGTGGGTTCCTTGCTGACGACGGCGAAGGCGGTCCTGGCGGAGATCTTGGTGATCTTGGCATGGACTGTGGCGCCCTTTATGGTCCCGGGGCAGATAACCAGGTAATTGTAGTATTTGCCCACTCCGTCGCCCTTCCTTCCGACGTCGCTTATGAAGATCTCCACGATGTCCCCCTCCCTGAGGGTGTTGGGCGCGTCGAACTTGGGGGCCTTCCTGACGTTTATGGATCTGCGGGCCCCGCAGGCCTCGCACTCCAGTATGAGGGTGCGGTCCTCTCTGACCATCTTGGTGTCCGGGAGTCCGCATTCCGAGCATACGACGTAGGTCTCGGTGTATGTCTGGATCTTGTCGTTTATGTTGGCGGGGCTGATCTTAGCCTTGAAGACCGCTCTGCGGCCCTCAATGTTCCCGGGAGTCCCCAGCTCCTTCAAGAGGAACTGGAGCAGATGCAGAGGATCCCTCCTGAGCTTGTCGGTGATGTCGATGAAGTTCCTGATAACGGTGATCTTTCCCTCCTGGAGTATGTCGAGCTCGGGGAGCGTGAACCTCTCGTGGTTCTCTATGGTCTCGGGAAGGACGCTTTTGGCCCTATCAAGCAATGCAAAGTAATCTTCATCCGCCATTATTATCGCCTGTTGCCGCTAAGCCCGTCTATCTTATAAAGATTAGCGTGCGCGGTGTAGGTTCGACAATCTACTGCGCACGCCCGTCTCGAGGGAATGCCCCCGTGCCGGGCCCCTCTCCGTACCGGTAAGCCATCGCCGCCTCCACCAGACCCAGGTGGAGAGGCGAAGGCCTGCCGGGCCGGGACCTGAACTCCGGGTGGAACTGGGATGCTACGAAGTAGGGGTGCCCCCTCAGCTCCCCTATCTCCATCCTCCTGTCGGAATCCGAACGGCCCACGAACCTCCAGCCCGAGCCCTCCAGCCGTCCGATGTAATCCGGGTTCACTTCATACCTGTGACGGTGTCTCTCCTCGACCTCCTCCCTGCCATACAGGCGGTACGCGGCGCTGTCACGGGCTATACTGACAGGTATGGCACCGAGGCGCATGCTGGCACCCTTCCCTCCGATTCCCTTCTGCTCGTCCATCAGGAAAACCACGGGGTCTGCGCAGCCCGGGTCGAACTCGGTGCTGTCCGCATCCAGGCCCGCAAGATGCCTGGCAATCTCCAAGGTGGCTATCTGGAAACCCAGGCAGACGCCCAGGAACGGGATCCCGTTCTCCCTGGAATACCTGGCCGCCTCGATCATGCCTCCGACGCCCCTTGTTCCGAATCCCCCCGGAATCAGGACGCCGTCAGCACCCTCCAGCAGCTCCCCGGCTGGATGGACCATGAATTCGTCACTATCTATGAAGGCTACCCTGACGCGGCACCCCCTCTCCGCTCCTGCGTGCACGAAAGCCTCCAGATGGCTGATGTATGAGTCCGCCAACGCTGTGTACTTTCCCACCAGGGCAACACGGATCTCCCTCTCCGGGTTGATGACCCTGTCCACGAAAGCGTTCCAGCAGGTCATGTCGCTTCCCGATGTCAGCGGCCCCAGTTTCATCTGTCCTATTATGCGGTCGGTGACGCCCTGGGCGTCCAGTATCCGTGGGACTTCGTATATGGAAGCTGCGTTCGGGGCGGATACGACGGCCTCCGGCGGGACATCGCAGAACATGGAGATCTTCCTCCTGATGTCCTCCGACATGGGCTCCTGGCATCTGCCTACGACGATGTCGGGCCTTATACCCAGGCTCATGAGCTCCTTAACGGAATGCTGAGTGGGTTTGGTCTTCTGCTCGCCGACGGGGCCCATGACCGGCACCAGCGTAGTGTGGATGAAAAGGCTGTCCTCCCTGCCGATGTCCCGGGCGAGCTGCCTGGCGGCCTCCAGGAAAGGCATGGACTCTATATCCCCGACCGTCCCTCCCACCTCCACTATCGCCGCGTCGGCGCCCGAGTCCCGGGCGGCGGCGGTTATGCGGGCCTTAATCTCATCGGTGATGTGGGGCACGATCTGGACCGTCTTGCCGAGGTAGTCCCCGCGCCTCTCCTTCTCTATGACGGAGCGGTAGATCTTCCCGGTGGTTATGTTATGGTCCTTCGTGAGGACGATGTCCATGAACCTCTCGTAGTTACCCAGGTCTAGATCCACCTCCCCCCCGTCGTCCAGCACGTATACCTCCCCATGCTCGAAGGGATTCATCGTGCCCGCGTCCACGTTCAGATAGGGGTCGATCTTTATCGCGGACACCCTCAGTCCGCGGGATTCCAGCAGGCGCCCTATAGACGATGCGGTTATGCCCTTTCCCAGTCCGGATATCACTCCGCCAGTCACGAAAATAAGCTTCATGTGAGACCAACGGGATTGGTCATTTGATATAATCATAGATAACCTTATTGTTCATACGGATTGATAATCGGATAATTATTATATCAAAATCCTGCGTATATGGTTATAGCAAATACATCCATACACAGAAAGTACCGCAGCAGATTATTAATCCGAAATCGCAATCGAGTGCTCATGCGCCCCAGGTTCTCTAACCGCGCCGATCACGTGATGGAATCCTACATCATGCAGCTGATATCCGTTGCCAACAGACCCGGGATGATATCCTTCGCCACCGGTCTCCCGGACCGCAGGCTGTTCGACACCGAAGGTATCAGGAGGGCGGCGGAGGATGTGCTGGGGGGCCCCGAGTCGAGGGACTCTCTGCAGTACGGAACCACCGAAGGGCTCCCCTCGCTCAGGGAGAAGATCGCCTCCAGGTGCAGGAAGGAGCTCGCCGTGGATGCCCAGGCGGAGGACGTGTTCATAACCAACGGGTCCCAGGAGTGCTTCGATCACATGGGCAAGCTCTTCCTGGACCCCGGGGACGCCGTGGCGGTGGAGAACCCCGGGTACCTGGGCGCCCTGCAGTCCCTGTCCGTCTACGCCCCCCGTTTCGAAGGGGTCGACATCCACGAGTCTGGACCGGACATTTCCATGCTGGAGGCGGCTCTCGGACGCCAGCCCAAGCTGTACTACGCGGTACCGAACTTCCAGAACCCCTCCGGGATGAGCTATCCTCCGGAATCCCGCATTGCGGTGGCCGAGGCCCTGGAGGGATCCGGCTGCCTGCTCATAGAGGATGACGCCTACGGGGAGCTCGGATTCCGCGGCAGGCCGGGCAAATCCATCAAATCCCTGGCTCCTGAGGACACCGTTCTGACCGGTTCCTTCTCCAAGATCATCTCCCCCGGGCTGAGGGTCGGGTGGATGGTCGTCCCGGACTGGCTCAAGGACAGGGTACGCACCTCGATTGAGGCGACCTGTCTTCACTCCGGTTCCTTCTCCCAGAGGGTCATAGACGCCTTTCTGGAGAGGAACGACCTGGATGCTTACCTGCGGCCGATACGCTCGGAGTATGGCAGGAAGAAGCGTCTGTTCCTCGACATGATGGAGGAGGAGTTGCCGGACACCCTGGAATGGAACAATCCCGAAGGAGGGATGTTCGTTTGGCTCAGGACACCAGAGGGCACCGACGCTATGCGTCTATACGAGGCCGCCATGGCCAGGAGGCTTGTAGTCATGCCCGGGCGTCCCTTCCACGTCAGAGGAGGGGGGAACACCCTGAGGCTGAACTTCGCCACCCCCGACGACGATGACATAATTACGGGCATGCGCGCGTTAAGGGACGCTTACAGGGATATCAGCTGAGACAATCCGCAACACAGTTGCAGACAGAGAAGGCATTAAATACAGTGTTAGGATAGCACCGTATGGCTGATAGGTATCTAAACCGTCAAGTTTTAAATACCTTAACCATAATCGCGAGAAACCATTCACGAACACAATGAGGTGAAACATTGGGTAGAGGTCTATACACCGCAAGGAAAATGAGAGAGGACAGGCAGAAGTTCCGCTGGCTCGACAGGGGATACAAGAAAAGGGTGCTAAAGCTGAGGGAGAAATCCGATCCCCTCGAGGGCTCCTCCCAGGCACGCGGCATCGTGCTGGAGAAGGTGGGCATCGAGGCCAAGCAGCCCAACTCCGCCATCAGGAAGTGCGTCAAGATCCAGCTCATCAAGAACGGACGTCAGATAACCGCCTTCGCGGTAGGCGACGGTGCCATCAACTTCATAGATGAGCACGACGAGGTGCTCGTGGAAGGTATCGGCGGTAGGATGGGAAGATCCTACGGAGACATCCCCGGGGTACGTTACAAGGTCATCAAGGTCAACAACGTCTCCCTGAACGAGATGGTCAGAGGCAGGACGGACAAGCCTGTAAGGTGATTACGATGGCAGACGAAACCATGATTCAGAAAGCGCTCATATTCGGAAAGTACGACACGTCCGAGGTTACCGTCAACGACGGCGGTCTGGCAAAATACATAGACCTCACCCCAACCAATGTGCCTCACTCGGGCGGAAAGCACGCCAACAAGTGGTTCGGAAAGTCCAAGCTGAGCATAGTCGAGAGGCTCATCAACAATGTGATGAGGACCGAGAAATACACCGGGAAGAAACTGAAGGCCTACAGAGCGGTGTCTGAGGCCTTCGACGTAATAGCGGCGAAGACAAAGAAGAACCCGGTGCAGGTGCTCGTGGAGGGGCTCGAGAACGCGGCCCCGCGCGAAGAGGTAACAAGGCTACAGTTCGGAGGCATATCCGTTCCCAAGGCGGTGGACATATCTCCCCAGAGGAGACTCGATATCGCTCTCCGTAACCTTTGCAACGGTGTCGTTTCGGCATCGTCGAAGAACAAGAAACCGATTTACGAGTGTCTCGCAGACGAGATAATGCTGGCCGCGAAGGGGGACATGACGTCCTACTCCGTGGCGAAGAAGGAAGAGATCGAGAGGGTAGCCCAGTCGGCCCGCTGATTGTAGATACGTAACATATTGTAAGGTGTAGGCCATGGGAAGAAAAGAAGACAACATCAAACGGGCGACCGAGCTGATGACCGATCAGAAGTACATCAGGAACATCGGTACGGCCGCGCACATCGATCACGGGAAGACTACCTTCTCCGACAACCTCATAGCGGGAGCGGGCATGATGTCCGCAGACCTCGCGGGGGAGCAGCGCGTTCTCGACTACGATGAACAGGAGTCGGCAAGAGGCATAACCATCAACGCCGCCAGCGCATCGATGGTACACAAATACAAAGGCCATGAGTACCTGATCAACCTCATAGACACTCCTGGTCACGTGGACTTCGGCGGAGACGTCACCAGGGCCATGAGGGCCCTGGACGGCGTGTTCATACTCTGCTGTGCGGTCGAGGGCATAATGCCTCAGACGGAGACCGTCATAAGGCAGGCTCTCAAGGAGCGTGTCAGACCACTTCTGTTCATCAACAAGGTGGACAGGATGATCGTGGAGCAGCAGGTCACCAAGGACATGATGATCGCGAAGTTCTCCAAACTCGTCTCCGAGTTCAACCAGAAGATCATGAACATACTGCCCGCCCCGCTCAACAAGCTGTGGCAGGTCAGCATACAGGACGGTACCGTCGCGTTCGGCTCCGCATACAACAACTGGGCGATCTCCGCTCCGTTCATGCAGAGGAGCCACATAACCTTCTCCGACATATTCGACTACTGCGCCCGCGAGGGTGGGCAGGCCGAGCTCGCCAAGAAGTCCCCCCTGCACGAGGTTGTCCTGGAGATGGCCATCGAGCACGTCCAGAACCCCATCGATGCGCAGAAGATACGCATACCGACCATATGGAAGGGCGATCTCGACTCCACCATAGGGAAGCAGATGCTCGCCTGCGACTACAAGGGCGAAGTCTCGCTCATGATAAACAAGATTATAATGGACCCCCATGCGGGAGAGGTCGCCATAGGCAGGCTCTTCTCCGGAGAGGTCACCAAGGGGCAGACCCTCTACATATCCGGCATGCCCAACCCCCAGAGGGTGCAGACCGTATCGCTCATGGTGGGCGCTGACAGGATACCCATAGAGAGATGCGAGGCGGGCAACATAGTCGCCCTCACAGGACTCAGGGATGCGATAGCGGGTTCCACCGTCTCCACAATGAAGGAGATGGATCCGTTCGAGAGGATGGCCCACTACTCGGAGCCCGTCATCACCAAGGCCATCGAGGCCAAGAACATGAAGGACCTGCCCAAGCTGGTCGAGGTGCTCAGGACGATCGCCAAGGCGGACCCCTCCCTGAACATCGAGATTAACAACGAGACTGGGGAGCACCTCATGTCCGGCATGGGAGAGCTCCACCTGGAGATCACCGAGTACCGCATAATAAACGAGCAGGGCGTGGACATTCTGTCGTCGCCTCCGATAGTCGTCTACCAGGAGAGCGTAAAGGGGAAGAACCCCTCCGATTTCGAAGGCAAATCACCCAACAAGCACAACAAGTTCTACTTCTACGTGGAGCCCCTCGAGGAGGGTGTGCTGCAGGCGATACGCGCCGGCGACATCGACGCCTCTGCCAAGATCAAGGACCCCAAGGCCATGGCCAAGCAGCTGGAGGAACTGGGCATGGATAAGGAGGAGGCGAAGGGCGTTGTCATATTCAAGAACAACAACCTACTCCTCGACTGCACAAAAGGTATCCAGTACCTGCACGAGACCATGGAGCTGATAAAGCAGTCCTTCGAGGAGGCGATGTCCAGAGGCCCCCTGGCGAACGAGAAGGTCGCCGGACTGAAGGTCAAGCTCGTGGACGCCAAACTGCACGAGGACACGATTCACAGGGGTCCCGCGCAGGTCATCCCCGCGGTAAGGGACGGTATATACGGTGCGATGTGCCAGGCCGGAAGGATACTTCTGGAGCCCATGCAGCACGTGTTCATCAGCGTCCCCCCCGACTACATGGGGGGGGCAGTGAACCTGATCAACCAGCGCCGCGGGACCATCCTCGAGATGGGACAGGACGGAGCGGACTCCACGGTTGCCGCCGAGTGCCCCGTCGCAGACATGTTCGGATTCGCATCCGACATACGCGGAAACACCCAGGGCCGTGCGATATGGTCCACCGAGAACGCGGGATTCAAGCAGGTCCCCGCCGAGCTTCAGAAGAAGGTAGTCGCAGAGATAAGGACCCGCAAGGGACTGAACCCGGAGCCCTACGACGCCAACTACTACTCGGGCATGTAAGGTTTAAATACAAAACACATTATGGAGAAATTCAGACCTATAATATAAATCCATATAGGAGGAATCAAAATGGCAGAGAAAGAGCACATGAATCTGGTCATCATCGGCCACGTCGACCACGGAAAGTCCACCCTCACTGGAAGGATCCTGCTCGAGACCGGTGCTATCGACCCGCACATAGTCGAGAAATACAAGAAAGAGGCAGAGGAGAAAGGAAAGGGATCCTTCTACTTCGCATGGGTCATGGACGGCCTCAAGGAGGAGAGGGAGAGGGGAGTCACCATCGATGTGGCACACAAGAAGTTCTACACCGACAAGTACTACTTCACCGTCATCGACGCCCCCGGTCACCGCGACTTCGTCAAGAACATGATCACCGGTACCTCCCAGGCGGATGCCGCTGTCATCACCTGCTCCGCCATCGAGGGGCCCCAGGCCCAGACCAAGGAGCACGTCTTCCTGGCCACGACCCTCGGAGTCAGGCAGATCATAGTAGCCATCAACAAGATGGATGCGGTCAAGTACGATGAGGCCAAGTACAACGAGGCCAAAGAGGCCATGACAAAACTCATGAAGATGGTCGGCGTCAAGACCGACGAGGTGCCCTTCATACCTGTCTCCGCGTACAACGGCGACAACGTCAAGACGGCCTCCGCCAACACCCCCTGGTACAAGGGACCCACCCTGCTCCAGGCTTTCGATAACCTCAAGGTCCCCGAGAAGCACACCGAGAAGCCCCTCAGGATGCCCATACAGGATGTATACACGATCACCGGTATCGGAACCGTCCCCGTGGGAAGAGTCGAGACCGGTGTCCTGAAGCCCAACATGAAGATCATCTTCGAGCCCTCGCACGTTCAGGGAGAGGTGAAATCCATCGAGATGCACCACGAGACCCTGCCCCAGGCGCTTCCCGGTGACAACGTCGGATTCAACGTCCGCGGAGTAGCCAAGAACGACGTCAAGAGAGGAGACGTTGCCGGCCCAGTCGACAACCCTCCGTCCGTCGCGAAGGCGTTCACGGCGCAGATCGTCGTGCTGAACCACCCCTCGGTCATCACAGTCGGATACACCCCCGTGTTCCACTGCCACACCACCCAGACGGCCTGCAGGTTCGTAGAGCTCGTGAAGACCATCGACCCCAAGACCGGCCAGACCAAGGCTGAGCACCCCGACTTCCTGAAGACCGGGGACATAGCCGTCGTCAAGCTCGAGCCCACGAAGCCGATGGTAGTTGAGACCGCGAAAGAGTTCCCGCCTCTCGGAAGGTTCGCCATCCGTGACATGGGTCAGACCGTTGCCGCAGGAATGTGCATATCGGTCGAGAAGGCCTAAACCCCCTTCTTTCCTTTATTTAAAAAGGGATACAAATGTCACAGCGCGCAAGAATCTCACTCAGCGGAACCGACCCGGCCAAGGTCGACAACGTATGCATGCAGATCAAAGGGATCTCCCAGAGGACCGGCGTCGACATACGCGGCCCCATTCCCCTTCCCACGAAGAAGCTCAAGGTCCCTTGCAGGAAGAGCCCTGACGGAGAGGGGAGTGAGACTTGGGACCGCTGGGAGATGCGCATCCACAAGAGGCTCATCGACCTGGATGCGGACGAGCGTGCCCTCAGGCAGCTCATGAGGATCCAGGTGCCGGACGGGGTCAACATAGAGATCGTGCTCCGCAGCACCTGAGCATCAAACTCTTTCAAACAACCTTCCCTTTTCTGTATTTTCCGTCCAGCGGTTTATAGATGCATTTCGATGTTTCTAAATAGCCTCGCAGTCATACGACTGCCCATGATCCCCGATTCCGCGATCGACATGTTCAAGGCTCTTTCGGATCCCAACAGGCTGAGGATATTCGATATGCTTTCCCGAGGGGAGACCTGTTCGTGCAAACTCCTTGAGGCCCTCAGCATATCCCAGCCCACCCTGTCCCATCACATGGGAATACTCCAGAAAGGAGGGCTGGTGAGAGGGAGGAGGGACGGGCAGTGGATACACTACTCCGTGGACCCGGACGCGGTACACGAGCTCATAGGTTATCTGGAGTCGGTGTCTTCTTCAGACAGGGCGGATGGCGCAGAGGGTCCGGAAGCCAATTGATTCGCGGTGTTCGACCGTACATCCGCATTACATTTTTATCCAACCTGAAGCATCATCGAAACATGCGAACATCCAAGGAATTCGAGATCAACGAGAAAGGGGTCACCGCCGAGGGCTTCAAGACACTCAACCGTAAGTGCCTCAGCTCGATGTACCTGTGGAACGTCATCGCGATGGCGGTCCTTCTGTTGTCCGTTTTCCTAATATACCGTTTCATAAACATGCCCTGGATCGACATGGACCTGCTTTTCACGATAACCGTGGCCGCGCTGGTTCTGTTGGCAGCGTACTTCGTCATCGGTCCCATGGTATTCTTCGCCCGCTACAGATACAGGATGACGGATGACAGGATAGACATCCTGCGGGGCATATTCATAATAAGGCACACGGTGATACCGATCGAGAGGGTCCATCAGGTAGAGGTCAGCAGGGGGCCGATCAACAACATGTTCGGTCTGGCCAATGTCAATATCACCACCGCGGGCGGAATGGCCATAATAGAGTACCTCGAGTTTCCCGTGGCGGAGGAGATATCCGACAGGCTCAATGACATAGTCGTGAACATACTGAAGGAAAGGGAGTGACTTGTCCGTAGACAGGATGCGCTGCCACCCGTCCATCATACTGGAGACCCTGTTTCCGGCCGTGCTGGTGCTGGTGTTCATCATAATGGCTTCCGTGCAGGCATGGTCCGATCTTTACTTCGCCATAATGGCCCCCATTCCTGTCGTGCTCACGATGTTCCTGTACTGGAGATGGAGCAAGACATGGATCAGTTTCACGGATGAGGAGGTCGTGGTCGAAAGGGACACCCTCTTCAAGATGAAGAAGAGGATACCGTATTCCAAGATCGCGTCCGTCAATGTGAACCGCGGCCTGGTCAACAGACTGTTCGGGACATCCAGGATACAGATAAACATAAACTCCTCCATCAATGCCGCGATACCGGAAGCCGTTCTGTCCTTCAGGATCGACATAGCCGATTCTATAAGGGAGTTCCTGGCATCCCGTATGTACGGCGACAGCGCCTTCACGGTGAGTGCCGATGCCGATGCCGAGACCGTAGTCAGCATAGATTGGAAGGACGTGCTGCTCCACAGTTTCTTCGGCCAGTCCTCGGCGCAGATGCTCTCGGGACTGTTCTTCCTGCTGTATTCCGTCGCCCAGATCTACCTGGCCCTGAGCATCACCGGGGTGTACGGCGGAGAGGGTCTGCTGTCGCTCTTCGTGTTCATAGGGGTCACGGTAATACCCTCGGTCGTCATCCTGTTCCATTACGCCAATCTAAAAGTGTACCGCTCGGGAGACACCATATACCTGCAGCATGGGCTGATACGCACATACCGTACCTCTTTCAAAGTCACGAAGATCAATGCTGTAAGGGTCAGGACGACCTTCTTCTCGAGACTCATGCACAGGTCCTTCATAGAGGCCGAGGTCGTGGGTCTAAGCTCCGACAGCAACTCCAAGCGTCCAATACTCTGCCTTATGAAGGACTATGCGGAGATCGACCGCGTCTTCTCCGAACTGGTTCCCGAGTTCCTCTATGACAGGGAGGCGATCCCTCAGCCGACGGCCTCCAAGCGGGTCCTCGGCGTGAAATGCGTGCTTTGGCTGGTGCTGATAGGGGCGGCCACATACGTGTCCTCGTTATACGCCGAAAGGATTCTGGCGAGCATCCCGTCCATCACGGGCTACGAAGCCCTCCTGGGTTTCACGCCCCTCATCGTAGGGGCACTCCTGGCTCTGGCCACGGTTCTATGGTCTGTCCGGGCCTATAGCACCCGGACCCTTTCCGCCGGCGAGGAGCTTTTCACCTTCGAGATCGGTGTCGTGGACCGCCAGGCGGTCACAATCAGCTATGACAAGGTGCAGATAGCAAATGTCGTGCGGGGGCCCCTGGCAAGGCGCTACGGACTGGGCGTCTCCTCGGTTTCGCTTCTGTCCTCACTCGGCGGTGTGAAGATACAATCCGGTTATTTCGATGTCGGGGAGCTCAACCGCATACACGAGACGGTGATGGACCGCATACGCACAGGCAAGTACGACTACCGCAAGGCCTCACGGTGAAGGGAGCTCTGGACATCCTTGGACTCCCTCATCAGGAGTTCGCAGACGGCCTCTGCGTTGTCCGGATCCATGCCGTTCTCCGAGGCGAACGTCCTGTACCTTGAGATGACCCTCTCCTCGGATGACCGGTCCAGGACCGGTCTGCCACGCTCCATCTTGTACTCGCCCACCAGTCCGGCCAGCTCAAGTCTCCTCCTCATCAGGCGGAGTATCTCCATGTCCGTCGCCTCTATCTCGGCTCTCAGCTGCTCCAGGTCCGTCATAGTCCGCGCCTCATCTGGTCGGCTATTACCAGGGCCGTCACCGCTTCCACGACGGAGACCGCTCTGGGAACAATGCAGGGGTCATGCCTCCCCGTCACCGCGACCTTGCCGTTCGTCATCGTACGGAGGTCCACCGTGTCCTGCTCTTTCGCAATGGAGGGCGTGGGCTTGAAAGCTGAACGGAAAACCATGGGCATCCCGTCGCTCATGCCGCCCAATATCCCCCCCATGTTGTTTGTCCGGGCCTTTACCCCCTCGTCCACATAGAAGGGGTCGTTGCTTTCGGATCCCCTCATCCCGGAGATCCCGAACCCTCTGCCGAACTCGACGCCCTTGCAGGCGGGTATGCTGAACACAGCCGCGGATATCTCGGAATCCAGGGATTCGAACCATATCCCCCCGAATCCTATGGGGAGGCCGACGGTTATGCACTCCACCACACCTCCGACGCTGTCGCCTTCGGAGGCCGCGTCGAGGATCTCCCGTGTCATGGATGAGTCCATCTCCTCCGTGCATGCGCGAGTTGGGTGCAGGACAGATTCAGAGGCCGCGTCGAAATCCCGCTCGCATGCATCCACCACACCGCCCACGGACCTGGTGAAGGCCCTTATCCCTATCCCCTCGGCGGCTATCATCTGTTTCGCTATGCTGCCGGCGGCCACTATGGGGGCGGTGAGCCTTCCGGAGAACTGCCCACCACCGCGTATGTCATGATGTGGGAACTTTGCCATCGCGGGCAGATCCGCGTGGCCCGGTCTCGGGGTCTCCTTGAACATCAGGTACCGGGAGCCGTCCGTGTCCCGGTTCTCGATGGTGATCAGGAGCGGGCCGCCGTCGGTGACCCCCTTGACCAGCCCCTGCGCTATGCAGACCTCGTCCTCCTCCCTGCGCGGAGTCCCGATGCCGGTGTGCGGTCTCCTCAGGGCCATGTCCCTCTCGATCATCCCCTCGTCCACGTACATGCCAGCAGGTATTCCTTCCAATATGCAACCGACGCAGGAGCCATGGCTCCTGCCGAACAGGCTCATCCTCACCTTCTTCCCCAACTGGTACATCAGGTCACCTCCGACTCGAGCCCGATCTCCCTCATCTCCCGGAGGAATCCGGGATACGAAACGGCACAGCAGTCTGCATCCTCCATCGTGACCGGCCCCTCGCAGACCAAGGAGGCCACGGCCGCGGCCATCATTATCCTGTGATCCCCCCTGTGCTCGATCCTGCCTCCTTTCAACATGTTCCTTCCGTGTATAATGCATCCGTCCTCGGTGCCCGAAGCGTCCGCTCCCAAGGCCCTCAGCATGTTCACCGTGGTCTCTATGCGGTCGCTCTCCTTGAACCTGAGCTGTGGCGCGCCGTAAAGGCGGCTGTCCCCCTCCGCCGTGCTCAGAAGCACGGCCACAACGGGGAAGAGGTCCGGGGTCCGACCCATGTCCAGCTCCGTGCCCCTGAGATCCCCTCTACGCACGCGGATGCCGCCGTCCCCTTCCTCCACGATGGCGCCCGCGCCGCGGAGGATGCCGACTATCGCACGGTCGCCCTGCGGATCGTCCATATCCACGCCTCTCACCGAGACGTCTCCTCCGAGTGCCGCGGCTACCATGGGGAACGCGGCGGAGGAGAAGTCCGCAGGTATGCGGTAGCGGCAGGGGGAGTATCCTGTTCCGCCACGTACCTCTATCCTGTCCCCCACGGACACCTCCGCTCCGAACCTTCTCATCATGGACGCCGTTATGTCTATGTAGGGTGCCGAAACGCGCCCGGTCTCCACGGTTATCTCGGTGTCCGTCTCGATCATGGGCGCGGCGATCATCAGGGAGCTTATGAACTGGGAGCTCACGCTGCCGTCTATCCGGACCCTGCCTCCTTTGTTCGGTCCCCTCACGGTTATCGGGGGGAATCCGCCCTCCGATCTGCAGGAGACCCCTGTCTGGGACAAAGCTTCTAACAGAGGCCCCATGGGGCGCTTCCTGAGGGACGCGTCCCCGGTGATCGTGACATCCGTATCGAAAAGCGAGGCTATGCCGGAGAATATGCGCATGGTGGTCCCGGAATTATAGGCATCCACCGCGGCAGAGGGAGCATGAAGGCGGCCGCCTTTCAAGGAGACCCTGTCACCGCAGACGCTGGTCGTTGCGCCCATGGATTCCACGGCCCCGAGGGTCGCCCGGGTGTCATCGGACACGAGGAGGTTTTCAACGGTGCTTTCCCCGTCGGCAAGGGCGGCCAGGAACAGGGCCCTGTGGGTATGGCTCTTGGAGGGAGGGGGTGTTATGGCGCCCTTCATCTCCCCTCCGCGGAAACATACCGTCATAGCTTCATGCCCCTTGTCCTCGTGATCATCGCGTCCGCGATTCCCAAGTCGGTGGCGAATCCCCGCCCTCTCCCCCCCGGCACCACGATGGCTATTGCAGGCCCCGCCCCGGATAGCCCCGCTCCCAGCGCACCCGCCTCCATCGCCCTCTTGGCCAGAGAGTTATCGAGTCCCGATGCGCGGGATATTATCTCGCCGTTCATGGTCAGGGCCTTGAGCGGATCGCTCCTGGCGACGTTCAGGACCTTTTCCATCTCCGGGGCGGTGCCTATGAGCGCCTCCAGAGGGAGTCCGGCCTTCCGTATCTTGTGTTCCGGCACATGAAGTATCACATCGTATTCCTCTATGTTCCTGTGCAGGATCACGGTGTCATCCCGATTGTCCGTTACGACGAACCCCCCCAGATGACACCCGCAGGCGTCATCGAAGGAGCCGGTCACAGTGACCCTCGCCTCCCTGGCGCACCTGACCCCCAGCCTCACGACGTCCATCTTCTCCATGTATTTGCCGTTCTCCTCGAGCACGGCGGAGATTATGGCGTTGCACGCGGAGCTGGAGCTCTTCAATCCTCTTGATACCGGGATCTGGGAGCATATGTCCAGATTCCAGCCCTTCGGCTCCATCTCGACGATCTCCCTGTAGGTCTCCCTGACACATATCTCGGCCATATCGGTGTTCTCGCCCGGATCGTTGATTATGTTGACCTTGCGGTATTCGCCGCCCGTCGAGAACCTGGCCTTCGTCTCCAGGTCTATGCCGATGGTGGCGCCTATGCCTAGGGGCATGGCGTTCACCACGGTTATCGCACCATGCGATCTTCCTATGCCTGTCATGTTATCGCCTTCCTCATCGTCTCGAACATGTCCGGAACGCCGGTCCACAGCTTGAAAGACGCGGAACCCTGTCCTGCCAGCATGTCCGCGCCCGTCGCCGTCCTGGCGCCCGCCGCTCTGGCGGCCAGGATGAGGTCGGTATCCTTCCCGTAGACCATGTCGAACACCGAATGGTCCCGGTTTATCCGGTCGATGCTGACGGGGTACTCGCCTTCTCCGTACATACCGACCGGAGTGCAGTTCACTATAATATCGTACATGGCCACCGCCGCGGAATCCTTGTTCCTGTGGGAGCATCCCAGCTCCCCGGCCAGAACGGCCGCCTTCCCCGCGTTCCTCCCCGTCACCGTCACGTCGCAGCCCTCTCCCGTCAGGAAGCCGATGCATGCCCTGGCGGCGCCTCCGGTCCCCATGACGAGCGCCCGCCGGTCCCTGACGCATATCCCCGCGTGCTCCATGGCGATCCTCACACCCTCCACATCGGTGTTGTGGCCCACCAGCCGGCCGCCCTCGTTGACCACGGTGTTGACAGCGCCGATGCTCGCGGCCAGGGGGTCCAGTCTGTCCAGGTACGGCAGTATCGAGGTCTTGTAGGGTATGGTGACGTTGATTCCGCGTATGCGGTAATCCCTCAGGGCATCATCTATTCCGTCAAGGCGGGGGACGTCGAAACGGAGATATGCGCCGTCGATCCCGGCCGCCCCCATGGCAGCCGCGTGCATGACGGGGGATGCGCTCTTGTCCAGAGGACGCCCGACTATCCCGGTGACAAGGCAGTCGTCCCCCAGTCTCCTCATCTCGGACACGCTCATCTGGCCCGGAGCGGTGGGTGTGCTCACGTAGCCGAAAGTGAATTCGTTCCCGAGCAGAGAGGACCTTATGCGGGTGACGGTGCCGGCTTCCCCCATACCGAGAAGGACGTGCCTCCGTCCCAGTTCGCGTGATGCACGGAATATGCTGTTCAGATCCGTGAAGTCGTGGACGCTGTAAGCTCCTTTGACAATGTCCCCGGGCAATACGTCCAGCTGCGACACGATGGCATCCCAGGACGGTGTGGACGCGTAGTCATGGTACGAACTGATAATCGTGGATCCGGTGTCCGGACGCTCCGAGATGCCGATGTCCAGCATCCCTTCGTAGCCATCGGGGAGGAAGGATAGGTCGATCCCGTCCCTGAAGGTGACCAGCAGCTCCTTGCCATCGATATCGGGCACGGAGTCCAGGATGTCCGTCCTGATCTCGGCCATGTCCGCATCGGACAGGTCGTCGGCATCCCGGATGCCGCCAAGGGAGGCGCAGATTCTCATCATATCTCCCTGACTGTCTCATCCACCTTCATCCCGAAGTGCCTGCCGCCTTCCTGGATTCTGACGAGGACTCTGTCTCCCTTCTGGAGCTTGGATACAGATATGGCCCCTTCCGGACCCACCATCTTGACAGTCTCAGCGTTCTGGACTATGGTGCTGTATGTCTGTCCGTCCGCTTCCGCCTCCACAACCATCATCGGCCTGCGCTCTATCTTGCACCGGCCCACCGAGGACATGCGTGTGTTCCCGCTCCTGTCCACCAGCAGCACGGGGTCCCCGGACCTGAGCTCGGAAAGGTATCTAGTCCTGCCCTCCGGGCCCTGCACGTAGGCGTGCACAGCTCCGGCGTTGACCCTGAACGGCCTTGCGGCGACATAGCCGTTGTCCTCGCTCTCAGACTGAACGAGGAACAGGCAGGCGGACTGGGAGCCAATCAGCATCCCTTCCCCCTGCACCATGTTGGTGACGGTGTCCACGCACACGCGGTCGCCCATCTCGACGTTCCTGACGGCAACTATCTCGGCGATCCCGAGGTCCAGGCCCTCGGCTCCGGAGGCCATCTCGGCGAAGGCGCGCACCCCGTTGGGATCTCCGACCTGGACGGCGACACCGTCAACGCCGACCTCCAGCGTGTTCATGTAAAGTCTTGCCTGCTCTGTATCCGAGGCGCAGGCATAGACCCTGGTACCGGTGTTGCGGAAGCGGGCGATCATGTTCTCGAGCGGGATGATCGTCCAGTCGGATGCTGCCAGAACGACTCCGGCGCATCTGCCGGCCAGAGCCAGGACCTCCTCCTGATCCTCCGGCGTCCTTAGTTCGGCGATGATGCACCCGTTGGAGAGGCGTCCTTCTTCGTTGAAGAGCAGCTCTATGCTGCCCAGGGAAGCGAAGTCTGCATCCTCGGGTCTCACAATGGCCTTGGATATACCCGATTCGAGGGCGGATGTTACCAGATCCTTCCTTTCTGCTTTATCCTCCGGCAGATCGGCCCTCACCCAGAGTTCCTTCTTCATCACAAGCCCCTTATGTGCGTCTTGGCCTCTTCGACGGTGGCCCCGCGGAGCACGATGTCGGATATGGCCCTGGTCATCCCTTCCACGTCCCTGTGCTGGAACACGTTGCGCCCTATGGACACGCCGTGTCCCCCCGCCTCGAGGGAATCATGCACCATGTTCAGTATGTCGAGGTCGGAGTCCATCTTGGGTCCGCCTGCTATCACCACGGGTGCGAGGACGCCTTTGGTGACCTCCCTGAAGGAGTCAATGTCACCGGTGTAGCTGAGTTTGACTATGTCCGCCCCCAGTTCCATGGCCACTCTGCCGGCGTGGGCCACCAGTCCTGGGTCGTACGAGTTCTTTATCGTCGGTCCGCGGGGGTAGGCCATCACTATCAGGGGCATCCCCCATTCCGAGCATTCCTTGGAAACGTCGCCCAGGTCGCCCAGCATCTCGGGTTCGGTGTCGGCCCCCACGTTTATATGCATCGAGACGGCGTCGGCGCCTATCTTCAGGGCCTCCTCGACCCCGGCCACGGTGACCTTGCTGTTGGACGTCACCCCCATGTCGGTGGATGCGGAGATATGGAGAACGAGGCCGATGTCCTGTCCGCCCGCACGGTAGCTGTAGCGTATCAGGCCCTTGTGCATGATCACCGCCGTGGCCCCGCCGTTGGCGACGGCGTCCACGGTCCCCTTCATATCCGTAAGTCCATCGATCGGTCCGATCGAGATACCGTGATCCATCGGGACTATTACGCAGTTTCCGGTGGTCCTGTCCATTATGCGTTCCATTCTGATGTTCTTTCCGAACATAAACATCTCCTCGTCTCTTTGATAGGACGAAACATATATATTTTCCGTTAATTTCACCCCCAATGTTGGGCTGGTAGATCAGCTGGAAGATCGCTTGCTTTGCAAGCAAGAAGTCGCGAGTTCAAATCTCGCCCAGTCCACCACTTTTCTCATCTACTCAGAGAATCCTTCATTCTCCTGACATAATCACGCAGCACGGGTCCGGCATCGGGCCCGTGCTCGGATAGGATTTCGACTATGGCGCTTCCGACGATGACGCCGTCGGCCAATCCGCCGATCTCCCTCGCCTGTTCCGGCGTCCCGATGCCGAAGCCCACAGCGATCGGCACGTCCGTGACCTCACGGGCCATGCGGACCATGGCCTCCACGCCCGTGCCTATGTCCCTGCGGACCCCCGTCACCCCCATGGAGGACACCACGTAGAGGAATCCCTCCGCCTCGCGGGCTATGGACGCTATGCGTTTACCCGAGGTCGGTGCCACCATGGATATCAGATCCACGCCGTATCTGCCGGAGACGCACGACACCTCCCTCTTCTCTTCGAAGGGGAGGTCGGGTATGATTATCCCGTCCACCCCCGAGTCCCTGCACCTCCTGAAGAACCTCTCGTATCCGTAGCGGAACACGGGGTTCAGGTACGTCATGAAGACGATGGGCACATCGGTGCTCCTTCTGACGGAGCCCACCACATCGAACAACCTGTCCACGGTGGTCCCGGATGCCAGGGCGCGCATGTTGGCGGCCTGTATTGCCGGGCCCTCGGCAATGGGATCGGAGAAAGGTATCCCTATCTCTATAAGGTCGGCTCCGGCTTCCGCCATGTCAAGCACGAACCTCTCTGTGCAATCGGGGCGGGGGTCCCCGCCCGTGAGGAATGCTATGAACGCCTTCCCGTCCTCGAAGGCCCGGGGGATGTTACTCATGTACATCCTCCCCCCTGTAGCGGGCTATCGATGCCACGTCCTTGTCGCCCCTGCCCGAAAGGTTCACGACCATCACGCTGTCCTTGGGCATCCCGGGCGCCAGGTCCATGGCGCAGGCGATGGCGTGGGCGCTCTCGACGGCGCATATTATCCCCTCTTTCCTGGCGAGATATTCGAATGCGGCCACGGCCTGCCCGTCCGTGACGGGTATGTATTCGGCCCTGCCTATATCATGGAGATATGCGTGTTCGGGGCCTATGCCGGGGTAATCCAACCCCGCCGATATCGAGTAGACGGGGGATATCTGCCCGCTCTCATCCTGGCAGAAATAAGACCTCATGCCGTGGAATATGCCGGGGGACCCGGTCGCTATAGTCGCGGCGGTCTCCCTGGTATCCACGCCGCGGCCGGCCGCCTCGCAGGCCAGGAGCCTGACGTCATCCCCCAGGAAGTCGTAGAAGAGGCCGATGGCGTTGCTGCCTCCGCCCACGCAGGCCACCAGAACATCCGGGAGGCGCCCCTCCTTTTCCATAATCTGCTGGCGGACCTCCTTCCCTATGACCCTCTGGAAGTCGCGTACGATCATAGGGAAGGGATGTGGCCCCATCACGGATCCGAAGACATACAGGGTGTCGTCCACGCGGCGGGTCCACTCTTTCATGGCTTCGTTGACGGCATCCTTCAGTGTCATTGTTCCGGAATCCACGCAATGGACCTCGGCGCCCAGGAGCCTCATCCTGTAGACATTCAGGGACTGGCGTTCCATGTCGTGCCTCCCCATGAAGATGTCGCATTCCAAACCCATGAGGGCCGCCGCAGTGGCGGTGGCAACGCCGTGCTGCCCCGCTCCCGTCTCAGCTATCAGCCTGCTCTTCCCCATCCTCTTGGCCAAGAGAGCCTGGCCCAGGACGTTGTTGATCTTATGGGATCCAGTGTGGTTCAGGTCCTCCCTCTTTAGGTAGATCCTGGCTCCCCCTAGGTCCTCCGTCATGTTCTTGGCGTAATACAGCAGGGATGGCCTTCCGGCGTACTCCCTCAGCAGCGCATCGAGCTCGGCCGTGAACCCCGGATCTTTCCTGAGCCTTTCATAGGACCCCTCCAGACTCAGTATCTCGTTCATAAGCGTCTCCGGAACATACTGGCCTCCGTGAACACCGTATCTCCCCTTATTCATCCCTGATCCTCCTGACCATATCCATCATCTTCTTCTTGTCCTTCATCCCGTTCGTCTCGACGCCGCTGCTAACGTCCACGGCATACGGCCTGACGGTATCTATCGCCTCTCTCACGTTGTCCGGTTCGAGCCCTCCTGCCAGGAAGAAGCTCCTGCGGACGCATCTCGCGGCATCCCAGTCGAATCTCCTCCCCGACCCCCCGCGGCCGCTGTCCAGGAGTACAAGGTCCGCATCCGTGTCCGGTATCCCGATACCGGGCTCCATGGTCACGGCCTTTATGATCGGAGCGGCGGCGACCGATCTCAGTTCCCTGATGTAGTCCTCCGTCTCCCCGCCGTGGAGCTGTATGATGTCGATCGTCCCGTTCTGCACAAGGCAGGCTATCTGCTCTGCGGGCGCGTCCGCGAAGACTCCCACGGCGGCGATCCCCCTGTCAAGGCGCGACCTCAGGTCCGCCGCCTGCGACGGGAACACCCTCCGTCTGCTCTCGGCGAAGACGAAACCCACGAAATCGGGAAGTGCCTCGTTGGCGTAGGAGACATCCTCCCTGCGAGACAGTCCGCATATCTTCACAAGCGTCATCTGCACCTCCCCGCGAGTCCGGCCACGGCCCCGCGACGGTCCTCGCTGGTCATCAGATATTCTCCCACCAGCACGGCGTCCGCTCCGCATCCGCGAAGAAGGGCCGCATCCTCAGGCCCCCTTATGCCGGATTCGGACAGGAACAGCACATCCTCCGGTATCAGGGGTGCGAGGCGCAGGCTGTTCCCTATGTCGACGGTGAAATCCCGGAGGTCCCGGTTGTTGACCCCCACCATCGCCGCGCCGGCATCCAGGGCCCTTTCCAGCTCCCTCTCGTCGCGTACCTCTGTCAGAGCGGACATACCGAGTCCATGGGCCGTGCGTATCATGCTCTCGAGCTCGCAGTCCTCCAATATTGAGCATATCAGGAGCACCGCGGAAGCCCCCAGCGCCCTTGCTTCGTATATCTGGTACTCGTCCAGGGTGAAATCCTTCCTCAGCACGGGTATGCCTATGCGCGAGCTAATCCTCCCGAGATGGACGTCCGCGCCTCCGAAGTAGCGGGGTTCCGTGACCACGGACACCGCCGAAGCCCCGCAAGCCTCGTACTCCTCGGCAATCTCCAGATAGGGGAAATCCCGGGATATCGTCCCCCTGGACGGAGATGCGCGCTTGACCTCGCATATCACGGACAGGCCCGGTGCGGATATCGCCCTCTCGAACGGGAATCCCGTATCCGAGCCCATCCGCGCCGCCTCCGCTTTCAGCGATTCCAACGGCAAGGCGACCATGCGGTCCCGGAGCCTCTCACGTGTGCTTACAACAATATCTTCGAGTATCACGCATTCACCTCAGAATCTGGTCATATCCACGAATCTCTCCAGCCGCTCCGACGCCCTGCCGCTGTCTATGGCCGCCGCTGCCAGGGTCAATCCCCCGGACACGGAGCCGCACCTGTCGGCTATGTACAGGGCCGCGGCCGAATTCAGAAGGACGATGTCGCGTCTGGGGCCCCTCTCGCCCCCGAGCACCTCCCGGATGATCCTCGCGTTCTCCTCGGGACCTCCCCCCGCGATGTCCCCCTCGGAGCAGAGCCTGATGCCCAGTTTTTCGGGTTCTATGGTGTAATCCATGATCGTCCCGTTCCTTATTTCGCAGACCGAGGTGGGGGCGCATACCGATATCTCGTCAAGCCCGTCCGCTCCGTGTACAGTCATGCCCTTCTCGACGCCCAGATTGCTCATGACGCGGGCCAGGGGCTCCAGGAGGGATCCGTCGTACACCCCCATGAGCTGCATCCTTGCCGCCGCGGGATTCGTCAGGGGGCCCAGTATGTTGAAGACGGTCCGTATGCCCAGTTTGCGCCTGACGGGGGCCACGTGCCTCATGGCCGCGTGGTAGTCCTGGGCGAACATGAAGCAGATGCCTATCTCCTCCAGGATCCGGGCGCTTTTCCCAGGGCCGATCGTTATGTCGGCGCCCAGCGCCTCCAGCACGTCTGCGGCGCCGCATCTGCTGTTGGCGGCACGGTTCCCGTGTTTGGCTACCGGTGCCCCCGCGGCGGAGACGACGAAAGAGGATGCCGTGGATATGTTGAAGGATCCCGAGCGGTCTCCTCCGGTTCCGACGATCTCCACGGCCTCCGTCATACCAGGAAGCTTTACACCGTGGGACCTCATGCTGACCGCGAACGCCGTTATCTCGTCCACGGTCTCCCCCTTGGCGGCGAGAGCCGCCAGGAACGCCGAGGTCTGTATGTCGCTGGCCTTCCCGGTCATCATCTCGTCCATCACAGCCTGGGCCTCAAGGTATCCGAGGTCCCGTCCTTCCACGAGCCGCATCACGGCCTCTCTGATCACGGCGAGGCCTCCCTAACGAAGTTCTCGATTATCCTGACGCCTCCGGGGGTGAGTATGGATTCGGGATGGAACTGGACCCCGTAAACAGGCAGGTCCCTGTGGCTCACGGCCATGATCTCCCCGTCGTCGCTCTCCGCCACGGTGGCGAGTGTATCGGGGAGGCTGCTCCGTACCGCGGCGAGGGAATGGTATCTCGCCGCTTCTATGGTCCTGGGCAACCCTCTGAACAGGGGGCAGCCGGTATCAAGATCCACTTTAGAGGCCTTCCCGTGCATGAGGATCCTCGCGTAGGATATCTCCCCCCCGTAGGCCTCGCATACCGCCTGGTGCCCCAGACAGACCCCGAGCACGGGTATCTCGGGTCCGAGCGACCTAATCAGCTCGATGCATATGCCTGCTCCCCCGGGTCTCCCGGGTCCGGGGGATATCACGATCCCGTCCGGGTTCATCCTCCTCACATCCCCGACTGTGACCCCGTCGTTCCTGACGACTCTCACGTCCGGATCGAAGGAACCCACCATCTGGTAGAGGTTGTAGGAGAAGCTATCGTAGTTGTCGATTATGACGATCATACATCGACCCCCCGGGCGGCAGATTCGATTGCCCGGATGACGGCCCTGGCCTTATGCAGGCATTCTTCGTATTCCCTCTCGGGGACGCTGTCGGCCACGATCCCGGCGCCGGAGCGGACGAAGACCTTCCCGTTCTTCCTGTACGCTATCCTTATGGCTATGCAGGTGTCCATGTCGCCGGTGAAGCTCAGATACCCTATCGCGCCGCCGTATATCCCGCGCTTGTTGTTTTCCAGCTCGTTGATGATCTCGCAGGCGCGCAGTTTGGGGGCTCCCGACAGGGTGCCGGCGGGAAGCAGGGACTCCACGATATCCATGGCATCCTTCCCCTCGCCTATCTCCCCGGAGACGGTGGAGCCTATATGCATCACGTGAGAGAAGCGTTCAACGGTGAGGTAGCGGTCCACTCTGACCGTGTCGAACCTGCAGACCCTGCCCAGGTCGTTCCGGCCGAGGTCCACCAGCATGTTGTGCTCCGCCAGTTCTTTCTCGTCGGAAAGAAGGTCCTCCTCCAGCAGGCGGTCCTCCTCGGGGGTCCTCCCCCTGCGGCGCGTCCCCGCCAGAGGGAAGGTGCTGACCTTCCTCCCCTCGAGTCTCACCAATGTCTCCGGGGAGGCCCCCGCGATCTCCACGTCCCCCCCGGAGAAGTAGAACATGTACGGCGACGGGTTCTCGGTGCGCAGTGCACGGTACACGTCCAGGAGGTCGCCGTCCACATCTGCGTCCATCCTGTTGGACAGGACCACCTGGAAAACATCCCCTTCCCTGATGTGCTCTTTGACCTTCTCCACCATCGAACAGTACTCCCGTTGGTCGAACAGGAGCCGGATGGCGGAGGTGATCCTCGTGGACACGCGGTCGGCGGGAATCCCGTGGACCACCAGACTCGCCAGTTCGTCCAGTTCGGCCTCCGCCCTAGCGTAGTCCTCATCCAGACGGTCCGTCCTGACGTTGGCTATCAGCAGGATCTTCTGACGCAGGTTGTCGAACACTATCACCCTGTCGAAAAGCATCAGGTCCAGGTCCTTGAAGCGCTCCTGGTCCTCGGCGTCCAGATCCAGCCCCGGTTCGGCGTACTTCATGTAGTCGTACGAGAAGTACCCCACCAGCCCCCCTGTGAAGGGAGGGAATCCAGGTATGCGCGGGCTTAGGTTGTCGGACATTATCCTCCTGATGTGATCCTTGGGATGCCCCGTCTTCTCCGTGATGCCGTCTTTCGTCCTTATCACGGTCTTGTAGTCGGTGCAGGTGATCTCCATCGACGGGTCCAGTCCGAGTATGGTGTAGCGCCCCCACTGCTGGCTGTCCTCCATGCTCTCCAGCATGTAGCAGTGCGAACTGGCCCCTTTAAGGACCCTCAGCACCTCCATGGGCGTCCTCACATCCGCGAGGATCTCCCTGCGTACGGGTATGACGCGATACCTGTCCTGGCGGGAAATCCTCCTGACCTCTTCAATGGCGGGTTCCAGCATGTTGCCGACTCCTTTCTGGAGGTATGATTATGTACACATATATGAACTATTGTATTCTTATAATCAACAATGAATATTTTTGTACATTAGTAATGGCGAGATGTTTGCAATGTAAGAAAAAAAGAGAAGATGAACGAAGTAAGATGTTTGAAGGACCAGGGGGGGTGGTTCAGTCGAACCTGCCCACCACGGCCTTTATGCGTCTGACGCCTGCGGCGGAGCTCTCCTCCTTCTTTATCCTGAATCCCTGGATCTCCCCTGTGCTCGATACGTGGGGGCCGCCGCAGAGCTCGCAGGACACGTCGCCTATGGAATAGACCTTCACGACATCCCCGTACTTGTCATCGAAGACCCCTATGGCACCCGCAGCCCTGGCATCTTCCACGGGCATCTCCTCGCACACCACCGGCAGGTCCGCCTTTATCGCGTCGTTGACGTATTTCTCCACCGCCACCAGCTCCCCGGGCTCCAGCTTCCTGTCGAAGTTGAAGTCGAACCTGAGCCTCTCGGCGGTTATGTTGCTGCCCTTCTGCCTTATATCGGGATCGATGATGGCCCTCAGCGCGGCGTTGAGAAGATGGGTGGCGGTGTGCAGTTTGGTGGTCTCCTCGCTGTGGTCTGCCAGTCCGCCTTTGAACAGCTGATCGGATCCCGCGCGGGACCGGTCCTGGTGCTCCCTGAATCTGATCTCGAAATCCTCCGTGTCGACCTTGAGGCCCTTCTCGGCCGCCAGCTCCACGGTCAGCTCTATGGGGAATCCGTACGTGTCGTACAGCTTGAAGGCCAGATCTCCGCGGAGCATCTCCCCGCCGCCGTTATCGGCGAACATCTGGTCCGCGTACCTCAGCCCCCTTCTGAGGGTCTTGTGGAACTTCTCCTCCTCGGAGGTCATCTGCTCGTAGATGAAGTCCCGGTTAGCCATCAGCTCGGGATATGCGGAGGAGTACTGTTCGACGACCACCTGGCAGATGTCGCGCATGACGACCCCTTCGACCCCCATCTTGGAAAGGTATCTGCTGGACCTCCTTATGAGCCTCCGGAGTATGTACCCCTGTCCCATTTTGGCGGGCACGACCCCGTCCCCCATCATGAAGGTCGCCGCTCTGAGATGGTCGGCCACTATCCTGAAGGCCCTGACGTTGTCGCCCTCGTAGCTCTGGCCGGAGATCTCCTCGATCTTGGAGATTATGCCCGAGAACAGTTCCGTTTCGTATACCGTCCTCTTCCCGTTCAGGATGCACAGGACCCTCTCGAGGCCCATGCCGGTGTCCACGTTCTTATGCTCGAGGGGGGTGAAACTGCCGTCCTTGTCCTTGAAGTACTCCATGAATACGTTGTTCCAGATCTCAGTGTACTTACCGCAGCGGCAGGCAGGTCCGCAGGCAGGTCCGCAGGCGGGCTGTCCGTTATCGAAGAAAATCTCCGTATCGGGTCCGCAGGGCCCCGTCTGACCGGCGGGCCCCCACCAGTTGTCGTTCCTGCCGTAGAAGAATATCTGGTCGTCCCTCAGCCCATGTCTACTCCAGATCTCGGCCGTCTCGGTGTCCTTGGGTATGCCGTCCTCCCCGGCGAACGCGGTAACCGCCAACTGCTCCTTCTTTATTCCGAGGACGTTCTCCAGAAGGTCGAAGCTGAATCCGATGGACTCCTTCTTGAAGTAGTCGCCCAGGGACCAGTTGCCCAGCATCTCGAAGAACGTCAGGTGGCTGGCGTCGCCCACTTCGTCTATATCTCCCGTCCTTATGCATTTCTGGCAGTCCACCAGTCTCTTCCCGAGAGGGTGCTTCTCCCCCAGCAGGTAAGGGACCAGCGGATGCATCCCGGCGGTGGTGAACAGCACCGTGGGGTCGTTCTCGGGTATCAGCGATGCCGACCTTATGTGCGCGTGTCCTCTCTCCTTGAAGAAATCGATGTATGCTTCCCTTAGCTCTTGAGCGTCCATTCCGTTCAACCCCTGTGCAATGGGTGCCGCCATATCGTACCTACTTAAAAACACTCTGGGCGCGTGCGCACTCCCTTCTTAATCACTTCATACAGTCATCCATTACGGACAGGGCCGCCTCGCGGACGGCCGTCTCGGCATCCCCTTCGAAGACCGTCACGGAAACACCTCTCGCCGCAAGCTCGGCATAGGGCCGGTCGCCGATCTCCCTGACCACCACCGCCCTGCAGTCGTCCAGAGACTCCACCGTGGAAAGTATATGCCTGGCATGCGCGTCCCCGTACACCTCCCCCCAGGTATCTGCCTTCTCGGTGCGGAGATACCGGGCCGTCCTGCCGTCGGAGGCGTATATCCTGAATGAGGGTGCGTTCCCGAATCCGTAATCCACCGTGGTCCCGTCCTTCGAGGCCACGGCTATGCGGATCTCGTCATCCAATATGGCGCTGTCCGCCCTCGGGGCGTCGGGCCTTATGGGTCCGCAACCCGATCCGCATTCGGGCGGGGTGTAGAACTCCCCGGACCGATCGTCATCCAGGAGGCCTATGGCATCGGCACGGCACTGTCTGCAGTGCCTCATCATCCTGGCATCCAGGGAGCACAGGTCCATGAGATTCCTCCTCTCCTCCGAAGTGGGCGCGCGCCTGTCGGAGAATCTGGTCCCCTCCACGGGTATCAGCGGAAGTATGTTCACTATGTACACGCCCATCCTCTTAAGCTCCTTCACCATTCCAGGTATGTGGGCATCATTGATCCCCGGCATCAGAACCACGTTGGCCTTGATGAGCATCCCCAGCTCCACGCACCTGCGTATCCCCTCCAGCTGATTCTCCAGAAGGCGTTCCGCGGCCTCGCGTCCGGTGAGTCTGCTTCTCTCCCACGTGACAGAACTGTAGATCTTCTCGGATATCTCCGGGTCGATGGCGTTTATCGTGACGGTCACGAACCTGACTCCGAGACCGTGCAGCCTTTCGGCGTACCTGGGAAGCATGAGGCCGTTGGTAGATATGCAAAGGGTCAGATCCGGGAACTCTCCGGTGACGAGCTTCAGCGACTCGAAAGTCTCCTCGTTGGCCAAGGGGTCCCCCGGACCGGCAACGGCCACGACGCTAAGCTGCGGTATCTTCTCTGCCACCTCGCGTACCTTCTCCAGAGCCTGTCCCGGGGACAGCACCTCGCTGGTCACCCCCGGGCGGGATTCGTTGCAGCAGTCGTATCTTCTGTTGCAGTAGTTGCATTGGATGTTGCATTTGGGTGCCACGGGCAGGTGCATACGCGCGTATCTGCGGTGGGCGCCCTCATTGTAGCAAGGGTGAGAATCCAGCATGGCATCCAAAGCGGTCTTGTTCATGAGCCTCCAAGGACTTGCGGCGTATTTTACCGTTATCCACTAACGCTGTTTAATCCACGCGGGGCATACTGCCGGCAGCCTCCCGTCCTCTTTTATGTATTTACTGTTTCAACATAAACTGTATAGGGCATGCGGTAGATGCGGGCAGGGCGGGGAGTCCATGGACATAGAGAAGATGATAGCGGACATGAACAGGCACGTGGCGGTGTCACGCCGTACGCTTCTGGATCACATAGAGTCCGGAGACCTCACATACGGATCCCGGGACGGTGCGGTATGCCGCATGGAGCCCCGGGAGATCGAGATCCTGTCTTCTATTTGCACTGAGACGGAGAAGATGAGGCTCAAGCTTCCGATATTCGTCAGCACGGACACATCCTGCCCCGGTGGCGCGTGGAAGGTGGACGGCACCGTCGAGACCTCCGTCGTCTCTCGCATCCTCAAAAAGCCGGTGTACCGGGACGATATGCTCAGGCTCTACCACCCAGACTTGAAAGATCTTAGAAAAATCCTGCCTAATTCGGTCGAAATCCTCTTTCTCCCGTGACCTCCTGTGGCCCCTGTGAGCAACTTATTTATAGGAGATTAGAGTAGGGGGGTACGCTCGATGTGTACCATCGGGCGGTTCGGAATCTTCCGAATCACGAATCCCCGGAGTCGTCGGAGGTATTATATACCACTTCGATAATCGGGAATTCCGCCAGGATGGGAAACCAAGTCTGGCATGAAGATTCAAACGAAAACATGCACCCGAGGAGAGGTCCTTCGTCGGGGAAGAGGTGTAGGGCTCCGTATATGGAGGATGAGAACGGATTCAGCCCCATGATCACCGATCATACGCAACCTGGACGTGTGCTAGATCATACGCCAGCGGCGATGCTACGCCGCATGGGGGATGGTTCGGCTAGAGCGCTGAAGAAGGTCGTGTCAAGCTGCGATATGCGTCGGGTAGGTGCATGAAGCCTATGATCCGACGATGGCCTAATGGGACTTCCTATTCTTCGGAATAATCAGTAATGATTGGGAACGCGGGGGATTGAAGCATCTTAGTACCCGCAGGAAAAGAAATCAACAGAGATACCGTTATTAAAGGCGATCGAAAGCGGTACAGGGCAAACTGAATCCCCTATAGAAATATAGGGGAGATGTGGTGTTATGGGCTCTTTTACTCCTTCGTTGAAATATTCGAAATTGACTGGAAAGTCATGCCATAGAGGGTGATAGCCCCTTAGAAGAAGGTCAAACAGGAGATTTTTGAGACTCCAGAGTAGCGTGCGTTGGATATCGCGCGTGAATTTGGGAGGCATTCGCTTCCAACCCTAAATACGTCTCTAGTCCGATAGTGTAGTAGTAGCGTGAGCGAAAACTGAAAAGTACCCTTAACGGGAGGTTAAAAGACCTGAAACCATGCGGTTAAAGATTTATATAGCATCAAAGGGAAGAAACCAATAATGGTGGACCAGTGTTATATTGTTCGTTTAGAAAAACGAGCCAGGGAGTTCTGGTCATTGGCGAGGTTAACTATTCAATTAGGTAGCCGAAGGGAAACCGATTGCCCGCAGATTTTATCGAGGGGCAAGGTGTGCTCGCCTGGAGTCAATGGTGCGGATACCCGAAGCCGGTCGATCTATGCCTGAGCAGGATGAAGCCTCTCGAAAGGGAGGTGGAGGTCCGAACCAGTTCTGATGTGCAAATCGTTTGGATGACTTGGGTATAGGGGTGAAAGGCCAATCTAGGCCGGAAATAGCTGGTTCCCCCTGAAACTATTCGCAGATAGACCTCGATCGAGATAGAATGTGAGGTAGAGCACTGATTAGGTGCTTAGGGGAAGAAATTCCTCGGCATCTTGTCAAACTCCGAACTTGCGTTCGTCGTAGACGTCGGGAGTGAGGCCATCCGGGGTAAGCTTGATGGCCATAAGGGAAACAACCCAGACTAAAGTTAAGGTCCCCAAATGTCGGCCAAGTGTAATATGAAATGGCGTCGGCAGTCCAAGACAACCGGGAGGTGGGCTTAGAAGCAGCCATCCTTTAAAGATAGCGTAACAGCTCACCGGTCGAGATTGTGGGCCCAAAAAATGGACGGGGCTAAGCCGACTACCGATACTTTAGAATGCAGCAATGTAATTTGGTAAGGGGGCGTGGTGCATGGGCAGAAGCGGGGCTGTGAAGTCCTGTGGACCGTGTACCAACGAGGATCCTGGTGAGAGTAGCAGCAAAGTACGGTGAGAATCCGTACCGCCGCAGGGGCAAGGGTTCCTTGGCAATGTTCGTCAGCCAAGGGTTAGTCGATCCTAAGGTAACTCTTAATCGAAGTTATCGAAAGGGAAACAGGTTAATATTCCTGTACTAACACAATCTTTGCCTATATCCGGACAGATTGGGATAGTCGAAGTACGTAAGTCAGCGTATTTAAGCACCGAAGCTCATGAAGAACCGTCATGGTGAGAAGTGGGTGAATGTGTGATGAGGCGAGCGTAGGCTCGCTTTCGATAATTCCTAGTTTCAGTGAAAAGGGATATAGGGTCAATTGTGTTAATCGTACCAAGAACCGACACAGGTGTCCCTAGGTGAATAGCCTAAGGCGTGTTAGCATAATCGAGGCGAGGGAACTCGGCAAAATGGCCCTGTAACTTCGGGATAAGGGGTGCCAGTTGTGTGAACAACTGGTCGCAGTGACTAGGGAACTCCGACTGTTTAATAAAAACATAGATCGCTGCTAGTTCGAAAGGATGTGTATAGCGGTCGAAGCCTGCCCAGTGACGGCATCTGAAATTCTGTTTCAACGGAACGAAGGACCGTTAAACGGCGGGGGTAACTATGACCCTCTTAAGGTAGCGTAATACCTTGTCGCTTAATTGGCGACTTGCATGAAGGCTCAACGAGAGTTCTACTGTCCCCGCCTCGACGCTAGTGAAATCAATCAGTCTGGTGCACAATCCAGACCCCTCCATCTGAAAGCGAAGACCCCATGGAGTTTCACTGCAACCTGTTGTTGTTGTAAGGAATGTTATGTGTAGGGTAGGCGGGAGACGTTACCCAGGAAGGTGCGCTAGCATCTCTCCGAGCCACCGATGAAACACCGCCCTTAACATTCTTTACGACTTACCTCTTCGGAGGGACAGCTATAGGCAGGCAGTTCGGGTGGGGCGCCACGCCCTCAAAAAGATAACAAGGGCGCCCAATGGTTAGCTCAGGTAGGTCAGAAATCTACCGAAGAATGTAAGGGTATAAGCTAGCTTGACTCGGAACCAGACAATAGGGTTCGGAGATAGGAAACTAAGGCCTAGCGAACCAATCAACCTCCCGAGTGGGGGTGATTGATGTCAGAAAAATTACCCTGGGGATAATTGAGTTGTCACCAGCAAGAGTTCATATCGACCTGGTGGCTTGCTACTTCGCTGTCGGCTCTCCCTATCCTGGTGGTGCAGCAGCTGCCAAGGGTGGGGTTGTTCGCCCATTAAAAGGGATCGTGAGCTGGGTTTAAAACGTCGCGAGACAGTTTTGTTGCTTTTTGATGGAGGTGTTGGTACCTGACGAGAAGGATCCTTTAGTACGAGAGGAACAGGGATTCGTCGCCTCTAGTTTATCAGTTGTCTGACAAGGCATGCTGAGTAGCCACGCGATAGCGGATAAGAGCTGAATGCATCTAAGCTCGAAGCCGTCTTGAAAAAGAGGTACCCATAGAACGCTCATAAATGATGAGTTTGATAGAAGCCGGATGTAAGTACCGAGGGTCTCCCGAGGTATTCAGTCCTGGCTTACTAATGTTCTTAGACGTCGCTGGGGTGTGGTCTAGCAGTTAAACAGGTTGCGTATGAAAAAATCTCATCCTCCGGTAAATCCTTTATTTCGTTCGGTCCTCGTATTTTCGTTTTGTCCGTTCATCATCGTCTGTGGCATATGTTATATAGAACGACCAATTTCTTACCTTCATGGTCATAGAGTGCATAGAGCCGGTACACCCGTGCGACAGCAACATATACGTGGTGATCGGCGAAAGGACGGCACTTATAGACACCGGAGCCGGTCAAAGGCCCTCGGAGCTCCTGGCCAGGCTGGATTCCGTTCTCAGGGGACGACCCCCGGACCTCATAATACTGACACACTGCCATTTTGATCACGTGGGCGGGGTGAGGATGTTGGTTGAGAGATTCGGTTGTGATGTATTCGCCGGGCACAAGGACGCGGTCGTCCTTAGGAGGGGCGATGACAGTGTCATAATGGGGCAGACCATCGGAGTGGAGTCCCGCCCCGTGGAGGTCAGGGATCTCTTCGAAGGCGACGTCATAGATCTGGGAGGCCACCGGCTGCGTGTGATATGCACTCCGGGGCACACATCGGGAGGGATATGCCTGCATGACGAGACCACCGGAGCGCTCTTCACGGGAGACACCGTGTTCGCGTACGGGGTGGGTCGTACGGATTTCTCCTCTGGCTCCCCGGCAGAACTCCTTTTATCTCTGAAGAGGCTAAGCGGTCTGGACGTTCAGGGGCTTTACCCCGGTCACGGACAGTTGCTGAGGTCCGGCGGGATGGAATCCATACGTAACGGGATACTGATGATGAGGGATTACATATGAAG
>JAAYZC010000047.1 GCA_012515075.1 Thermoplasmatales archaeon
AAGTACAAGACGCACATCCCCTGCCGCAGGTGCGGTAAAAGCTCCTACCATGTGAGGAAAGGGGCCTGCGCATCGTGCGGATACGGCAAGACCGCGAAGCTCAGGACATATACCTGGGCGAAAGCTCACGATTAAGGTTGTTTCATATGACCGGGCCGAAGCACAGTTGCGGTGTGGTCGGCATGTACGCCGCCTACAACGTAGTGCCATCTGTGCATAAGGCCCTGAGGATAATCCAGCACCGCGGACAGGAGTCCGCGGGGATCTCCGTTTTCAAGGAGGGCGGGATACTCACCGTGAAGGACAGCGGTCTGGTCCAGGTCGCCCTCAACAGGCGTAACATGGAGGGCCTGGAAGGGCTCTGCGCCATCGGTCATGTGCGCTATTCAACAACAGGCAACAAGGGCGCTGTAAATGCCCAGCCTCTTTTCGTGCAGACCACCAACGGGATGATCGCCGCCGCCCATAACGGCGACATAACCAACTACGCCGAGCTCAAGAAGAAGTACCTCGACGCCGGGTGGTCTTTCCTCACCGATTCCGACAGCGAGCTTCTGACCAAGATCATGGGGAAGCACATGACGCAGTACAACGACCCCGTGAAAGCCATCCGT
This sequence comes from Thermoplasmatales archaeon, assembly GCA_012515075.1. Classification (GTDB taxonomy): domain Archaea; phylum Thermoplasmatota; class Thermoplasmata; order Methanomassiliicoccales; family Methanomethylophilaceae; genus JAAYZC01. Next base: position 615 of record JAAYZC010000047.1, read on the forward strand.
TCCACCATGAACGAGCTGGACGGGGCTTATTCTCTCACGGTTCTGATAAACGACAGGCTTTTCGGTGTCAGGGACCCGTACGGCTTCAGGCCGCTGTGCCTGGGCAGGGTGGACGCCGGGTACGTCATAGTCTCGGAGAGCGCCGCCATCGACGCTCTCAAGGGTGACCTCGTCAGGGACGTACAGCCGGGCGAGATCGTGGAGATCAAGAGCGACAGCTTCAAGATATACCCCGCCCCGGCCGAGACCCCCAGGGCCCACTGCATGTTCGAGTGGGTTTACTTCGCCCGGCCCGACTCCGTCATAGACGGCAGGGAGGTTTACTCCGTGAGGAGGAGGATAGGGGAGATCCTGGCAAGGGAGTCCCCTGCGGAAGTGGACTGCGTAATGCCGGTCCCGGACTCCGGCCGCGCCCATGCCCTGGGATACTCCATACAGTCGGGCATACCCTACGAAGAGGGCTTCATGAAGAACCGTTTCGTGGAGCGCACTTTCATAATGCCCGACCAGAAGGACAGGGAGAACGCCGTGTCCATGAAGATGAATCCCATCAAGTCCACCGTAAAGGGCAAGCGCATACTCCTGGTGGACGACAGCATAGTCCGCGGGACCACCCTCAGCAGGCTCATCAGGATGCTCAGGGAGGCGGGCGCCAAGGAGGTCCACGTTAGGATCGGGTGCCCTCCGATAGTAGCGCCCTGCTACTACGGCGTCGACATGAAGACCCGCGATCAGTTCATAGCCAACCAGCACACGCTGGAGGACATACGTGCGGCCATCGGCGCGGACACCCTGGGGTACATCAGCGCACCCGGATTGGTCGAGGCCATAGGCATGCCGGCCTCCGATCTTTGCATGGCGTGCATCAACAACAGGTACCCCACCAACATACCGGGGGAGACCCACAGGTTCCAGTCGAAGCTCAATCCCGACTTCGTCTGACACAAGGTTTAATTAGGATTAGTTTATCTCCAGTTTCACAGCTGGGCAGGTAGATCAGTTGGAAGATCGCTACATTGGCATTGTAGAGGTCGCGAGTTCGAATCTCGCCCTGTCCACTCACAATTTCTATACAGCTTTTCCCAGCCCGTGTGCGCTTCCACCGGTTCGGAATGTAAACCGAGCAGGTGAGCTTCCGACCTAAACGGCCCCCTCCTTCGCATATCGGACCTTGCACCCCGGGCCGCGGCGAGGCGCCGGTTCCCCGCGTGCCGTTGTCGGTAGGGCCCCGGGCCCCCGGTCACAGGGCTTCCAGGTAATCTCTGACGCGGGTCGCTATATCCTCTTCCGGCAAAGGCTGGAACCGATGCTGTTCGTCGAGAGTGACATAGTCTATGCAGCATACAGCAGGCAGACCGTAATGGCCGGAGGCGGCGTGGGCGTATATGCTCAGCTGGATCATGTACTCCCCCTCGAAGTCTCTGGTCCTGTCGGTCTTCCAGTCGTGTATCTCCACGCGATCGGGGTAGAGGACCAGAAGGTCTATGATCCCCCGGAGGGTCACATTCAGGTCGTTGAAGGGCAGGGCGCACTCTATCTCGGGTATCATCTCGGAAGCGTCCTCTAGGGAGTCCAGGACCGCCCTCACGACGGCGATCTGAGGGTATTCCTCCTCCACCTCCTTGCCCAGGACCATCCTCTCGGCGCATTCGTGCACGGCTGTCCCGAACCGCATGGCATCCGCGGAGGCGGCCGTGGGGGTGCGGGGCTCGCCCCCCGGTTCGTCGTCGCCGAACCGCAGTATGTCGTGGACCCCCACATTGAGCCTTCTGGGCGGCAGCCTCCCGACGTCGGGGGCCCTGGCCGGAGACTCCTTCCTCACCTCAGCCTCGCCCGGGTGGATGAGTCCCGACGGCACGCTCTCCCCTCCGGAGAGCTCCTTGAAGAAGAAGCTCGGATCGGATGCCGAGACCGTCACATACTGCTTGGCTCTGGACAGGGCGACGAACAGCAGGCGTCTCTCCTCATCGTACTCCTTCTTCAGGGTCCTCTTCACCAGGTGAGTCTTCCAGGACCTGTCGATCTTGGCGTAACCTTCGCCGAAGCGGTAGAGCTCCTTCGTGCACCTCAGTCCCGTATCCCTGTCGAAGAGGAACGCCGACCTGTCGGACACCGTGCTCGGGAAGACCCTGCTGTCGACCCGCGGTATCATGACTATGGGGTACTCCAGACCCTTGGACTTGTGGATGGTCTGTATTATAACGGCCTCACCGTCCGGCACGCTCTCCACTCTGTACCGTGTGCCGTTGGATATGTCCGACTCCATCATGCGTATGATGTCGGATATGGTGAGGAGCGAGTTCCTATGGGCCGAGGACACGACGGAGGTTATGGCGTGGGAGATGTCGTTGTCTATTCCGTACAGGGAGAACACCGATGTGACCAGTTCGGTTATCCTGCGCCTCTTCCTTCTGAGGTAATCCCTCTGCTCCCGTATCATCTCGGGTACGCAGCGGTCGTCTGAGCGCATGCCGTCCATCACAGACCTGACCTCTCTGGGGGCGAGGTTGGTATCCGAGAGTATAGCGCTGAGCCCCCATCTGTCGTTCCTGTTGTTAACGTACTTGAGCCAGGCCAGGAGCAGTTTCCCCTCCCGCGTCGACATTATCTCCATATCCCCCTGCATGAAGACAGGCACCCTCCCCCTGGCGGCCTCGTATATCTCGATGCAGGCGCGGGTGCCCCTGCAGAGAACGGCTATGTCTCCAAAGGAGGGTCTTCTGAACGTCCCGTCATCGCACAGTATCCCGTATCCGTCGCCGGTGGCGTAGTCGAGTATGCGCCGGACGACCTCCTCCGTCTCCTCCGAGACGTTATCCGCCTTGACGAACCTGACATGGGAGCGGTCTCCGATGGCCCCGTCCCTGTCCGAGTAGACGTCGGGACCAACAAGCCCCCTTATCCTTTCGGTGTCCAGCTCCTCCTGGGAGCTCGCCCTGACAGTGAGGCTCCTGTAGGCGCAGCCTATTATCTCCGACGAGCTGCGGTAGTTGACGTCCAAATGCATCTTCTTGATGTCCTCCTCTGCCACCCTGTACCTGACGCGCTCGGTGTCGTCGTTCAGCTCGGAGATCATCCCGGGAACGCGCTCGTGGAACTCCGTCATGTTCTCTATCTCGGCGTTCCTGAAGCCGTATATCCCCTGCTTCCAGTCGCCGACCACGCAGAGGTTGGGCCTGTCCAGCAGCATCAGGGCCATCCGGAGCTGGTTGCTGTCGGTGTCCTGGAACTCGTCTATCATGAGGTAGTCGAAGGACATGCCCTCCCTGATGCCCTTCTCGCTGTACAGGACCACGAAGGCGAACAGGGAGGTAAGGGAGAACGTGAGACGGTCGTCCTCCACCGACCTCTTGATGTAATGGTAGTAGAGGTCGTGGAACACCCTGAAGAGATCCGTGCGGTCGTCCTCCACCGCTTCCGTGATGACATCCTCGGGCAGCGGGGAATCCGTCGGCAGTTCCCGTTCTATGCCTATGTCCTTGAAGACCTGGTTGACATCCTTGGGGAGCCTGTACTCTTTCTTGTTGGACATCTCGCGGTTGCGGCGGAGCTTGTCCGCCACGGCCTCGGCGTCCCCGGTCAGCGGATCGGACTCCGAGCCGAACCACCCCTTCTTCAGCGGGAATATCCCGGCCGACATCATCGCGTTGATGGCGGTGTACGCGTCCCCGATGTGCTGGCTGACGACGGCCTCGGCGTCCCCGTAGTCCCCGCAACGGTCGAAGAGGAACCTGTCCGCCACATCGTTGAAATATTCCCTGTTGAGGGTCTCGTTCTCCGAAAGAACGGCCCCCCGGCTGAGCTTCCCATCGATGCCGAAGAACCTGCTGATGGCCTCCGGGTACTCCGTCACGATCGTATGGCAGAAGGAGTCGAAAGTCCCCGTCTGCAGGACCTTCGACGCGTTCTCCACGGCCCTTCTCCTCTCGGACCCGCAGCTCAGATAGATCTCCGCGAGAGCGTTCTTGATGCGCTCCTTCATCTCCTCGGCCGCGTTCCTGGTGAAGGTGAGCAGCAGGACCCGGTCGGCGGAGACGCCTTTCTCCAGTATGTTGACGAACCTTTCCACAATCGTCCTGGTCTTGCCTGTTCCCGGCCCCGCGTCCACTACCAGGAACCCCTCCAGGGTCCCGGCTATCCTCTTCTGGGACTCGTTGGGGGCGTTCATTCCGACCCCTCCGCGCCGATGTTCTCCCCCATGCAGACGGACCGATAGTCGCAGTCCCTGCATCTGCAGCCTTTGCAAGGTTCTGCCGGGAACCCGGTCTCCATCTGCTCCATTACCCGGTCGTGCGCGGTCCTGACCTCTTCCAGGAAACGTTCGAGGAACGCCGGTGTGACCATTATCTGTCTGCCGGATATCAGGCATCCGGACCCGACTATTTCGGCGGCCCTCCTGAGGATCCTTGTGCA